>JAPYTV010000103.1 GCA_029941985.1 Candidatus Pelagibacter sp. | reverse complement strand
TTAGAGCTCAAGATGCTGGTGGCGCTTATATAAAAACATATTTAAAAGACGAAAATATTATTCAATATCAAGAAAAATATATTCATACATGGCCATCTCATCCCTACGATAATCTAATAGAAATCATTAAAGAAAAAAAATGGGATAATCTTACTGTTGGTCTTGAAATGGATAGTCATTATTTCACTGCATATTGTTATGAAAAAATTAAACAAGGTTTGCCAAATGCTAAATTAAAGGACTGTGAAAGATTAGTAAATTGGGTGAGATTAATTAAATCCAATGAAGAAATTAAATTAATGAAGTCAGCTGCTTTAATTTCAGAAAAAGGAATGAAGACAGCAATGGAAATAATTAATCCAGGTGTTAGGCAGTGTGATGCTGTAGCAGAAATTCAAAAAACTTTATTTATGGGTACGCCTGAGTTTGGAGGAGAATATGCTAGCATTGCAACTTTGTTGCCAACAGGAAAGGGTACATCAGCATCTCACTTAACAGCAACAGACGATAAATTTGTAATAGGGGAGGCAACTATCATTGAACTTTCTGGAGTTTATAAGAGATATCATGCACCAATGGCCAGAACTGTTTTATTGGGAAAAGCAGAACAAAAAAAGATAGATGCTATGAAAGCCACTAATGAAGCTTTAAATGCTGGAATTTCAGCAACCAAACCTGGAAATACTGCTAATGATGTTGCTCAAAAGTTTTGGGAGGTATTAGATAAATATAATATAAAGAAAGAATCTAGAACTGGTTACTCAATTGGAATTGGTTATCCTCCTGATTGGGGTGAACATACTTTAAATATATCAAAAGGTGATAAAACAATTTTACAACCTAATGTTTGTTTTCATATGATTGCAGTAATGCAATTTGGTGATTGGGGTGTCGAAGCATCGGAATCTATTAGAGTAACTGAAAATGGATCTGAGTTATTCTGTAATTTTTCAAGAGATTTGCATATAAAATAAAAAAACTTGATAAATAAGTCCACAAATGTTTTAAATCTCCAGGAAAAAATATGGTAAAAAACAATGAATTCGTAAAATTTGATAATGTTGACAAAAGCTATGATGGAAAAGTTTTAGTTGTTAAAGGTTTAAAATTAGATATCGCTGAAGGTGAATTTGTAACAATGTTAGGGCCCTCTGGATCAGGTAAGACAACTTGTTTAATGATGTTAGCAGGGTTTGAAACTCCAACGAATGGTGAAATTTATTTAGACGGTAATGCAATTTCAAACATTCCACCTCATAAAAGAGGAATTGGAATGGTTTTTCAAAACTATGCTTTGTTCCCTCATATGACCGTATATGAAAATTTAGCATTTCCATTGAGAGTAAGAAAAATTCCAAAAGATGAAGTTGATAAAAAAATTGATAAAGCATTATCAATGGTGGCTCTACAAGGCTTTGAAACAAGAATGCCAATGCAATTATCAGGAGGTCAACAACAAAGAGTAGCAGTTGCAAGATCATTAGTATTTGATCCACAAGTTGTATTGATGGATGAACCACTTGGTGCTTTAGATAAAAATTTAAGAGAAAGTATGCAATATGAAATTAAACATATTCATGAAAGTATTGGTGTAACAGTTGTATATGTTACCCATGACCAAACTGAGGCACTAACAATGTCAAGTCGTATTGCAGTATTCAATGATGGTAAAGTTCAGCAACTTTCGAGTCCAGACGAACTATATGAAAGACCTGTTAATTCGTTTGTAGCAGAATTTATTGGAGAAAATAATACATTTGAGGGAACAGTTAGTGATATTGCGGGTGATAGTTGTAAAGTTAAATTAACTAATGGTATTGAAATTTTAGCAAATCCAATTTTTGTTAAAACCAAAGGAGAAAAAACTATTGTATCATTAAGACCCGAGAGAGCTTTGATTAATCCAAAAGACAAAATGGATAATAATCATAAAGGAAAAATTGAAGAAGTTATTTACCATGGTGACCATACAAGAGTTAGAATTAACTTATTAGGCAATGATCAATTTATTTTAAAGATTCCAAATAGCACGTCTAATTTGGATATCAAATTGGGAAATGATATTAATGTTGGTTGGAATAGTAAAGATAGTAGAGCTCTAGATCCAAAATAGTGAATTAAAAATCACATAAATAAAAGGAAATTTGTTTGAATCAAGTGTTGACTCATCTTAATGATCTTGTTTTACTTTCTTTTTTAAAAAAAAGTTAACGTTAAATAGGAGAGAAAATGAGAAAATTGAGTAAATTATTACTTGCTCTATCTTTTGTACTTTCTATCACAACTTCAGCATTCGCAGTTACTATAGCGTCTTGGGGTGGTGCTTACACAGAAAGTCAAAAATTAGGGTATGGTGATCCTACTGCAAAGAAATTAGGAATACCTGTTAACTGGGTAGACTACACAGGTGGATTATCAGAAATTAAAGCACAAAAAGAAGCTGGTGCAATTACGTGGGATATTATCGACGTATATGCAAAAGACACTATCATTGGTTGTGACGAAGGAATTTTTGTTGAATTTGATTTTGACAAAGACTTTTCTCCAGCTCCAGATGGAACACCAGCAAGTGAAGACTTCTTTACTAGCATGC
>JAPYTV010000102.1 GCA_029941985.1 Candidatus Pelagibacter sp. | reverse complement strand
GACTCAAATCTTTTAGGAGAATCTTTTTTTGCGGACCTATTGATTACAAATCAATAAGCTAACTAAAAAACCTTTCATTAACCATTGATACTACTTACTTCTAGACTCGCGTCAAGAGTCTTAAACTTATTTGACTTCAATTTGACTTCACTTAATAATTTCTCCCGCTTACTAATCAACAACGGCGGTAACAGTTATTACAACTTATAAGATTCTTTTAACGACGAATAGATGAGTCTTTATGCAAATTTTTTTCTACATGGCTTAAATATATTATATTTTTTAACATCTTAATGGGCTATCCAATCTTTGAATTTATTTAAATCATCTTTTATAAATTTAGGCAATAAAGAGAGGTTTGCAATTTCAAGTTTACTTGACTCAAATCTTTTAGGAGAATCTTTTTTAGCAGTGTGATTATAATCAATAGTTCTATTTTCGACATTTAATTTAATATTATTAATTGTATGTCCTAATTTTTCATATTCCGCATGATTTTCATCATTTAAGTATTTTCTCTCTAACTCCTCAATATTTTTTAGGTTCGAAAAATGCCATCCCCCATTATTTATAACATTAACACTTTGGTGTTTTAAATTAGAAAACAATGTATCGAATCTAAAAATATTGTATCTTTTATTTTTTATTGCTCTTAATAAATCAATACTTTTAAGATTTTTAAGTTTGCAACATTTTGATCCATACCAGTCAACATTAGGCATTAATAGGTTAAATTTATAATAAAATAATTTTTGCTTAAAAAGAATTATCTTCTCTTTATTTTTTTTAAAATCAAAAACCTCTAAATTAGGTATTTCATCATTATCACTGTAAATTATATAATCATCAGGTGAATAATCTTTTAAAGCTTCTATTAAATAATTTCTCTGTGCTCTTATTCTGGCTACACTATTAAACCTTAAATCATTAGTATTTAATTTATTTTTTTTTATTATATCGGCTGGTTCTTTATCTAATATTAAATGAGTAATTTTATGTTCAAACTCAGGATAATCTGTCTTTCTAAAATTTATATCTTTTTTTTTTCCACTATGTGTAAACCTTGCTTCACAAACAGTAAAATTATCTACATAAGAATTTAAAATGTTAAATCTTAAATTCATCATTAACTTTTCCTCAAAATAAGTTGTGGTATCAATAATTTTCATATAAATTTATATAATTTAAAACATATTAAACAAATTAAATACCATTGAAACATTTTCTCTTAAATAAACTAATTAAAAAAATATTTATTAATCACAAACTATCTACGAAACATGCAAAAATATGCTCAGATGCTTTAATAAATGCTGAATTAGCTGGTGCTCCTTCTCACGGTTTATCTAGGCTAAAGATGTATTGTGATAGAATTAACAAAAAACTAATTAATCCAAAGCCAAAAATTAAAATAAAAAAAATTTCACAGTCTATTTCTTGTATTGATGCAAATAATAGTATTGGGTTTGTTGCGGCTGATCTTGCAGTTAAAACTGCAATAAAAAATGCTAAAAAAACTGGTATTGGATTAGTTGCTGTAAAAAATAGTGGTCACTATGGTTTATCTGGTTACTACGTTGAGCAAGCTGTAAAAAAAAATTTAATTGCTATGCTATTTACTAATGCTCCACCTGCTGTAGCTCCACATGGTGCTTCAAAAAGTTTATTTGGTACAAATCCAATTTGTTTTGGAACACCTACAGGTTCAAAAGTTCCATTTATTTTAGATACCTCTATATCAATGATCAATAGAGGCAAGATAAGAGTGGCAGCAAAAGAAGGGAAAAAAATTCCAGAAGGTGTAGCTTTAGATAAAAGTGGTAAACCAACAACTGATCCAAAAAAAGCATTAGAAGGGGTTCAATTACCTATAGCAGGTTTTAGGGGGTCGGGACTAGCATGGATGGTTGATATTTTAAGTGGAGTTTTTACAGGTGGAAATCATGCTGGCAGAGTAAAAGATCCATTCACAGATTTTAGTGCTCCACAAAATATTGGTCATTTATTTTTTGTTATGAAGCCAAATCTTTTTGTTGGTAATAGTTTTAATTCAAGAATTAAAGATAACATTAAAACAATAAAAAAATTACCTAAAATAAAAAGTATAAAAGAAATTCTCTATCCAGGACAAAATAAATTCAATAGATATATAAATAATTTAAAAAAGGAAATTCATATTCCTAAAGATGTTTTAGAAGACTTAAAAAATTTAAATGCTTTTTAATTAACGAAGTGTTCTAGAAAATTTAATAATGTCATTTACCAATAAATCTGGTTGCTCCATTGCAGCAAAATGACCTCCGCAAGGCATTTCTGTCCATTGTTTAATATTAAAAATACGATCAACATAAGACTTTGGTGGCCACTCTGACATTTCTGCTGGAAAAATTGCAATGCCAGTAGGTATTTTAATTTTTTTAAACTCTTTAGGAAAAAAACGTCCACCCTCTTCTCTTCTTCCGTAATAAATCCATGAAGCTGTATTAAAAGTTTTGGTTACTATATAAACCATTATATTTGTTAATAACGCATCTTTTGAATAAACACTTTCTATGTCATTATCTTTTAAATCTGACCAATAATACATTTTTTCAATAATCCAAGCAG
>JAPYTV010000101.1 GCA_029941985.1 Candidatus Pelagibacter sp. | reverse complement strand
GATGTTGCATTTGATGAAGTTTCTAAAGTTGCAAAAGCACTAACGCCAGTTCCAGGCGGTGTAGGACCAATGACTATAGCCTGTTTACTTAAAAATACTATTGAGTGCTTTAAAAGATCTCAAAATTAAACCTAACCAACATCAATTAAGATAGATTTTTTGACGGATTCTTAATTTTAGTTGTAATGCTTTTTTAAATAGATAAATAAACCCGATGTTGGAAATATTTATTAAAACATTTGTCTTATATTTTATTGTTATTGATCCATTGGGTAATACACCGCTGTTCTTAATTATAACTCAGCATCTTGAGACAAAAGATAAAATTAAGACTGCTTTGGGTGGAATAATGATTGCAACAATCATATTGTTATTTTTTGCATTACTAGGAAACTTTATATTAAGTTATTTAAATATATCTTTTTCAGCATTTACTGTTGCCGGGGGAATTATTTTGTTTTTAATTTCTATGGAGATGTTGTTTGACAAAAGACAACAAAGAAAAGAAGGAGATCTTAATTATAGTTCAGACAAAATAAGTGTATTTCCATTGGCAACTCCTTTATTGGCGGGTCCAGCAGGTATTACCTCTATAATCGTTTCAGTTACAGATATTGGGGGTAATTTTACAAACCAAGTAGTAGGCATATTTTCTTTGTTTCTAGTAATGGTTATAACTTTTGTAATTTTTTATGTAGCCTCAAAATCTTCAAATATAATAAATAAAAAAGTAATTAGTGTTATCTCAAGAGTAATAGCAATTATTCTAGCAGGATTAAGCGTTCAGTATATTTTAGATGGAATAAAAATTTTTTTAGCGTAATTTCTTTTTATGAAAGTTAATAAATCTTTCTACATTTGATTTATTAAATGTTTTGTTTTCTTCAAAAGACACCTTCTTGATTGAATAGGCGTTACTTTTAGTTTGTCTTGAAATAATTGTAACATTACCTTTGTAAAGTTTAAGTTTAACAGATCCATTTACTTTATTTCTTTTTAGATCAATAATTTTTTGAAGTTTCAATCTTGCTTTTGAATACCAATAACCATTGTAAATGAGTTCTGCGTATTTGGGCATTATCTCATCTTTTTTGTGCATGGTTTCTTTATCTAATGTTACAGATTCAATTGCTCTATGAGCATTAATTAATAAAGTTCCACCAGGGGTTTCATAAATACCTCTTGATTTTATTCCAATAAATCTATTTTCAACCAAATCAACTCTACCAATTCCATTTTTGCCAGCAATAGAATTTAATCTTTCTAAAAGTTTTGAAGGAGATAATTTTTTACCATTAATGGTTATTGGATCACCATTTACAAATCCTATAGTTACAAAAGAAGATTTTTTTGGTGCTTTTTCAGGTGAAGTTGTTCTTTGAAAGATAAATTCTGGGGCTGAATTTTTTGGATTTTCTAAAACTTTTCCCTCAGTTGATGTATGAAATAAATTATCATCCACTGAAAATGGTGGAGCTCCTTTTTTATCTTTTGGAATAGGTATTCCATGTTTTTTTGCATAATTAATTAGGTCAGTTCTAGATTTAAGTTTCCAAATTCTCCAAGGAGCTATTATTTTTATTTTTGGTCCAAAATAATGGTAACCAAGCTCAAATCTTACCTGATCATTTCCTTTACCCGTTGATCCATGCGAAACTGCATAAGCTTTAAATTTTTTAGCAACTCTTATTTGGTCTTTTGCAATCAACGGTCTTGCAATAGAAGTTCCTAACAAATAAACACCTTCATAAATTGCATGCCCCCTTATCATTGGGTAAACATAATCTTTAACAAAAGTATCTTTTAAATCTTTTATTATTATTTTTTTTACTCCAAGTTTTTTTGCATTTTTAACTATTTTTTTTTTATCAATTTCTTGACCAATATTTGCTGTATAAGCAATAATTTCTGCTTTGTAATTTTCTTGAAGCCATTTTAAAATAATTGAAGTATCCAACCCACCTGAATAAGCGAGAACAATTCGTTTATTTGATTTCATTTAAAATTATGTGCAACTTTTTTTTGCAGTATTATAGGCCTTGGTAAAACCTAATAATGAATAATGATCAATTGTTTGAGATCCAGATTTATTGTATGCAGTTACCATTATTCTAGAACCTTTTTTCATAGACTTGATCATTTTTTTTTCAACTTTGTTACTTGAAATCCAAGCAAAACCATCTTGAGCAATATCAAATTTATATTTTTTTTTCCCAGATGTAGCTAATATTGAATTTTGACTATTAAATTCATAACCAGATGTTGTACTAATTTCATCAGTAACTTTATCATTGGGTCTGAATGATACAAAAAGTCTTGCTTCTCTTTTATTTGTCTTAGGAGATTGCAAAACAGGTTTAGTTTGAGCGAAACAAGTTATTTCATTATCTTTATTTAAAACCAATGTTTCCCAGTCTTTAAATTTACCAATTTTTTTTAATTCTTCAGCAGACACATAAGTTACTGAGAAAATAAAAATACTAAAAAAAAATATAATTATTCTGTTAATTATGGACATGGATTTGGATAAATTTTTTGAACTTCATTAATTTCTTTAATAACTTCATCACTTAAGTTTACATTTACACTTTCTATATCAGTTTTCAACTGCTCCATTGTCGTAGCTCCAATAATTACACTTGTCATAAAGGGCTGTAATTCACAAAACTTTAATGACATTTGAGC
>JAPYTV010000100.1 GCA_029941985.1 Candidatus Pelagibacter sp. | reverse complement strand
GTTAAATTTAAATGGGATAAAATAATTGAAGAATATAAAAAAATTCTAAATTAAAACATTAGATATTCTTTCAAAGACTTTTTCAACACTTAACTTATTTAAATCATCGACTTGTATTGCTTTAAAATTTTCTCTCTCAATACTAACTTTGCGTGCTGTTGTGTGTTTTCCAAATAAGGTTATTCCTTTTACATTTAAGTGCGCTGCCATATGAGCTGGGCCTGTGTCATTAGCAACAACAAAAGAGCTACCTTTAATTAAAGAAGATAATTGTGAAATGTTTAATATCTTTTCATCATCTAATATTGATATTCCATTGATACTTTTAGTTTCATTAATTTCTGAAGGTCCTGGTGCAACAACAATTTTATATTTATCATTATATTTATTTTTTATTAGCTCAATTAATTGATTGTAGTAAGGCCACTTTTTAATATGTAAATGTACCGAACAAAAAGGGAATAAAACTATGTATTCTTTTAAATCATATTTATTTTTTACATTGTCTATATTTGTGCACGCCCAACTAAAGTCAGGTTTTAAAGTATTAAAAGTATTTAGGCCTGAAGTTTTTAACTGGTGATCAAATCTATCTAGAACTGGGTTTTTATCAAATTCTTTTTTTGGTATACTTGTTGGTAGAGTAGTTTCAGAACTAGACCAGATATCAAATTTTGATTTTGGGAACAAAATATTTTTATAAAAGGTTGTTCTTGATGAGTTTTGAAGATCATAGACTTTTTTAAAATTAAAGTTTTTTAATGTTCTTGTTAATTGATAAAGGTAAATAAGATTAAACCTTGATAATCTTTTGTCTAAAATAACATTATGAATAAATGGATTTTTTTTAAATAATTCAAAATAGGGTTTTGTAGTTAACAAATGTATCTGGTCTTCTTTATGATTTTCAGAAATATCTTGAATTGCACCACAAGCTTGCGCTATATCTCCTAAAGAACCATGTTTGATAATTAAAATATTAGACATATTTTTAACAACTTAACATAATATAAAATTTTATGAATAAAATTCTAGTCGAAGTATCAGTGGGAGAACTTTTGGATAAAATTTCTATTTTAGAAATTAAAAAAGAAAAAATTAAAAACCTTGAAAAACTAAAATTTATCCATGATGAACATGATATTTTAAAAAATCAATTAGATCAAAATGTTAAATCTGATGATAAACTTAATAATTTATTTCAATCTTTAAAAGAAATTAACTCTAAATTATGGGTTATTGAAGATGACAAAAGAATGTGTGAAAAAAATTCAGATTTTGGAGAAAAGTTTATAAAACTTTCAAGGGATGTACATTTTCTTAACGATGACCGTGCTAAGATCAAGTTGGAAATGAATATTCATACCGGCTCAAAGATAAAAGAGATTAAAGAGTATACCTCTTATTGAAAACTATATTTTCTTTCTAAATATTTTATTAAATTGTGTATTAAAAAAGTCATAAATAAATATATACCTCCAGCCACAATAAATACTTCTATTGGTTTAAATGTTGTTGATATTATATACTTAGCTACACCAGTTAAATCCATTAATGTTACTGTGCTTGCCAACGAAGTTCCTTTCATCATTAATATAATTTCATTACCATAAGCAGGTAAAGATTGTCTAATAGCCACTGGTATTTGAATTTTATAAAAAATTATTTTATTTGATATACCTAAGCTTTTTCCTGCCTCTATAATTCCTGGTTTTATTGTTTCAAAAGCTGATCTAAGTATTTCAGATGTGTAAGCTCCTGTGTTTAATGCAAAAGCTATAATTGCACACCAATAAGGTTCTTTAAAAATAACCCAAAGAAAAGTTGATCTAAAATATTCTATCTGTCCTAAGCCAAAATAAATTATAAATATTTGAACCAATAAAGGTGTCCCTCTAAAAACATATGAGTATCCGTAGGCAAATTTATTAATAATAGGGTTTTTATTTAGTCTTAAAATTGCAAATAAAAGACCAATAAATAAACCAAAAAATAAAGATAAAGATAAAAGTTTTAAAGTTACAACTGTTGCGCTTAGTAACTTTGGAAAGCTTGTAACCATTATAGTTAAATCCATTAAAATCCTCTATTATATTTAAATTCAAGTTTATTAATTAACTTCATACTTAAAAAAGTAAGCATCAAATATAGAAGTGCAGCAAAAGAATAAAAGAATAATGGATCTCTTGTTGATCCTGCTGCAATGTAGGATTGTCTCATTATCTCAACCAAACCTGTAACAGATATTAGAGAGGTATCCTTTAATGTTATTTGCCAAACATTGCTTAAATTCGGTATAGCAAGTCTCAACATTTGAGGCATAATTACTTTTAAAAAATAGATATATTTTTTAAATCCTAAAACTTTGCAAGCTTCAAACTGTCCTTTGTCTATTGATTGAATTGCACCTCTAAAAACCTCTGTTGAATAAGCTCCTGAAATTATACCAATAGCTACTGAGCCTGTAATAAATGCATTAATTTCTATATATTCAAAATAACCAAATATAGAAGCTACGTACATTATTGCTCCACTCCCACCAAAAAAAAATAGATATATTACTAATAATTCAGGAACGCCTCTTATTACTGTTGTGTAAGAGTTTGCAATAAAATTTAAAAATTTGTTATTTGATAATTTTAGTGGTGTAAAAATAAGTGAAAATAAAAAACCAATGATCATTGCTGTGATTGAAACAGCGATAGTCATTAGAGTTGCGTAAAACAACTCATCACCCCA
>JAPYTV010000099.1 GCA_029941985.1 Candidatus Pelagibacter sp. | reverse complement strand
TTGGAAATGATTTCTTGTTTTCAGGTGAATGGTGGATAACTTTTTTTCCAGCAATTTTTTTAGTTATTTTAGCATTTTCAATTAACCTTTTAGGAGATTGGATGAGAGATGCTCTAAATCCAAAATTAAATTAATGAGTTTTTTAAAAATTGACAATTTAAGCGTTAACTATGGAATGAGAAAAGAGACCATTTATGCTGTTAAGAATATTAATATTGATATTAAAAAAGGCGAAATACTTGGTTTAGTTGGGGAGTCAGGATCAGGAAAAAGTACTTTAGGTAATGCAATAATAAATCTTATTGATGAACCAGGAAAAATTTCAAATGGAACGGTAATTTTAGATGGAATAAATATTCATGAAAAACCAGAGGATATATTAAAGTATAGAGGAAAAAAAATTGGATTAATCTTTCAAGACCCACAAACCTCGTTAAATCCTTTGTTAACTATTGGTGAACAGCTTGTAGAAACTATTCAAACACATCTAAAGTTAAATTTCGATGAATCTAAGCACAGAGCTATAAACTTACTAAAAGAAGTTGGTATTAAAGATGCTGGGAATAGATTTGATAATTATCCCCATCAGTTTTCTGGTGGTATGAGACAAAGAGTTGTAATTTCTCTAGCACTTTGTTGTGAACCAGAATTGCTTATTGCAGATGAACCAACAACTGCTTTAGATGTTTCGATACAATCTCAGATTCTTGAATTAATTAAAGATTTAACTAAAGAAAGAAACTTAGCAGTAATATTAATCACACATGATATGGGAGTAATTGCTGAAACTGCTGATAGGGTTGCAGTGATGAAAAATGGAGATTTAATTGAAATTGGAGACACAAAAGAAATATTAACAAATCCAAAGGAAATTTATACTAAAAGCCTTATTAGCTCAGTACCACCAACTAATAAAAAAATTTCAAGATTTATAATAATTGAAAAAAAAAACAAAATTAAAGATGAAACAAATATTAAAATTTTAAATAGATGGAATAAAAAAGAAATTATTTTTCAGGATTTAATTAAAATAAAAAATTTAAAAAAAACTTTTCATGATGGCATTTTTACAGAAACATCAAAAAATACAGTAATGGCTGTTGATGATGTGTCATTTGATATAAAAGAAGGGGAGTCATTTGGTTTAGTAGGAGAGAGTGGTAGTGGAAAATCAACAATTGCAAAAATGATTGTTAATTTGTTTAAGCCAACATCAGGAGAAATATTTTTTGACAATGTCTGTATTACTAAAATAAAAAAAAATAAAGAAATGATGAATTTTAGAAAACAAATACAAATGATTTTTCAAGACCCATATTCTTCACTTAATGGAAGATTAAAAGTTAAAGATATTATTGCAGAACCAATTAAACTTCATAATTCTTCAATTACCAATAAAGATTTAGACGATTATATAAATGATTTATTAGAGTCGGTTGAGCTATCTAAAAGATCAGCCACAAGATATCCTCACGAATTTTCAGGAGGACAAAGACAAAGAATATCAATAGCGAGAGCTCTTGCTACACAACCTAGACTTCTTGTTTGTGATGAGCCAACTTCAGCATTAGATGTAAGCATTCAGGCGCAAATATTAAATTTACTGAAAGATCTTCAAGAACAACTTAATTTAACAATACTATTTATAAGTCATGATTTACCAGTTGTTCGTCAAATGTGTGATCGAATAGGTGTATTACGTAATGGTAAATTATGTGAGGTTTCAAGTACTGAGGAACTATTTTTAAAACCCACACATCAATATACAAAAGAGCTTTTACACCTAATGCCTAAAATTGAGTCTATTTATAACTAATAACTAGAAAGAACCTAACACAGTCTAATTGTAATATAAATTTAACAAAATATTTTGCATTCTCTATTATAGATTGTATTATAGATTTTCAAAAATTACTGGTTATGAGTGATAAAAATAAAGTTTTTATATTTGACACTACGATGAGAGATGGTGAACAATCACCTGGAGCATCAATGAGTCTTGAGGAAAAAATTCAAATTTCAAGAATTTTTGATGAATTAGGAATTGATATAATTGAGGCTGGATTTCCTATTGCATCACCAGGAGATTTTGAAGCTGTGACAGCGATAAGTAAAATTTTAAAAAATTCAATACCAGCCGGTTTATCAAGGGCAAGTAAAAAAGATATTGATGCTTGCTATGAAGCATTAAAAGCAGCACCAAGATTTAGAATTCATACTTTTATTTCAACAAGCCCTCTTCATATGAAGCATAAGTTGAATAAATCACCAGAACAAGTTTTGGATGCAATAAAAGAAAGTGTTACTTATGCAAGAAATTTAACTGATGATGTAGAATGGTCGTGTGAAGATGGAACAAGAACTGATATGGACTACATGTGTAAATCAGTTGAGCTTGCAATTAGCTGTGGTGCAAAAACAATAAATATTCCAGATACTGTTGGCTATACAGTTCCTTCAGAATTTACTAAAATTATAACAACACTAAAAAATAAAGTGCCCAATATAGATAAAGCTATTTTATCTGTTCATTGTCATAATGATTTAGGTTTGGCAGTAGCGAATTCTCTAGCAGGAGTAACAGCAGGCGCAAGACAAGTAGAATGTACTATTAATGGAATTGGCGAAAGAGCGGGAAATGCTGCTCTTGAAGAAATTGTAATGGCAATAAAAACTAGAAATGACTTAATGCCTTATACAACTGATATTAAAACAGAATTATTAAGCAAAGCTTCAAAAGTTGTATCAAATGCAACTTTTCCAGTTCAATTTAA
>JAPYTV010000098.1 GCA_029941985.1 Candidatus Pelagibacter sp. | reverse complement strand
TCTTCATAAGGTCCTAAAATTAAACCACCAGCTTCTTCTCTCATGTACCATCTGCTATCACTATCTCTTAAAACTCCCATTTCAGGCAGACCTTCTTTTTTTCTTTTTAGAATATCTGGATGAGGTTCTGTGACTATATATTGATGCTCAACTGGTATTACAGGAATATCTAAACCAACCATTTTTCCTGTTTGTCTTGCGAAATTTCCTGAGCAAGAAATTACGTGTTCACATTCTATCGTTCCTTTGTCAGTTTCAACAATCCAACCATCTTTGGTTTGCTTAATTCCAACTACAGCTGTATTTCTATAAATTTCTGCACCTAAATTTCTTGCACCTGTCGCCATTGCTTGTGTTAAATCAGCAGGCTGAATATATCCATCTTCTGGGTGTTGGATCGCCCCAAGTAAATCATCTGTACGACATAGAGGCCAAATTTCTTTTACTTGATCTGGAGTTAAAAACTTTACATCAACACCAATTGTTTGAGCAACACCTGCGTACTGGTGATACTCATCCATTCTATCTTTGGTGCTTGCTAAACGAATATTTGATACAACACTAAAACCAACATTTTGCCCTGTCTCTTCCTCTAATCTTTTATAAAGATCGACAGCATATTTATGAAGTTGGCCAACTGAATAACTCATATTAAATAAAGGTAGTAAACCTGCGGCGTGCCAAGTTGATCCTGAAGTTAATTCTTTTCTTTCGACAAGAACAACATCAGAGCACCCTTTTTTTACTAAGTGATAAAGAGCACTAACTCCTACTACTCCACCACCAACAACAACAACTTTAGCTTTAGATTTCATCAATGCGATTACTACTAAATTTTATTTAATTACGAAACAAAATTCGATTAGTTTTTAGTTTAAATTGAGGAACCCAAAGGGATTGGGGCTGAGACCATTGTGGTCAACCAACAGTCATTAAGAATACCGTCTTTGTGTACTTTTCAACTTGTCAGTTGAATTTATAGTAGGTTTTATTTTTATCTAGGACTGTCACCTCAAATAGAGCCACTAAGTCACTATAGTCAATTTGGATAATCTTATGGTCTAAATGGTTTAAAAGCATAGCATAGGAATCACCTTTAATCATGCTCTTAAAATGTTCTAGTGGTCCTGTATTTTTTTGATTATTTGGGTGAGCAAATTCCCATGTTTGCTTGATACCATTATCCTTAGAAGGGCTGTCATTTTCTTTTAAACTTCTCAATTGAATCTTAACAACTTGATAAGGTTCTATGTTATTATTTGGCTTAATTAGATCTGCCTTAGCTGTGGTAATAAAAAATATAGCTAAAATAAATACTACAAATAGATAAATTAATCCTAATAAAGAATATTTAATAATTTTTTTCATAAATACATTTAATAATAAAAGTCATATCATAAATAAAAAAAAAAATAAAATATAGGATTATAATGAAAATTGGTTTTATAGGACTCGGTAATGTTGGAGGTAAACTAGCTGGAAGCTTATTAAGAAATAAATTTGACTTAACTGTAAGAGACTTAGATAAAAATCTCACTAAAGATTTTGAAATTAAAGGGGCAAAAGTTGCAAATTCTGCTAGAGAATTAGCCACTCAAGTAGACTTGATAATCACCTGTCTTCCTTCAACTAAAATTTGTGCTGAAGTTATGGAGGCAGACGATGGAATTATTAGTGGTCTTTCAAAAAATAAAATTTGGTTAGAAATGAGCACAACTGATGAATCTGAAATAAAAAGATTGGCGAAAAAAGTTAAAAAAAAGAAAGCTATTCCTCTTGATGGTCCTGTAAGTGGCGGATGTCATCGTGCAGCTACTGGAAATATAGCTATATTTGTTGGTGGTGAAAGAAATACTTTTGAAAAAATATTACCCGTATTAACTGTAATGGGAAGAAAAATTTTACACACTGGGGAGCTTGGTTCGGCTACTGTTTTAAAAATAATTACAAACTATTTAGCCTCTGCTCATTTAATTGCACTTGGGGAAGCTTGGACAGTTGCTAAAAAATATAATTTAGATTTAGCAAAAGCCTATAAAGGCATAGCTGTTTCTTCTGGAAATTCATTTGTTCATGAAACAGAAAGTCAGGTAATCTTAAATGGTTCCTATAATATTAATTTTACAATGGATTTAGTTTCAAAAGATACTGGTCTATTTAATGATTTGGCTAACAAATTAAACACACCTTTAGAAATATCTCCATTAATTGTCAAAATTTTTAAGGATGGTCAAAAAAAATATGGTTCTAGAGCTTGGTCTTCAATGATTGTAAAAAGAATGGAAGACTTAAACAATATAGATTTTAGAGCAGACGGGTTTCCACCGGAGCTTGTGGATAATGAACCTGAAGAAAAAGGGTATGAAATATAATTTCAAATGATTATAATTTAGCATGTTAGACAAAAGAAACTTTTATATAAATGGAAAATGGGTCAAACCATCAAAAACCAATGACTTTGGGGTTATTGATCCTTCAAACGAAGAACCTTTTGCTACAATCTCTTTAGGGTGTATAGAAGATACTAATGTTGCGGTAAAAGCAGCTAAAAATGCTTTTGTTAAATGGAAAGAAACTTCAAAAGAAGAAAAATTATTACTTTTAGAAAACTTACTTAAAATCTATAAAAAAAGATTTGGAGAGATGAGTAATACTATTTCAATGGAAATGGGTGCACCTATTGATTGGTCATCTTCTGCTCAAACTGCTTCTGGTCAATCTCACTTGGAAGATTTTATCTTAAGGTTAAAAAATTTTAATTTTGAAGAACATTTTGATTCAAAATCGAATAGCCACATAA
>JAPYTV010000097.1 GCA_029941985.1 Candidatus Pelagibacter sp. | reverse complement strand
CAGTTCTTAAAGCTATACAAGTATCAAATTCACCATTAGCAGAAAAATAACCTATCCCTCCAGCGTAAACTTTTCTTTTGGTTGACTCAAGTTCGTCAATAATTTCCATAGCTCTAATTTTAGGCGCTCCAGAGACTGTACCAGCTGGAAAACCAGCTAATAAAGACTTAAATTTTGAATATTTTTTATTATAAATACCTATTACATTTGAAACAATATGCATAACATGAGAATACTTTTCAATAATAAAGCTTTCTGTGACCTTAACAGTATTAATTTTAGATACTTTACCAGCATCATTTCTTCCTAGGTCTAAAAGCATTAGATGTTCAGATAATTCTTTTTTATCTTTAAGCAAATCTTTTGCATAAAAATTATCTTCATTAATGTTTTTCCCTCTTGGTCTTGTACCAGCTATTGGTCTTACCGTGATTTTGTTATCTCTTAATCGTACAAGAATTTCTGGACTAGCGCCTATTATTTGAAAATCAGAAAAATTAAAGAAATACATAAAAGGTGAAGGGTTAGTTATTCTAAGTTTTTTATAAATATCCAAGGGTTTTTTAGATAACTTAGCTTCAAATCTTTGACTTAGAACTACTTGAAAAATATCACCTATTTTAATGTAGTTTTTTGCTTTATTAATCATATTAATAAACTTTTTTTTAGAAGTATTTGACCTAATTTTATTTTTTTTGTTATTTATACTTGGTATCAAATGATTATATTTTGTAGAAGATTGAGTTAAAAGTTTTTCAATTTCTTTTTTAATTTCAGAATATTTTTTTTGATAATTATAAATTTTTTCATCTTTAAAAACATTAATAATATAAAAAATTTTCTTTTTTAAATTATCATGAATAATTAATGTTCGTGGTCTTAATAGCCTTACATCAGGAAGTTTTAAATCATCATTACATTTGTTTGGGATTTTTTCTATGTATCTAATTGAGTCGTATGAGAAATACCCTGAAATTAAAGAACAGATAGGAGGTAAACTAGAAGGAGTATCAAACTTAAAATTTTCTATAATGTTTTCAATAATATTTTTAGGCTCACCTTTGATCTTTTTTTTCTTATTATTACTGATTAAATAAGAAGATTTATTATTAAACTCCCATATTTTATCAGGATTTTTTCCAAAAATAGTATACCTACCTTTAATAACTCCTTTTTCAACAGACTCAAAAATAAAACTATTTTTTTCTTTTAAAAAATTATCAATTAAATTTAGAATTTCTTGATCATCTTTAATTTTTTTTGATTTATATATTATTTGATTTTTGCTTCTTTTGTGACGAAACTTAAAATCTTTGAAGCTTCGATTTATCATTATTTGAAATAATTTTTAACTCTATCAAGTGTCTTCTGATTGACTATAACTTTATATTTATTATTTAAAAAATAATCATAAGATTTTAATACATTGGTCATATGTCTTGCATTTGTATCTTTAGTAAATTTATCAAATTCTTTAGAATTTTGCTCAATATTTTTTTCTTCATATTTAACTATTTTAGCAACATATATATTGTTTTTGTCGTCAGCAACCAATGTAAAATCATTAATTGTCAACGAATATAAAATTTTGACTGAGTTTATTTCGAACTTATTATTATCATTTATTGAATTTAGTTTAATTTTTTCAATAGAATTATTTCCAAGCTTGTTAAAAGAAATTTGATTAAATTTTTTACTTTCGATTTCTTTTAATATTTTTTGATTAAAGTCGTATTTTTCTTTTTGATATAAAAGATTTGTAATTTGTTTTTTAAATCTATCATTTTTTAAATTAGGTAATTTTGTATTTATTTTGTCTATATGATAGAAAATGTATGTGTCTTCAACTTCCAATAGTTCAATTTTATTTTTTCTTGAGTTATAAATTTTATTTTCAATAGTATTTTCATTTTCAATGTTCATATAGTTTGTTTCTATTATAGGCGTAATATTTAGGTCGTTAACAATAGTTTTAAAGTCAATGTTTTTTGATATTTTATTTTCAATTTCATCAATTTTATCAAAAAAAGTCTGATTAAATTCATCTAAACCAACTAAATTTTTTGGTGTAATTTTAATATAAGAAAAATCAATATAATCTTGTTTTAATTTTAAGGAATTTTTATCTACAAATCTTTGTAATTCTTCATTTGTAAAGCTATTTGATTTTTTATAAGAATTTTTTAAATCTATGTAATCAATATATAATTTCTTATTTTCATCTTTGTAAGTTTTGTTAAGAATAAATTTAGGAGACCTAATTCCACCGCTAATATAATTGAATAATTGTTTTTCAAGTTCATTATTTTTTAATTTTATTTCAAACATTGGTGCAGATGTATTATTTAACAATAAAAATTTTTCATAAATTGTTCTTTTAAAAATACCATTTTCGTCTAAAAAATTATTATTTTTTTTAATTCTTTTAACCATTATTTCTTCAGACATGGATATATCTAAATCTTTAATTTCTAAATTAAGTATGGTAGCCGATATTAAAGTTGACAATAACTCTTCTAGTATATTTTTCTCTAAATTATCTTTTATAACCTGTGAGCTTAACTTGGAATTATTTAGGTAATCCATAAAATCTTGAGTTGAAATATTTGTATTATTAATTTTTGCTATATTATTTGTATTGCCACTATTAAAGATACTACCCATACCCCAAAAAACGAATGGTATAATTATTATAAATACAAAGATTCCAGCAATTTTAGTTTTTGCAAAGTTTCTTAAGCTTCTTATCATAGTGTCATTAATTTATTGATCTGTAAAATACAAAGCTATAGATTAAATTTTTCATTATGACAAATAAATATATGTATTTTATAGCTAATTGGAAAATGTATGGTGATCTAAAATC
>JAPYTV010000096.1 GCA_029941985.1 Candidatus Pelagibacter sp. | reverse complement strand
AATCTTATTTTAAAAGGAAAAAAAGTAATAGTAAGAGTTGACTTAAATGTTCCAATGAAAGATGGATCAATAACAGAAGTGTCAAGAATAGTAAAAATCTTACCTACACTAAAATTATTAATAAAAAAAGAAGCTAAAATAATAATACTATCTCATATTGGGCGCCCAAAAGGAAAGATTGTGAACGGAATGTCCTTAGAGCCTATTTCAAAAAAACTATCTGATCTTTTAAATGCGAAAGTTTTATTTAACAAAAATAAAATTAATGAAAAAACTTTAATTGAAATTAATAAAATTCCTAATGGTTCAATTATGATGATGGAAAATATACGTTTTTATGAAAAAGAAGAACGAAACGATGATTTTTTTTCAAAAAAAATTTCAAGCTTAGGTGATATATATGTTAATGATGCTTTTTCTTGCTCTCATAGGGCACATTCTTCAATTGAAGGAATTACTAAA
This sequence comes from Candidatus Pelagibacter sp., assembly GCA_029941985.1. Classification (GTDB taxonomy): domain Bacteria; phylum Pseudomonadota; class Alphaproteobacteria; order Pelagibacterales; family Pelagibacteraceae; genus Pelagibacter. The sequence goes on along the minus strand of JAPYTV010000096.1, from coordinate 2,412 downwards.
TACATTCCATCCTATTGTGGTTTACAATTTATTGAAGAAATAAATGCCTTAAAAAAAATAACCTCTGAAATTACAAAGCCCGTTACTTGTATTATTGGGGGTTCTAAAATTTCTACAAAGATTAAAATTATTTCAAATTTAATTAAGATTTTTGATAACATAATTATTGTAGGTGGTATGGGCAATGCAATGCTTAAAAATACAGGAATAAATATAGGTAAATCAGTGTGTGATGGTGGCTATAAAGATCTAGTTGGAGAAATATTAGAAAAATCTAAAACTCACAATTGTCAAATATATTATCCACTTGATGTTGTGGCTTCAAAAGAACTCAATGGAAATGGAACAATCAAAGAAATTAATAAAATTGATAATGATGATATGATATTGGATATAGGACCTAAGACTATCGCATCAATAAAAAACATAGTTAATAACTCCAATACAGTATTGTGGAACGGCCCTGCCGGATATTTTGAAAATCCAAACTTTGCCAATGGAACAAAACAAATTTTAGAAATTATTACCAATAAAAGATCTAAAGATAAAATTTATGCTGTTGCAGGTGGAGGAGAAACTGTTGCTGTAATAAATAAGTTTAATAAATTAGATTCATTCGATTTTGTTTCAACTGCTGGTGGTGCTTTTTTAGAATACCTTGAAGGAAAAAAGCTTCCTGGTATAAAGGCCTTAAATTAGTATGTCAGAATTAAATAACATCACTTTAAAAATTTTATCAAATGGAAAAGGTATCCTCGCTGCAGATGAAAGCACAGGAACTATGACAAAAAGATTAGAGAGTGTAAATGTTCCATCAACTTCTGAAAATAGACTTTTATTTAGAGAAACACTTTTTTCTTCTGAAAGTATGAAGAATTGTATTGGTGGAGTAATTTTATATGATGAAACAATCAAACAAACTGCAAATTCAAAAAAAACTATACCAGAATTAATTTCTACTTCTGGCGCAGTTCCTGGAATAAAAGTAGATACTGGCGCTAAGATTTTAGCAAACTCAACTGATGAAAAAATTACAGAGGGCCTAGATGGTTTAAGAGAAAGATTAAAAGAATACTATAAACTTGGAGCGAGATTTACAAAATGGAGAGGCGTTTACACTATCTCCGATAAATATCCAAGCAAATTATCAATTCACTCAAATGCACATGCTTTAGCAAGATACTCTTCTCTTGCTCAAGAATGTAAAATGGTTCCCATCGTTGAACCAGAAATATTAATGGATGGAAACCATTCAGCTGAAGATTGTTTTAATAAAACTTCAGAAGTTATTAATAAATGTTTTGAAGAACTAATTCTTCATAAAGTTGACTTGACTGGAATAATATTAAAACCAAATATGATTTTACCAGGATCTAGTTCTGATAAAAAAATTACATCCGAAGAAATAGCAAAACTGACATTAAAATGTCTTAAAGAATCTGTTCCAACAGAGGTGCCTGGCATTGCTTTTTTATCAGGAGGCCAATCAGAGAAAGAGGCAACAGAAAATTTAAACTTAATTAACAAGCACAATGATACAAATTTTATTATGACCTACTCATATGGAAGAGCATTGCAACAAGGTGCTCTTAAGTTTTGGTCAAAAGACATTCAAAATATTAAAGGTACACAAGAAATTTTTAACCACAGAGCTAATATGTGTACACTTGCGGCTCAAGGAAAATGGTCAGCAGAACTTGAAACAAAATAAAACAAATAAGAAATTTGTTTATTTAATTTCTCCAAACAAGATTAAAAGCAATGATTTCTATGTTGATCTGGATCAAGTATTAAGTTCAAAAAAAGTAAGCTTTTTCCAACTAAGATTAAAAAAAGAAACCTACAAAAACAAAATTTATATTGGAAAAAAAATAAAAAAAATTTGCAGAAAATACAATGTTAAATTCTTAATTAATGACGATCCAACACTTACTAAAAAACTAAACGCAGATGGTTGTCATTTAGGTCAAAAAGATATGGATATTCAAAAAGCCAGAAAAATATTAAAGAATAAAATAATCGGAATTACTTGTCACAACTCTATAAATTTAGCCAATAAAGCAATTAAAGATGGTGTCGACTATTTGGCTTTTGGGGCCTTTTATTCATCCAAAACAAAAAAAGTTAAATACAAAACTAATATAAAAATACTAGATTTAGCTAAAAAAATAACAAATATTCCTATTGTGGCAATTGGTGGAATAAAACTAAACAATTATAAAAAACTCTTATTGAATAAAGCTAACTTTTTAGCTATCTCAGGCTACATTTGGAACAATAAAAAATACAAACCTTTAGAAGCTATTAAAAAATTAAGATGAAAATATACGCAAGTGAAATTAGAGTGGGAATGTTAATTGAGTACAAAGATGATTTGTGGCAAGTCCTAAAAACTCAACATGTAAAACCTGG
>JAPYTV010000095.1 GCA_029941985.1 Candidatus Pelagibacter sp. | reverse complement strand
ATATCTTAATGAAATTTCTGAAATTACAATAATAAAAAAAATTATAGAGAATAGGTAAAATTTAAATTTATTGTAATTGATACTTTCCTTTGATTTAAGAATAAGCAAACTGCAGGTCAAAGCTATTAATGGCAAATAAATTGGTTTAAAAAATCTTTTTAATAATTCCTGTAGGAGGCTATCCATTAGACGAGGTTCACATTTAATATATTTATCATTAAATTCATTTAATTTTTTTTTCTGAAAATAATATATACACTTTAATAAAGTATAACTGCTAGTTTCTTGAATTTTTGGATAAGTTGTACTGTTAGTTTCATATTTTGCTAAATTAAAATCTACTTTATCAAACTTAATATTTGTTATTTTTCCATAATTAGTATTAAATATTTCTCCATCTGATAATTGAAAATATCTATTTTTATTTTCACTAACCAAAACACCTTTTTTTGCAAAAATCATTTGTGATTTAGGACCACCTCTTCCAGTAAAGGAATCATTTAAAAAAATATTTTTATAATTTCCAAACTCATCCTTTGATTCTATAAAAATAGTCAGATTAGTTACTACATCTATAAATTTACCTTCTTTTACTAATGAAGGAAAAAAATCTATATTTGAATTTCTCAGATATGATCTAGCCTCATTTTGTCCAATTGGAGAAAGAAAGGAACCTAAAAATATTTGAAATAATGTAATTATAATTGAATATAAAATAACAACATTTATAAAAGAAATTTTATTTATGCCATTTGTCCAAAATATAATTAATTCGTTCTTAAGTTCATATTGTGAAATTTGATAAAATAAGGAAATAAAAAAAATAAAAGGTAAAATTCTATGAATAATTTTTGGATAATTAAAAATACTATATGAAAAATAAACGTATAAACTGTGACCATCCTCAGTTATGTAGTCTAAATATCCTACTGCTTGAATAACCCAGACAATTATACTAACGGCAAGACCCATAATAATGAAAAATTTTAAAGTATCTTTTAAGAATTTTTTAAATAATAATTTTTTCATTGAAATATATTAATTTTATACATATATAGCATCGAACACGTATAGAGTGTATTTAAAAATTTATGTCTATTAAAATTAATTATTTAAATAATAATGGGAGTAAATCTCCGAATAATTACGTACTATTCGTAGAAGAAAACTTCAGTATTAGCACTATAAAAAAAAATTTTTCTAATACAGAAAACTCCTACATTAATGAAATATTAAAAAAAGGCGATTTAAAAAAAAAAATATTAAGTTTTGATTTAAATTCTAAAAAGAAAATAATCTTAATAAAAGCTAAAAAAAATTTAGAAAGTTTTGAGGTAGAAAATCTTGGCGCAGAATTCTATAATTTTATTAAAAAAAACCACATAAAAGAGTTATCTATAAATTCGGATAGTATAAATGCGAAACCAGGAAAAGATTTTATTGGTCATTTTTTACATGGTTTAAAATTAAAATCTTATGAATTCAATATCTATAAATCTAAAAAAGAAAATAAAATAATTACAATAAATGCATTAGGCAAAAAAAATAACTTAACAATTAAAAATGAATTAAAATTTAAAGCATTAGAAGAAGGAACTAATTTTGCTAGAGATTTGGTTTCAGAACCACCCAATGTTCTTAATCCAAAAGAATACGTTAATAGACTTTTAAAATTAAGAAAGTTAGGCATAAAAGTTACGGCATACAACGAGTCTCAACTTAAAAAAATGGGTATGCATTCTTTATTGGGAGTTGGAAGAGGCAGTGTAAATGAATCATTCCTTGTTACTCTTGAGTGGGAAGGAAATAAAAAAAATAAAAAAGCACCACTATCTTTTGTAGGAAAAGGTGTTTGTTTTGATACTGGAGGAATTTCTCTAAAGCCTGCAAAATTTATGGAAGAGATGAAATATGATATGGCAGGATCTGCAGTTGTTGCAGGACTAATACAAAGTTTAGCAATAAGAAAAGCAAAAATTAATGCTGTAGGTGTAGTTGGTTTAGTTGAAAATATGCCTGGCGGCAATGCTCAAAGACCAGGAGATATAGTTAAAGCTTATAACGGTAAGACTATTGAAGTTTTAAATACAGATGCAGAAGGAAGATTAGTTTTAGCTGATGCTTTAAGTTTTACAGAAAAAAAATTCAAACCAAGATTTATTATAGATTTAGCAACTTTAACAGGTGCAATAATTGTGGCGCTAGGTGAAGAATATGCTGGTTTATTTTCTAATAATGACAATCTTTCAGATAAAATATTTAAAGCTGGAGAAAAAGTTAATGAAAAAGTTTGGAGATTACCATTACATAAAAATTATGATAAATTAATGAATTCTCCAATTGCAGATATTCAAAATATTAATTATTCAGGTGGAGCTGGATCAATTACTGCAGCACAGTTTCTTCAAAGATTTATCTACAAAACACCATGGGCACATTTAGATATAGCGGGTATGGCTTTTTCTAAAAAGGCCGCAAACCTTAATCCAGGTGGAGCGACGGGTTTTGGGGTAAGATTGTTAAATCAACTAATAGAGAAATATTATGAGTAATTCAGAACAAACATTATCAATTATTAAACCAGATGCAGTAGAGAGAAATTTAGACAATGAAATTAAAGAGATGTTTAAAAATAAGGGGTTCAATATTGTTAAAGAAAAAAAAATTCAAATAGTCAAATCTGAAGCAGAACAATTTTATAAAGTTCATGAAACAAAACCATTTTATAATGATTTATGTGTATATTTATCATCTGGACCCATAGTTGTTATGATTCTTGAAAAAGAAAATGCAGTACTAGGAAACAGAGAGTTAATGGGTGCAACTAATCCTAAAGATGCAGAAGAAGGAACTATTAGAAAAAAATATGGAATTTCTATTGATAAAAATTCAGT
>JAPYTV010000094.1 GCA_029941985.1 Candidatus Pelagibacter sp. | reverse complement strand
TTTTATTTTATAGATGATTTTAACAAAGATCATATAAGAAGTTTAAACAAAAATATTAGCATTATCTATAGAAATTATACAAAAAAATACAATCAAGAAAAAATCATAGAAATAAAAAAATTTTGTAAAAATATTAAAAAAGAATTTTTTTTAGCGAATGATGTTAACTTAACCAATAAATTAAATCTTGATGGAGCTTATATACCAGCTTTTAATAATTCTCTTTCTGTTTATAAATTAAAAAATAAGAATATGACATTGCTTGGATCTGCCCACAATCTTAAGGAAATTAATCAAAAAAAAAGGCAGGGAATAGATATAATTTTCATAGCTCCAACTTTTAAAGTAAATAAATCTAATAATTTTTTAGGTGTAACAAAATTTAATATACTTGCTAATTTATTAAATGGAAAAACTATAGCACTTGGTGGAATTAATAAAAATAATATTAAAAAAATTAAAATGTTAAACTGCTATGGTTATGCATCAATTTCTTATATTAAGGAATATAGTAAAATTTAAATCTAATGGATAATAAATTCGAAAATTTTAAACTTAAGGTAAATAAATTAGTTAATCACTATAGCATTGGAAATTTTAAATTTGTAATTGAACAAATAAATTTACTCTTAAAAAAACAACCCAACAATCAATTTATATTAAATTTACTAGGATCTTGTTATCAAAAATTGGGTAATTTTAATATAGCCAAGAAAGTATTCTTAAGAGTAATTGAATTAGATAATAATAATTTAGCTGCAATGAATAATTTAGCTAATGTTTACAAAGATTTAAATGAACCTAAAAATGCCGAAGAATTTTATAAAAAAATATTAGAAATAAATCCTAATTATATTAATACCATCAATAACTACGCAAGTTTAAATTTTAAACTAAATAAACATGAGGCAGCAATTGCTCTTTATAAAAAAGCAGCAAAAATTGACAATAACACTACAATTGTACACTATAATTTAGGATTAGTTTATCAAAGCTTAGGAAAATTTAAAGAAGCAGAATTTCATTTTAGAGAAGTATTAAGAATTGACCCCAACATGAATATTGTTGATAGAATCATGGGAAGGTTCATCAAATATGATAAAAATAATAATCATTTAAAAGAAATGTTACAAAAAATTGATAATAAAAAACTTAATGACGAATCAAAAATTAATTTAAATTTTGCTCTTGGAAAAGCATATGAGGATTTATTAGATTTTAAAAAGTCTTTTTTTTACTTAGAAAAGGGCAACAAAATTAAAGATTCTATATCTAAATATAATGTCAAAGCAGATAATCTATTATTTAATGATATTAAATTTTTTTTTGAAAATTATAATTATGATGAAAAAATTGTTACTCAAAAATCTAATAAAAAAATTATTTTTATTTTAGGACTACCAAGATCCGGGACTAGTTTAATTGAGCAAATAATTGCTTCTCATCCAGATGTGTATGGAAGTGGAGAGTTAAATTACTTAGAAAAATTAATAACAAATAATTTTTTTAAAGAAAATATACTTAAAATACCAAATTTAAAAAAAGAAAGCGGTCAAGAGTTGATTAAAAAAATTTCAGCAAAATATTTTGAACTAATAGACGATTTTAAGTCTAATAAACAAAATATAACTGATAAAGCACCTTTAAATTTTAGATGGATTGGTTTTATTAAGATACTTTTTCCAAATGCTAAGGTAATCCATTGTGTTAGAGATCCTAAAGATAACTGTTTATCCCTGTATAAAAATATTTTCGATGAAAGTCAAAATTGGACCTACAACAAATCAAATTTATTTAATTATTATAAAAATTATTATGAATTAATGAATTTTTGGAAAAAAAAATTCCCTAATTTTATTTTTGACTGTAAATACGAAGATTTGATCGTCAACTCAAATATAGAAATTGAAAAATTATTAAACTTTTGTGATTTAAGTTGGAATGATAATTGTCTTAAATTCTATAATACAAAAAGACTAATCAAAACTGTAAGTGTGGCTCAGGCAAGACAACCATTATATACGTCATCTATTTCATCTAATAAAAATTTTGAACCTTTCTTATCAGATTTATTTATCAATTTAGAAAATTTAACGGGATAAAAAAAACGGCCCCACGTGGGGGCCGTTTAATAAATTATTAGAAACTATTAACTAGAATGATAATACAACACCTATTTCAGTAGTTTCATCATCAACACCAGTTACATTACCATCATTAGACGATTTACTGTGGTTAAATCTAACAGAAGCAGCACCTACTGTATAAGCAGCACTAATTCCATCTACTTCTTCAGTAACACCTGCTGTCGCACCTATTGCTTTTTTAGTAGTGTCTTGTTGACCATAAGAAATAGCAAAATTATCATTTACGTTAAACGCAATTGAATAACTTTCAATTTCTTTTCCAGCTGTACCACCTGTACCAGCGTCTGATTCAGCCATTCTATAACCAATTGATACTGGACCAGTTGAGTATACAACATGTCCAACTACTTCTTTTGTGTCAGCAGTAGCATTAGTAGTCAAGTTAGATGAAGTATTTGTTGATGAACCAGCACCAATAGTAAATCCATCGAGTGGGCTCAATGATACGTAAATATCAGTAGTTGAACCATGCTCACCTTCTCCTGAAGATCCACTTTCACCTTGTTGACCAGCTCCTTCACCATTAGTGTAACCAGCAGATATACTAAAACCAGAAAATGAGTTTTTGTAACCGATTACGTTAGTACTTCCTACACCAGCGATACCATCACCAGATACACCAGTCCAAGCTTCTTCGTAAGCAGTTGGCAGAAGGTCATCGTTAGCAGTAAGACCCACTAATGCACCACCAGTACTGTCAAATGATAATACTCCCGCATCACCCATGTCTAATGTTTGGAAACTAGATCCCCAACCA
>JAPYTV010000093.1 GCA_029941985.1 Candidatus Pelagibacter sp. | reverse complement strand
AACTCTATGTCTTTAATAAATCTTAATAGTGTTAAAGATTTTGAAAAAAAAATTAATAAGAAGATAGAATTTCAAAGATTCAGGGGTAATTTTTATATTGATGGTATTGAAGCTTGGGAAGAACGCAATTGGATTGGAAAAATAATAAAAATTAACAATATTTCTTTTAAAGTTGAAAAAAATATTCCACGATGCGTTGCAATTAATCTTAAGCCAAAAACAAATGACAATACTTTAAACCTTCTTAAGTTCCTAAAGATCACATACAATCATTTTGATATGGGAATTTATTTAACAACATTAGAGGATGGTAAAGTAGAAGTTGGAAGCAAACTTAAACAACCGTAAAAATTCCAGCAACACTAATAATCAAAACTACAAAGCCAAATAAAATTAAATTTTCTATTTTTCTATTTTTTTCATCAATTTTTACTCTGTTAAGCAATGTATTAATGCTTATATTTTTTGGTTTTTGACTATGAATATATTTGCCTTGTAATGGGTTTTTCTTAATTTTATTTAAATTATAATTTTTTTTATTGTACAAATAATCATTTTGCATAAATCAATTTAACCACCAATTCTTAAGATACACAATACTAAACGCTGATAATTATGATTGATTGTGTGTTTGCTTGCTTTTTTGCCTTAATTTCTAAAGTTATTTTAGTATTTTTACGAAAGTCGAACTGTTTTATTTTTCAATGGTTTAAGTTCTATGTTTGCAGGATATTTTTGTTTTTCCACTTCAATAAATAAATTTTTATTCTGTAATTCTTCATTAGATAAATTTGTATCAATATATCCAAAAGACAAATTCTTACTGTAATTAAATGAATAATTTCCAGAAGTAGTTCTGCCAATTATTTTATCCTCTAAATATATTGGTTCGTCATGAAGAAGTAATGGATTTCCAGGTTTACTATCTTTTAATACAAACATAACCAATCTTTTGGTTATGTTTGTATTTTTAATTTTTTCTAAAGCTTGTTTACCAATAAAATTGATGTTTTTTTTATAACTAATTGTAAAATTTAAGCCTGCTTGATATTGATTTTCCTCTGGTGAAATATCGTGACCCCAATGCAAAAAACCACTTTCCATTCTCATTGTGTCCATTGCATGCATTCCACAATTTGAAATATTGTATTTTTTACCTTTATCTAAAAGTAACTCAAAAATTTTTTTTGCATTATTTGTTTTAACGTATAACTCAAATCCTAATTCACCCACATATGATAATCTCTGAATCCAAACGTTTATTCCTTCAATATTTATATGTTTTGCGGTTGCAAATTTAAATTTTTCATTAGAAAAATCATCATTGCTTATGTTAGATATTAAATTTCTACTTTTTGGTCCAAATAATCCTAATACACAATAATCCTCAGTCACATCTTTTAATTCTATGTCATCAGATAGATGTTTTTTTATATGAAATTTATCTCTTTCTCTAGTTGCAGCTGAACTTATTATTCTAAAGTAATCTTTATCTAAACAAACTACGGTTAAATCTATTTCTATTCCTCCATCACTATTAAGCATATGAGTATAAGTACATTTTCCAATTTCATTTTTTATATCAGCTGTACAAATTCCTTGTAGTTCTTCATGAGCAGTCTCTGCTTTAATTTCAAATTTCGAAAAAGGAGTTAGATCAAATAACCCTACATTATCCTTTGTATTTTTTGTTTCAAATTCTGCTGCAGGATACCAATTTTGAAATCTGTAACTATATTCATATTCTGGCTTAATTCCATTATGAGCAAACCACATAGGTCTTTCATATCCACCTGAAACTCCAAAACATGCTCCTGCCTCTTTTAATTTATCATGATATGGAACCATTTTTATATTTCTAGAAGTTGTATGTTGTTTAAATGGCCAGTGCATACCATAAAGATCTCCTAACGTTTCTGTTATTCTGTTTTTTATAAAATTTAATTGGGAATGAAACTTTTGAAATCTTTTTATATCATAGTTAAAAATATCTTCGTTTATATGACCTGTCATCATCCATTCTGCTGTTGCCTTACCTACTCCCCCTCCACTTCCAATTCCAATACTATTAAGTCCACAACATACAAAAAAATTTTTTATTTCTGGCACTTCTCCTAATAAGCTATTCGTATCTGGAGTAAAAGACTCTGGACCTGAAAAAAATTTTCTTATGCCAGCAGTTTCTAATATTGGAAACCTTTTCACCGCCGCGTTTAAATATGGTTCAAAATGTTCAAAATTTTCTTGAAATTCACCAAATGAAAAATCCTCTGGAACTTTATTTGTTTTATCAAAAGCTGGAATAGACTTTCCTTCAAATATTCCAACCAATATTTTTCCTGCATCTTCTTTAATATAAGTGCTGTTATCAAAATCTCTTATTGTTGGAAGAGTTTTTGATAGATTTTCTATTGGTTCAGTAATGATATAAAAATGTTCAGCTGGATAAAGTGGTATACTAACACCTGCTTTTTCACCAATTTGTCTTGACCACATTCCAGAAGCTAAAACTATATATTCACATTCAATTTCTTGTCCATTTACTCTTACACCCGCTATTTTTCCATTTTTTGTAAGAATTTTTTCTACTGGAGATTTTTCAAAAATTTGAGCCCCTTCTAATTTTGCTGCTTTAGCAAGTACGTTTGTTACCCCAACAGGATCTGCAGCTCCATCACCTGGCATAAATATTCCTCCAATAACATCTTTTGTGTTTATTATTGGAAAGTTTTTATTAATTTTTTCTTTATCCAAAATTTGAACATCTACATTGTAGAGTTGAGCAGTTGTAGCCTGTCTTTTTAACTCTTGCCATCTTCCTTGATTTTCTGCAATTGAAAGTGCGCCATTCAATCGAAGTCCAGCTGAATGATCAACTTTTTTTTCCAGTTCTTTATATAAATCTAAAGTATATTTTCTAATTTTTGTAACTGCTGCTGT
>JAPYTV010000092.1 GCA_029941985.1 Candidatus Pelagibacter sp. | reverse complement strand
ACTGGACCAATAGTTACTTGAGTGCCTGGAAAAAGCTCTTGCACTGCCATTGCAGTTATGTGAGCTGTATCATGACGAATAGTTTCCAAGCCCTCTTTATCTTTAGAGGTAAAAATTTTAATAGAACAGTTTTTATCTATAACATGACTTAAGTCTTTAAGCTCCTCATCAACACTAATAACAGTCGCTTGCTTTGATAAAGATTTACTAATCTTTTTAGCAACTTCTAATCCTGTTACTTTGTTTGGAAAATCAATGCTGTTTCCATCTGGTAATGTAATTAATGGCATTTAATTTAATAATTTTTTGTATTCTAAATATGTAGTAAAACACATTTTTTCAACATTAAATTTTTTAATTATATTTTTTCTACCTTCATTACCCATAGATTTCAATGTTGATTCATCTAATTTTAAAACTTCTAAAATTTTTTTACTTAAAGAGTATGAATTTCCTGAATCAAATAAAAAACCAGTTTTATCATTTACTATAGTTTCATTAGAGCCACCAATATTACTGGCTATTATTGGTTTTTTCATCGATTGAGCTTCTACAGAAACTCTTCCAAAGGATTCTGGTCTTATTGAGGCCGAAACTACTAAATCAGAAATCTTATAAGCTAAAGCCATATTTTTGCAATGCTCTATAAACTTTACCTGATTGGTTAGCCTATACTGTTCCGATAACCTTTTAATTTTTTTTGAATATAAATTTCTTCCTTGATCACTGCCTAATATGATTGCATAAAAACTTTCATATCCTAATTCTTCATTAACAAGTTTTACCGCTTCAATAAATATTTCCTGTCCTTTCCATGGAGTTAATCTTCCAGGCATTAGAATAATTTTTTTATCTTTTTTTAATTTCCATTTAGAAATTAACTTATCTCTTTCAGTCTCTAATGTTGTTGTTGGATCAAAATAGTCAATATTAATTCCTCTAAAAATAACTAAAAATTTTGTCTTTGAATTTAAATATTTATAATAATTCTTATTTATGTGTGAAAAAATAAAGTTTGATCCAGCAATTACTAAATTAGATCTTAACATTACTGAATTATAAAATTTTTTAATTGAACTATTAAAATTATATGTTCCATGAAATGTTGTTACAAATTTTCTTCTGGTAATTTTAGTTGCTAGCAAACAAGACCAGGCAGGTGCGCGACTTCTTGCATGTACTATTGTAATATTCAAAAATAAAATAATAAACGTTAAAATAATTGAGTTAAAAAAAATTAAAATTGGATTTTTGCTATGTACTGGCAATCTTATTACATTTACTTTTTTCTTGTCCACATACTTAAGTAATTCGCCACCACTAGTTACTATGTAAGAACAAAAACCATTTTCGGGCAAATAATGAGCAAGATCATAACACCCAGTTTCAGCCCCTCCATATCCTAACTTTGGAATTACCTGTAAAATTTTTATTTTTGATGACATTTAAAAGAACTATATAATAAGAAATTAATGTAACAAACTTTTATGAATAAATTTAAATACCTAAAGATATCAAAGACTGCAAAAATTAGATATTTAAGCAATTATTATAAGAAAAATCTTTATATAGTTTTTCTACATGGGTTTATGTCTGATATTGAAGGTGACAAGCCAAAAGCTTTTTTCAAATATGCAAAAAAAAACAAACTGGGATTTCTTGCTTTAGAGTACACTGGCCACGGTAAATCTTCAGGAAAATTTACCAATGGAAATATTAGTAAATGGTCCAGAGAAATCAAAAATACAATTAAAAAGATAATTAAAAAAAATAACTTTATATTAGTTGGATCAAGTATGGGTGCTTGGTTGTCATTAAATCAATTTAGAGATTTTAAAAAACAAATTAAGGGATTTTTAGGAATTGGATCTGCACCTGAATTTTTAGAAAATTTAATGTGGAAAAAATTCACAAAAAAAATGAAAAAAGAAACAATTAAAAATGGAATTTATAACTTAAAACATGGAAATTTCGAATACCCTATAACCTATCAGCTTATAAAAGATGGTAAAAAAAATAAAATTTTAAATAAAAAAATTAATTTAAAAATTAATGTTACAATGATTCATGGTAGTAGAGATGAGGTTGTACCAGTTGCTTATTCTAGAAAAGTTCTACGAATATTTACTAATGCTAAGAAAAAATTAATAATTATTAAAAATGGTGATCATAGTCTGTCAAACAAACATCAGCTTAAAAAAATTAATACCGAACTAAATAAGATTGTCTCTAACGTAACTTAAACCCTCTACGTAAGTTGGAAATTTTAAATCATAATTAAAGAAACTTTTCATCTTTTTGTTACTAACTTTTTTTGAATCTTTATAAAAATTTTTTAACATTTCACTTCCTATATCTTTAACTTCAACAATTTTTGGCTTATCTATATTAAGTAATTTAACTCCGTATAATATCACTTCTTCTGATGAAGATGGTTGATCATCAGATATATTGTATATTTCTCCAGACTTAAATCTAGACAAAGATTTAAATAATACACACCCAATATCTTCAACTTGAATTCTTGAAAAAAATTGATTTTGTTTATTAATCAAATTAATATTTCCAGATTTTAATCTAACTAATACATTGCTTGTATTAGAATAAATTCCTGACAATCTAAATATTTGAATTGGAATATTTTTATCTATTCCTAAAGAAAGCCAAGAATTTTCAGCTGCCATTCTTACAATTCCATTTAAAGATGTGGGCTTCGTTATACTTTCTTCATTTACCCATTCGCCATTATGATCTCCATAAACGCTGGTAGCAGATAAATAAGTTATCCATTTTGGCTTACAATTTTCTATTGCCTTTGAAAAATTTTTTACTACTAGATCAATTCCATTTACTGGTGGAATTGAAATCAAAACATGATCAGCATCTTTAAGTTTTTTAACAAGATTGAGATCATAAGATTCGTTATTGAAAAAAAAACTTTCATAAATCACTCCATTAATGTTTTTTTGACAAGTTTTACTTGTAGAAGTTGTGGACAAATTAATTTTATAATTTTTTGATTTAATCTTATTAACTAACTTCTTTTATAATTGGCGTTAAACTAATGGGGTTTTTTAACTTATCA
>JAPYTV010000091.1 GCA_029941985.1 Candidatus Pelagibacter sp. | reverse complement strand
TAACTTTAATCATTAAATATCCAAGGTTTATTATCTTTTAGATTTTTTTCAAAAAAAGTAATTTTTTTTGATTTTTCTAATGAAAGCGCAATATCATCAAGGCCTTCTAATAAACACTTTTTCTTAAAAGGATCAATATCAAATTTAATTTCATTATTCCCAAAAATAATTTTTTCTTCACTTAATTCTATGGAAATTTCTTCTTTTCTATTTGAATATTCAGAAAGTTCTTTAATTTTTTCTTCTTCTAAAATAATCGGCAAAATTCCATTTTTAAAACAATTATTATAAAAAATATCAGCATAACTAGAACTTATTACACATGTAATGCCAAAATCTAATAATGCCCATGGAGCATGTTCTCTTGAAGAGCCGCAACCAAAGTTTTTACCTGTAATTAATATTTTTGATTTATTATAAGGCTCTTGGTTAAGAATAAAATCTTTTATTTCGTTGCCATCATCATCATACCGCATTACAAAGAATAAGTTTTTACCTAGTCCTGTTCTTTTAATTGTTTTTAAAAACTGTGCTGGAATAATCATATCTGTATCAATATTTACAATTGGCAAATATGCTGGAACACCCTGAAGAGAATGAAATTTTTGCATTTTAATTTTGATACTTTCTAACATCATCAAGATTCCCTGCAACTGCTGCGGCTGCGGCCATTCCTGGGCTTACTAAATGAGTTCTTCCACCTCTTCCTTGTCTTCCCTCAAAATTTCTGTTTGAAGTTGAAGCGCACCTTTCTTCTGGTTTTAATTTATCTGCATTCATAGCAAGACACATCGAACATCCTGGTTCTCTCCACTCAAACCCTGCCTTTATAAAAATTTTATCTAATCCTTCTTGTTCTGCTTGCTCTTTAACTAAACCAGATCCTGGAACAACCATTGCCTCGACATGAGCCGCTTTTTTTTTATCTTTTAATATTTTTGCAACTTCTCTTAAATCTTCAATTCTACCATTGGTGCAACTTCCAATAAAAACTTTATCTATTTTAATGTCTTTAGCTAAAGTATCAGCTTTTAAACCCATATACCTCAATGATCTTTCTATAGAGTTCTTTTTATCTATATCTTGTTCTTTTTCAGGATTTGGTACTTTTCCTTCAATAGTAATTACGTCCTGTGGAGATGTGCCCCAAGTAATCATGGGCAAAATATCTTCTGCAACTAAATTAATTTCTTTATCAAATTTAGCTCCTTCATCAGTTTTTAAAGTTTTCCAGTATTTCATTGCTTTTTCCCAATTTTCATTTTTTGGTGACATTGGTTTATTTTTTAAATAGTCAAAAATTTTATGGTCTGGGGCTATAAGTCCTGATTTAGCACCCCCCTCAATTGTCATATTACAAATAGTCATTCTTTGTTCAACGCTTAAAGAAGATATTAAGCTCCCCGCATATTCAATAACAGAGCCGGTTCCTCCAGCCGTTCCAATTGTTCCTATAATTTGTAAAATTACATCTTTAGAAGTAACACCAATGGGAAGTTTACCATTAACATTAATCCGAAAATTTTTTACCTTTTTTTGAACTAGTGTTTGTGTTGCTAAAACATGCTCTACTTCCGAGGTTCCAATTCCAAAAGGTAAAGCACCAAATGCTCCATGTGTTGCTGTATGACTGTCTCCACATACAATTACAGTGCCGGGTTGACTAAACCCTTGTTCAGGGCCTATGATATGAACTATTCCTTGTCTCTTATCATCCATTCCAAAAAATAAAATTCCAAATTCTTTACAATTTGATCCTAGTGTATCTACTTGAATTTTTGATTCTTTATCTGATATTCCCTTGGATCTATCGGTAGTTGGGACATTATGATCAGCAACTGCGAGTGTTAGGCCTGGTTGTCTTACTTTTCTATTGAAGTTTCTTAGTCCCTCAAAAGCTTGTGGACTTGTTACTTCATGAACTAAATGTCGGTCAACAAATAATAAAGCAGTACCATCATCTTGTTGATGAACTAAGTGATCATTCCAAATTTTATCATAAAGAGTTAAGGGCATTGAAAAAAAATTATTTTTTTTCTTCAGAACTTTCTTTTTTTTGTTCTGTTTCAACTTCTGGTTTTTTTTCAGATTCAGTTGTCACTGGCGCTAAATTTTCTTCAGTAACTGTCTCTAGTTTAACATTAACTTCTATACCAATTTTTTTTTTAATTTTTTCTACAATTCTGGCTGATTTACCAGTTCTATCTCTTAGATAATATAATTTTGCTCTTCTAACTTTTCCTGATCTAACAACAGTAATACTATCAATTACTGAACCATATAATGGAAATGTTCTTTCTACACCTTCGCCAAATGAAATTTTTCTAACTGTGAAAGATGAATTAATATCTCTATTTTTTTTAGCTATACATACGCCTTCGAAATATTGAATTCTTTCTTTTTTACCTTCAGTAATCCTTACACCAACTTTTAAAACATCTCCTGGAAAAAATTCGGGTATCTTTTTCTCAGCTAATATTTTTTTTACGCTATGTTGGTTTATTTCTTCTATTGTTTTCATGTTAGTATTTATCAAATTAATTTTTTTTATATTTTTCCCATAAATCTTTTCTTCGGACCCGTGTTATAGCCTCAGATTGAGATAAACGCCAATCTTTAATTTTGTTATGATCGCCTGATAATAGCACTTCTGGAACACTTTTTTTCTCCCAAATCTTAGGTTTTGTATATTGGGGATACTCTAATAATCCATTCTCAAAGCTTTCATCATTTTTTGATTGGTCATTCCCCAGAACTCCTGGCAATAATCTTAAAATGCAATCAAAAACTACAAAAGCTGCTGTTTCGCCTCCAGACAAAATAAAGTCTCCTATACTAATCTCTTCAATATTTCTTGTTGATAATACTCTTTCATCAACTCCCTCAAAATGACCACATATCAAACTTATTGATTTTTCTTGTGAAAGTTCTTTAGCAAATTTTTGATCAAGTTTTTTTCCTTTGGGTGATAGATAGAAAATTCTTTCACCTTCCTTTTTATTCTGATCAATAGATTTTGCTAAGACATCTGCTTTTATCAACATTCCAGTTCCACCACCAAATGGCGTATCGTCAACTGTTTTATGTTTATCTTCTGCGGCGTCTCTAATGTTCACTACTTTTAAGTCCCATATTTTATTTGATAACGCCTTTCCGTATAATCCTTTAGATAAAGGGCCAGGAAAAATTTCTGGATAAAGTGTAAACACCTGAGCTTGCCACATAAGCTAAATTACTTAGTTTTCTCTTTAGGAGCT
>JAPYTV010000090.1 GCA_029941985.1 Candidatus Pelagibacter sp. | reverse complement strand
GCACCTATTGAAAAATCTTGAGAAATTAAAGAATTAAAAATTAAATACAAATAAAGCAGTAAAATAATTTTTATAGTTTTATTTTTTAAGAAATAAAACTCTTTTGTATAAAGTAAAAAAATTATGAATGATAAATCAATTAATAAAATATTTACTAAAGAAACAGTTGAACCTATTACTACCGAAATTGGAATAATAGAAAAAAGAACAAAAAAATAATTATATAATATCTTATTTTTCATTAATCATCCTTTTATCTGTTTATAAATTCACTATAAATAACCTTTATAATTCAATTTTTTATAATAATATTGCTCTTGCTATCCCTCTATTAAGATAAATTTTATTCATTCGTGATTTACTAATAAAATTTTAGCTTTCTAAAAAACTTTTTAATTGCTTTGATCTACTTGGATGTTTTAATTTTCTTAAGGCTTTAGCTTCTATTTGTCTAATTCTTTCTCTAGTAACTGAAAATTGTAACCCAACTTCTTCTAGCGTATGATCAGTATTCATCCCAACTCCAAATCTCATTCTTAAAACTCTTTCTTCTCTTGGAGTCAAAGTAGATAAAATTTTTGTAGTAGCTTCACTCAAGTTAGATTTAATTGCCTGTTCTAATGGTGCTAAAGCTTTTGTATCTTCAATAAAATCTCCCAGACTACTATCCTCTTCATCTCCAACAGGTTTTTCTAATGAAACAGGCTCTTTTGAAATTTTAAGAACTTTTCTAACTTTATCCAAGGGCATTCTTAATTTTTTTGCTAGTTCTTCAGGGGCTGCCTCTCTGCCAAATTCACTCAAAATTAACCTTTGAGTTCTTACAATCTTATTAATTGTTTCGATCATATGAACAGGAATTCTAATTGTTCTTGCTTGGTCTGCTATAGATCTTGTGATGGCTTGTCTAATCCACCAAGTTGCATATGTTGAAAATTTATAACCTCTTCTATATTCAAATTTATCTACAGCTTTCATCAGTCCAATGTTTCCTTCTTGAATAAGATCTAAAAACTGAAGTCCTCTATTGGTATATTTTTTAGCGATTGAAATTACTAATCTTAAATTAGCTTCAACCATTTCTTTTTTTGCAATTCTAGATTCTTTTTCACCTTTTTGCACTCTACTAACTATTTTTTTAAAATCAGTAACAGAAATTCCCAATTTGTGACTTGTCTCTATTAATCGTTCTCTAATATTTTTAAATTCTTCTTTATTTTTTGTAAAAAAAAGTTTCCACATTTGGTTGGTATCAAGAAATTTTTTAAGCTTTGGATTGATTTCATTTCCTACATAAAATTTAATAAATTCATTTCTAGGTATTTTTTGATCCATTGCTAATCTTAAAAGATTACCTTCTAACGAAACTATCTTTTTATTTTCTATGTAATGTTTTTGCACCAATTCCTCTAGTACTGATGGAGACAATTGAAGAGATTTTATGTTTTCTAATATTTCCTTTACAATTTTTTCATATCCTTTTTCTTTTGAAGATGAAAAAGTTACTGAATTTAAAACACAATCTAGTTTTTCTTTTTGATATTTAATTAACTTATTGTATTCCTTTGTTAAAGTATTTACAGTTTTTAAAACCTTAGGTTTAATTTCAGTTTCCATTGCAGCAAGTGTAGGATTAAATTCATCTTCTGCGTCATCACTATCTCTAGATCCTTCCTCGCTTTTTTCAGTTTCACCAGAATTTTTTTGCTTTGCACTTGGTCCTGTATTTTCATCTTCCATATAGTTAGTATCAATATCTATAATTTCTCTAACTAAAATTTCATCCTTTTGAAGGTTTATATTCCATTCATCAAATTGCTGTGCAGTAATTGGACTCTGCGATAATGCAATCAACATTACATCCTTTCCAGCTTCTATTCTTTTTGCAATTGCTATTTCACCTTCTCTAGAAAGAAGCTCAACACCACCCATTTCTCTTAGGTACATTCTTATAGGGTCATCACTTTTTTCAGTAGATTTTCTTTCTTCTTTTGATAAATTTTCTTTTTTTCTTAAACTTTTAAAATCTGTTTTTTTTTCTACTAAAACAACATTCTCATCTAGAATATGAAGAAAAGCTTGTTCAAGGTTTTCGATTGAAAGATTTCTTTTTCCTAAAGATTTATTTAATTCCTCAAAAGTTATGAACCCTCTATGGGTTCCACGACCAATAAGTCTAGCAAATGATTTGGTAATTATTCTTTCCACAATAATATATTTGAAAAGACTTATATAAGCACAATTTTAAAAAAATCCATGTATATTTTGAATGGTTTAATTGATATTTTTTTGCTTTTTTAGCTCATTAATTTCATTAAATGTCGTTTCACTTAAATTTTTCTCAAATTTCGATTCTAGTTCCTCAATTCTAGCTTCCAAATCATGTGTTTTGAGATCACCTACAAACTCTCCCAATAATTCAAATATTTTTTCTTGATTGTTTTTATGTTTATTTAAAATGTGTTTTATTGATGCAAACTTAAATATTTTATTAATTAGTTGAATATCTATTCCTAAATTATTTATCTCTAACTTCTCTCCAGATTTTAATTTGGATAAAATAACATCAAAAATTAATTTATTTTCACTTGTAAACAATTTAATATCTTCAATAAGGTGAATATTTTCTTGAAAAATATCAAGATTATTCATTAATAAATATAAGAGAGAAAATTCTTTTAATTCTACTGGGCTAAAAGATTTTGTTTCATTAAAATATGCTTGAGTTGATTTTAAAGAGTTTATCTTTTTAGTATAAAACAATTTTTTGTTCATATTCGAATGAGGCGTTAAAGAAGAAATCTGTTCTAAAAAATATTCCAAAACATATTTCTTAATAAAATTATCTTTAATAGTATTAGCGATAGATCTTAATTTCTTTTCAAAAATTGCCATTGATGAAGGATTATTATCTGTTTGTTTTTTATAATGATTGAATATGAATTGATGAATTGAAATTTTACTTTGTTTGGTAAAATCAATAAAATTTGCTTTACCATTTTTATTAGCATAGCTGTCTGGATCTTCTCCATCTGGTAAAAAAAGAAATGAAATTTGTTTTTCAGGCTGAAGTTCTTTAATTGAATTTTCAGCTGCTCTTAATGCTGCTTTGTATCCACTCTCATCACCATCAAAACAAATAATTATATCATCAAAAAATTGATTTAGAATTAATATTTGTCTATCTGTTAAAGAAGTTCCTAAGTTTGCAACAACATTTTCAATTCCATTTTTACTTAAGCCAATAACATCCATATAGCCTTCTACAAGATAAACATGATCAATTTTATTAGATAATTTTCTAGCTAAATCTAAATTATATAAGTTTG
>JAPYTV010000089.1 GCA_029941985.1 Candidatus Pelagibacter sp. | reverse complement strand
TTTATAGAATGGAATTATCTGAAAAAGAAACTCGCATTTTATCAAGTGTATTTGCTAGTTTGGCTAAAAAAGGTTGATTGACAAAGTTATGAGTAAGTTTATAAACCCTCCTATTAAATGACAAAAAGAGTTAATTCTAAACATAAAATTGACAGAAGGTTAAAAGTGAACTTATGGGGTAGACCTAAGAGTCCATTTAATACTAGAGCTTATGGACCAGGACAACATGGTCAATCTAGACAAGGAAAACCATCAGATTTTGGAATTCAATTACAAGCTAAGCAAAAATTAAAAGGCTATTACGGAAATATTAATGAAAGACAATTTAGAAATATTTATAAAAAAGCAGCAATGTTAAAAGGTGATACTGGTGAAAATTTAATTGGATTACTTGAGAAAAGACTTGATGCTGTAGTGTATAGAGCTAAATTTTCAACCACTATCTTTTCTGCAAGACAACTAATTAATCATGGTCACGTAAGAGTTAATGGTAAAAAGGTTAATATTGGAAGTTACGTAGTTAAAGAAGATGATATGATTGAAATTAGAGATAAATCTAAACAGTTAGCATTTATTGATATTGCTTTAGCAAACAAGGAAAGAGAAACTCCAGAGTATATTCAATTAGACGAAAAAAATAAAAAAGTAAAATTTGTTAGAACTCCAAAATTTGAAGAAGTTCCTTACCCAGTTGTTATGGAGCCTAATCTTGTAATTGAATATTATTCTAGATAGTAAATATTTATTTTTTAAAACTTATTTCTTTATCTTTTAAAAATTTTTTAAGTTCACCATTTTCGTACATTTCTTTAACAATATCACAACCACCAACAAATTCTTTTTTTATATAAAGTTGAGGTATAGTAGGCCAGTCACTAAATTCTTTTATTCCTTCTCTTAAAGATTGATTTTCTAGTACATTCACTCCTTTAAAATTAACTTCTAAAATTTTTAACATATTTGATACAGCCATTGAAAATCCACATTGTGGAGCATCAGAAGTTCCCTTCATAAATAAACAAACCTCACTGTTTGTAATTTCATTATTAATTAAATCTTTAGTTTGTTGATCCAGAATTACTCCTTTGTTTTGATTGCTAAAGCATGTAGCTCATTACCCATTTTACCTTTAAGGGAATTATAAACCATTTTATGTTGTTCAATTTTACTTTTTCCAGAAAATTCTTTTGATGTTACTGTAGCAGAATAATGGTTACCATCACCAGCCAAGTCTTCAATTTTAACTATAGCGTCAGGCAATCCTTCTTTAATATGCTTTTCTATGTCTTTTAAATCCATTGTCATTATTTGCTCATATAATTACGTAACCAAATTGTATGAGATTTTGTTAATTGGTCAATTGTAACTTTTGACTTATCATCAATAATTAGCTCTTTTTCACTTACTATCCCAAGATCATCATAATGTACTGAATTTTTTTCAAGAATTTCGGTAACATTTTTAAAGTTATCTTTTTCAATCTCTATTATATATCTGCCTTGATCTTCACCATAAAGGTATTCAAATTGGTTTATTAAATAATTAGGTTTTTTAAGAGTTGCCCCTTTTTTTCCTTTAATACACATTTTAGAAAGTGCAGTAATAATACCACCTAATGAGACATCATGGGCAGATTTGATTAATTTTTTATTGATAAGTTTTAATATTGTTTCACCATTATTTTTCTCATTAAATAAATTAATTTCAGGAGGAGGACCATTTTTTTCATTTAAAATATCTCTTGCAAATAAACTTTGATCCAAATGTCCTTCGGTTTTTCCAACAACAATTAAGATATTATCAGTTTGTTTAAGATCCATAGTGACCATATTCTTATAATTTTTTATTAAACCAACCCCACCAATTACTGGTGTAGGTTTAATACCGATATTTTTTGTTTGATTGTAAAAAGATACATTTCCAGAAATAACTGGAAAATCTAAATATTTACTGGCTTCACCTAAACCTTGAACACATTCTACAAACTCACCCATATTATCTTCATTCTCAGGACTTCCAAAGTTTAGGCAATTAGTAATAGCTATTGGTTTTGCCCCAACAGCAATTAAGTTTCTCCAACTTTCACATACAATTTGTTTTCCACCACTTAATGGATGTGCCCAACAATATATGGCAGATGAGTCAACAGATGCAGCGACCGCTTTATTGGTACCATGAATCCTAACAATACCTGAGTCACCGCCTGGTTTTTGAATGGTATCACCCATAACAGTGTGATCATATTGTTCCCAAATCCATTCTTTGCTACATATATTTGGATTAGATAAAACTTTATTTAAAACACTGATAATTTTTAAGTTTTTAAATTGTTCTTTTTTAACTTTTATTTTTTTTGGCAATTTTGTTTTTTTCCATTTACGATCATACATAGGGGAATTTTCAACCAATATATCTACAGGTATATTTGCAACTCTTTCTTCATCAAAAAAAAGTTCAATTTTTCTGTTATCAGTAGTTTTGCCAATTATAGCAAAATCTAAATTCCATTTATCAAATATTTTTTTTGCCAAATCTTCTTTTCCATTTTCTAATACTATCAACATTCTTTCTTGACTTTCAGAAAGCATAATTTCATAAGGAATCATTTTTCTTTCCCTACAGGGAACTTTATTTAGATTAATTTCAATACCCAGTTTACCTTTCGATGCCATTTCAATACTAGATGATGTTAGTCCAGCAGCACCCATATCTTGAATTGCGATTATAGAGTCTCCAGCCATTAATTCTAAGCAAGCTTCTAGTAAAAGTTTTTCTGTAAAAGGATCACCAACTTGCACCGTGGGTTTTTTTTCTTCAATTTTTTCATCAAATACTGCTGAAGCCATACTTGCACCGTGAATTCCATCTCTCCCTGTTTTAGAACCAACATAAATGACAGGTTTTCCTAAACCAGCAGCTTTAGAATAAAAAATTTTATTCTTTTTAACCAATCCTAAAGTCATAGCATTTACTAGAATATTATCATTGTAAGACTCATCAAAATTTGTTTGACCCGCAATAGTTGGAACACCCATACAGTTTCCATATCCACCTATTCCGTGAACAACACCTCTAAGTAAGTTTTTTGTTTTCTTATGTTGAGTGGAGCCAAAGTGAATTGAATTAAGATTTGCAATAGGTCTTGCACCCATAGTAAAAACATCCCTCATAATTCCACCCACACCTGTTGCTGCACCTTGATAGGGCTCAATAAATGAAGGGTGATTATGACTTTCTATTTTAAAAACAATTGCATCATCATCTCCAATATCAATAATACCAGCATTTTCTCCTGGTCCTTGAATTACATTTTTTCCTTTAGTGGGTAAATTTTTAAGATGAAGTCTAGATGATTTATATGAGCAATGTTCATTCCACATTGCAGAAAAAATTCCAAGTTCAGTAATATTTGGAATTCTTTTTAATAGA
>JAPYTV010000088.1 GCA_029941985.1 Candidatus Pelagibacter sp. | reverse complement strand
GTTTGTTTTATTAAGTTTTCTATTTTTTCCGCATATTCAAAAGAATCATCTTTAGCAAAAAGTATCTTTGGTAAAAATTTCATAGTTATCTTTTTAGATAAAGTCTTTCTAAATAAAAATGAATATTCTTTTAATATATTAATAATTACATCAGCATCTTTACCTCCTAGAGGTAATACATATGTTTTTGCAATTTTAAGATCTTGGCTCATTTTTACTTCTGTAACTGTAATGCTGCTTGTTTCTAAATTCGGGACCTTAGCTTCATTTCTTGCAAAAATCATGCCTAAAGATTGCTTAATCATTTCTCCAACGCGTAGTTGTCTCTGTGATACTGTTTTTCCTATTCTATCAGCCATTATACTGTTCTATCTGTTGATGTTGAGCTATATGCCTCTATTGTATCGTCTTTTTTGAAATCGATAAAATCTTTAAGCGTTATTCCACATTCTTGGCCATTATTAACCTGTTTTACCTGATTTTTTTCTCTAAAAATTGTACTAATTTTCCCTGTATATATAATTCCACCATCACGTATCAATCTAGCACTAGATCCACTGGTTACTTCACCTTCAATTACTTTTGATCCAGCAACCTTACCTGTTCCTGAAACTTTGAAAATTTCTAAAATTTGAGCAGTACCAGTAACTGTTTCTTGTACATCTGGCGAAAGAAGCCCTGACATTCTTTGTTTAATATAATCTAAAACTTCATAAATAATATTATATGAAGAAATTTTAATTTTTTCATTTTCAGCTAATTTTTTTGCTTCTTTACTTGGTTTAACATTAAACGCAATTAATACTGCGTTAGAAGCTTTAGCTAATGTTACATCTGTTTCAGTTATCATACCTATATCTGATAAAATAATTTTTGGTTTAACTTCATCATGTTTAATTTGACTAATAGCGCTTTTAATTGCTTCTGATGATCCGTGCACGTCTGATTTTATAATAATATTTAATTCTTCTGCAGATTTATCTAAAAAAGCAGATTCTTGTGTTGCAAAAGTTAATGGGTTTTTTAATTCTTTTCCCTCTTGTGCTCTATTCTCACTTAATGTTTTTGCTTCTTTTTCAGTTTCTAAAACAATAAAATCATCTCCAGATTTTGCTGCACCATTAATGCCTAAAATTTCTACTGGTGCTGACGGTGGTGCTTCATTAATACTTATACTTTTATCATTTATTAAGGCTCTTACTTTTCCCCACTTCAATCCACTAACAAAAAAATCTCCTTTTTTAATAGTGCCAGATGTTACAATTACTGTTACTACAGGCCCTCTCCCAATATCAATTTTTGATTCTAAAACTATTCCTGTTGCTTTAGATTCATAATCAGTTTTTAAATCTAAAATTTCAGCTTGTAATACAATGGATTCTACCAATTTATCTATGTTCAATTTAGTTTTTGCAGAAATCTCAACCATTAAAGTATCTCCGGATAAATCCTCTGCTATAAGCTCATGCTCTAAAAGCTGGTTTTTAATTTTTTGTGGATCAGATTCAGGTAAATCACATTTATTAATTGCCACAACAATTGGAACTTTTGCTGCTTTAGCATGCTTAATAGACTCAATAGTTTGTGGTTTTACTCCATCATCTGCTGCAACAACCAACACTACAATATCTGTTAGTTTTGAACCTCTTGCTCTCATTTCAGTGAATGCCGCGTGGCCAGGCGTGTCTATAAAAGTTAATTTATTAGATTTATGTTCTATTTGATAGGCCCCTATATGTTGAGTAATGCCACCAAATTCTCCTGATACAACGTTTGAACTTCTTAAAACATCTAATACAGATGTTTTTCCATGATCAACATGTCCCATTACCGTTATTATAGGTGGTCTATTTTTTAAATTTTCAGATCTAGACTCTTTTATTTTTTTAATAATTTCTTCTGCTTTTGTTTCTCTTATTGGGTTATGACCAAATTCTTTTACCAAATATTCAGCTGTATCAGCTGCTAACGTTTGGTTAATAGTAACTGTTACACCCATTCCTAATAAATGTTTTATTACGCTACTTGATTGTTCTGCCATCCTATTTGCTAGCTCTCTAACAGTGACAGCTTCTGGAATGTTTACGTCTCTTTTTACTGACTTTAAATTTTCTTTAATTTCTTCTTTAGTTAATTCTCTATTCTCTTTTAACTTAGCTCTTTTAAGAGACGCCATGCTTCTTGTTCTTGATTCGATCTCATCACTTAATGCCCTTGAAACAGTTAATTTTAATTCTCTTTTTTTTGTCCCTAATCTACCTTTTGAATCTTTGTCTTCAGCATCACCTTTAAGTCTTCTTGTTGCTCTTTGCTCTGCCAATTTACGTTTTTCATAATCATTAGTAATAGGTGATGATGGCTTGGGTTGAGTGGTTCTTGGAGCAAAATTTCCTTTTGGGTTAATTGGAGTTTTTGATCTTACGCTAGTTGATCTACTAAAATTATTTCTATTAGCAAATTTGCTTGGTTTTTTTTCAATTTCAACTGAATTTTTACCTTTAGTTTTGGCTAACTGAATATTTTCTATCGATTTCTTTGCTATACCAGAAAGTGTTAATTTTGTTTTTTTGTTGTCCATATTTCATTACTCAATCTTTATAAATAATATTTCGCGCAGACATTATTAACTCATCTGCTTCTGCTTTTGATAAAGCAAAATCTTCAAGATAACCTTGAATTTTAATTCTTTCACCTTTTAAAATATCATAACCACCCGTTAATTCATCTGATGCAAGATCCGCAAAGTCAGCTAGTTTTAAAATTTTTTGCTCTCCTAGGGTAACTAACATGCCAGGAGTTAATCCTTTATGATTTATAAGGTCATCTTCAAGACCCAGGTCTTTAATTCTTTTTGAAATATCTTCCTGATCTTTAATATAAAATTCTTTTGCTCTCTCTATTAAAGCCTTAGCCGTATCTTCCTCTATTCCTTCAATTTTCATTAAATTTTCAGGTGCACTATCTTTTATGTCGTCTATTGAAAAAAAACCTTCAGCTACAAGCAATTGTCCAAGAGTCTCATCTAATTCTAAATTTTTAACAAAATTTTCTGTTCTTTCCTTAAACTCTGATTGTCTTCTTTCAGAATCTTCTTGATCAGTCATTATATTGATTTCATAATTTAATAACTTTGTGGCTAATCTAACATTTTGACCTCTACGACCAATTGCCTTACTTAAATTTTCTTCATTTAAAATTACATCCAATTTTTTTGCTGTAATATCAACATTAACTCTTTGAACTTCTGCTGGTGACAGAGCATTTGAAACAACTATTGCTGGATCTTCAGACCAATTAACAATATCTATTTTTTCTCCTTGAAGTTCATTAACTACTGCTTGTACTCTAGAACCTCTCATACCAACACAAGCTCCCACTGGATCCAATGAAGTATCAACTGCTTTAACACAAATTTTTGCTCTACTTCCAGGATCTCTTGCTGATGATTTAATTTCAATTA
>JAPYTV010000087.1 GCA_029941985.1 Candidatus Pelagibacter sp. | reverse complement strand
ACTTCTTTGCCTAATTCAGAGCTTTTCATAACTTCTTTTTTTGGTAATTTGAATACCAACAGAGGCGCATTCTTTTATAATTTCTAATTTTTCTATCTTAAGCATAATTTTGCCAATTCTTTTGTCTTTAAATAATACGTCAAAAACATCTTCAGCCAAAGTTTCTAAAAAATTATAGTGTTTGTTTTTAGTAAGCTTTGTAATCAGTTTTACAACTTGACCATAATTAACAATTGATTTGATATCTTTATCACTTGTTGGCTTTTTATCTTCGTAGTCAATTTCTAGGCTAAATTTTACTTTTTGTGGTTTTTCTTTTTCAAAATCATAATATCCAAGCTTTAAATCTAGAATTAATTCTTTGATAAGTATTTTTTTTTCATAGTTGAATAAAGATTTATTTTTATTTATTTTTACAATCTTTAGGTTATTTTTTTTCATTCTTTTCCTACTACATCTGGTGTTTGCCAATTTAGGCTTTGTCCACTATCAATTGCAATTACCTGACCTGTAATTGATCTGTTTTTAATAAAAAAGTCAACTGCATTGCAAATTTCCTGAACATCTACTTGTTTTTTTAAAGGTGTTGCTAGGCATTGTTTTTTAAAATGTTTATCACTTTGTCTTGTATTTTTTAATGTTGGACCAGGTGCAATACCATTTACTCTTACTTTGGGAGCCAAACTCATGGCGCTTGTTTTTGTAAGAGTATATAATCCAGTTTTGCTTATTGTGTATGAAAAGAAAAATGGTGTTAGCTTAAAAATTCTTTGGTCGATTATATTTATAATATTATTATTTTCACTCTTTGTATTTTTTGCGAATACTTTTGATAATAGGGCAGGAGTTCTTAGATTTGTTCTTAAATGACGTCCCCAACTGTCAGATGTAAAATTTTCAATTTTATCATTTTCAAATAATGAAGCATTATTAATTAAACAGTCAAAATATTTTAATTTATTTTTAGCAAATTTAATTATTTTGTTTAAATCAGTTTCTTTACTTAAATCTCCTCTAATTAAATATATTTCTGATCCCATTAAAGATAGTTTTTTTTTTAATTTTTCGGCAGCGCTTTTAGAATTATTATAATGAATTACCATCTCAACATTGGGTCCAGATAGCTTTTCAGCAATCGCCGCACCAATTCTGGTTGCACCACCTGTGATAATTATTTTGTTTGCTTCCATTTTTTTTTACCTTTTTGTGCTCGCGTTCCTGGCAAACCCATTGTGGATCTGCCTTTAGGGTATATTCTATTATTCTGATTATAATGTTTTACTTTTGGATTTAATACAATTTCTAATTCTGATGCTTCTAAATTTCTTATTTCATCTCTGATCTTTGCGGCCTCTTCAAATTCAAGGTTTGTTGCTGCATCTTTCATTCTTTTATTTAATACTTTTAAGTGTTTTTTTAAATTTCCACCAATATTTTCACCTGTACCTACTTTTATATAATCTTTCTCATAGACACTTTCTAAGACATCATTAATTTCTTTTTTAATTGAGGCAGCATTAATCTTATGTTTTTTATTGTAAGCAACCTGAATAGTTCTTCTTCGGTCAGTTTCTTTTATTGCTTTTTTTATGCTTTTAGTTTCTTTATCAGCATAAAGAATAACTTTGCCATCAAGATTTCTTGCTGCTCTACCGATTGTTTGAATTAAAGAAGTTTCTGATCTTAAAAAACCTTCTTTATCTGCATCAAGAATTCCAACTAAAGCGCACTCAGGAATATCAAGTCCTTCTCTTAAAAGATTTATCCCTACAAGTACATCAAACACTCCAAGTCTAAGATCTCTCATAATTTCTATTCTTTCAAGAGTTTCAATATCGGAGTGTAGATATCTAACTCTAATACCGTTTTCGTGAAAATATTCAGTTAAATCCTCAGCCATTTTTTTAGTTAAAGTTGTGACTAATACTCTATAATTTTTATCTATAGTTTCTTTACATTCATGCATCAAGTCATCAACTTGATTTTTAGCTGGTTTTATTTCTACAGGCGGATCAATTAAGCCAGTCGGTCTTATAACTTGCTCTACAAATTTTCCCTTTACTTGTTCTAGTTCCCAAGGTCCAGGTGTAGCAGATACAAAAACCGTTTGAGTTCTCATTGCATCCCATTCTTCAAATTTTAGCGGTCTATTATCCATGCAAGACGGCAATCTAAAACCATATTCTGCAAGATTACTTTTTCTTGATCTGTCACCTTTATACATTCCATTTAATTGTGGAACTGTTACATGACATTCATCGACAAATATAAGTGTATTGTCAGGAAAGTATTCAAATAGAGTGGGAGGTGGTTCTCCAGGTTTTCTACCAGATAAAAAACGAGAATAATTTTCAATTCCAGCACAAGACCCTGTGGCCTCAATCATTTCTAGATCAAATTTAGTTCTCTCTTCTAATCTTTGTGCCTCTAGTAATTTATTTTGTTCTTTAAATTTTTTTAATGTTACTTCTAGTTCTCTTTTAATTTTTATTATTGCTTGCTCAATTGTTGGTTTAGGCGTGATGTAGTGACTATTTGCATACACTTTTATTACATCTAGATTATTTATTAGATTTCCTGTTAAAGGATCAAACTCTTCAATTTTTTCTAACTTATCTCCAAATAAACTTAATCTCCACGCTCTATCTTCAAGGTGTGATGGAAAAATTTCAAGATATTCACCTCTTGCTCTAAAAGTTCCTCTATAAAAATTTTGATCATTTCTTTTGTACTGCAAGGCAACTAAGGATTTTATTAATTGTTCTCTATTATAATCGTAATCTTTTTTTAAACTTAATGTCATTTTACTATAAGCTTCGACAGAACCTAATCCGTAGATACACGAGACACTTGAAACAATGATGACATCATCTCTTTCAAGAAGAGATCTTGTTGCTGAGTGACGCATTCTATCTATTTGTTCATTAATGGACGCTTCTTTTTCAATATAAGTATCTGACCTTGGAACATATGCTTCGGGTGTATAGTAATCATAATAAGAGACAAAATATTCAACTGCATTCTCTGGAAAAAAAGATTTCATTTCGCCATAAAGTTGAGCGGCAAGTGTTTTGTTAGGTGCAAGTATTAGAGTCGGTCTATTAGTTTCTTCAATAACCTTGGCCATTGTAAAAGTTTTTCCAGAACCCGTCACACCAAGCAAAACTTGGTTTAATTTGTCTTTATTTACACCACTAATTAATTGTTTTATCGCTTCAGGCTGATCACCAGCTGGATTAAAATCTGTTACAAGTTTAAACTTTTGTCCACCTTCTAGTTTTTGGTGAATTTCTGGATTTTTACTTTGTATATCTGTAATTAAATCTTGATATGTATTTTGCATTATCTATAAAACTATTAGAATAAAAATATATTTCAATGAGCATTATTTCTGACAATCTAAAAAAGATAAAACCATCACCTACAATAGCTGTTACTCAAAAAGCCAGAGAATTAAAGGCAGCTGGTAAGGATGTAATTGGTCTTGGGGCAGGAGAGCCTGATTTTGATACTCCAGACAATATTAAACAAGCAG
>JAPYTV010000086.1 GCA_029941985.1 Candidatus Pelagibacter sp. | reverse complement strand
TAATTGATAATAAGATAACAAATGCAGATCATATGATTGATAAATTTTCTAAAAAAGAAAATTTAAACGATTTATATGATAAATAAGATTGTTGCTATTCAAGGAAATCACCCAAAAAAACTTAACTCAATAAGTGATACTACTATATTCCTTGCAAATGAGGTGCAAAATAAAAAATATAAAATATTTTATTATGAGCCTAAAAATTTATCAATAATAAATGATAAAGTTATTGCTAAAGGTTTTTTCATTAAATTTAATTATTCTAATAAAAAATTTTTTAAGATTTTAAAATTCCAAAAACTTAATTTATTGAATTGTAAATTCATACTTATAAGACAAGATCCACCATTTAATTTAGAATATATATCCACTACATACATTTTGGATAAAATAAAAGACAAAGTAAAAATAATTAACAATCCTACGGCAATTAGAAATATTTCTGAAAAATTATACTCATGTTTTTTCCTAAAATATATGCCTAAAACAATTTTTTCTAAAGATTTGAAAGAAATTAAAATTTTTTATAAAGCAAATAAAAAAATTATTATAAAACCTATTCATAGTTTTGGTGGTAACGATATTCATCTAATTAAAGATTCTTTTAAAAATAAATTAATAATTAAATTTATAAAAAAACATGGACATATAATGTGTCAAAAATTTATACCTAATATAAAATATGGTGATAAAAGAGTTTTTTTAATTAATGGAAAAATTTGTGGAGCAATATCTAGAATTCCAAAAAAAGGTTCTTTTCTAAGTAACATGAGCAAAGGTGCGAAACCTACTTTAACAAAACTAACAAAAATAGAAAATAGAATTTCTAATGTTATCGCTAAAGATCTTAAAAAAGAAAATATTTATTTTGCAGGCATAGATTTTATAGATCAAAAACTTAATGGAGATATAAATGTTACTTCTCCTACTGGTTTAAAAACCTATTATGATTTATCGAAAATAAATCTAGCTAAGGAATTTTGGAAAGGTCTAAAAGTTTGAATAATTTAACCAATCAACAAAAAGGTTCATTGTTAGCCTTTATAGCCGTAATTTTTATAACACCTGACTCTCTTTTTATTAGATTATCCAATATTGAAACTTGGGGTATGCTTTTTTATAGAGGTGCTATTCCGTTTACGGTTGTTTTAATTGGTCTTCTATTTTTTTATAAAAAAAATTTTTTAAAAGCATTATTTAATATTGGCTACCCTGGAATTTTTTATGTTTTAAGTTTTTCTATTTGTAATATTACATTTATAATCTCTATTCAAAATACAAATGTTGCAAATACTTTGGTAATGATAGCAATGGCACCTATGCTTTCTGCAATTTTAGGAGCTATATTTTTAAAAGAAATGCCTGATCAAAAAACTTGGTTAGCTATTATTATAACCTTTGCTGCTGTTGCCTATATTTTTTACGATTCAATTGAGTTAGGTAATTTTTATGGCGACATCTTTGGCTTAATCACTTCTTTTGGCCTTGCTTGCAATGCGGTTCTTGCACGATATGCAAAGGATAGAGATCTTGTTCCTTCTGCTGTTTTAGGAAAGCTTTGTGTTGCTATATTTGCTTTGTTCTTTGTTGAAAGTTTTGCTCTGATTGGAAGTGATATTATAATTGTACCTTTAATGGCTATTATGTGTGTGGCTATACCCTTTGTTTTAGTGACAATTGCACCAAGATTTATACCTGCCGAAGAAGTAAATCTCTTTTTTCTACTTGAAACAATAATTGGTCCGATTTGGGTATGGTTAATAATTCAAGAACAGCCCAGCACTGAAGTCTTACAAGGTGGCCTGGTTATAATAACAACCATTGCTGTACACTCATTTATTAAGCTTAGAAAATCTTAAGCTGGTCACAATTAAGTCTTTATTTGAGAATAGATGACGAATAATTAAACACTTTTATGAATAAAATTTTAAAAAACTCTTGGGCTCTATTTTTAGGAATGAGTTTAATAATGTTAGCTCATGGTTATCAAGGATCATTACTAGGAGTAAGAGCTGTTCAAGAAGACTTTAGTTTAACTGCAACGGGATTTATGTTGTCTGGATTTTATATTGGATATTTTATTGGTGCAAAAACAATTCCTAGTTTTATCATAAGGGTAGGCCATATAAGAGTTTTTGCAGCTTTTGCTTCAGTAGCCTCAATAGCAATTTTAATGCACTCTATTATCGTCAATCCTTTTACATGGTTTGTTCTTAGGATTATTACTGGGATTAGTATGGTCTCTATTTATACAATAGCCGAAAGTTGGTTAAATGATAGAGCAAGTAATAAAAATAGAGGAAGTGTTTTATCAATTTATATGATTGTGCTTTATGGGTCTATGGCACTTGGGATGTTTTTTCTTAATTTTAGTAAACCAGAAAACTTTCAGCCTTTTATTTTAGTTTCATTATTTATGTCCCTTTCATTGATTCCAATTTTATTAACCAAAAGAAAAGCACCCACATTTAAAAAGATTATCGGTATGAGTTTAAAAGAACTTTATAAAACTTCTCCTTTAGGGATGGTTGGATCTCTTTTTTATGGTACAACTCAATCAGCTTTATTTTCTTTGCTTGCAGTCTACGCTGCATCAATGAATTTTACTATATTTGAAATTTCAGTTGTAACATTTTTATTGGCAATTTCAGGTGCCGTTGCTCAATGGCCTATAGGAAAACTATCAGATAAATTTGATAGAAGATTAATAATTGTATATACAACTTTTGGTGCTGCTTTTTTTGCACTTTGTACAATTTTTGCGTCAAGACAAATGTATTTACCTGGTGATCTTGGTACAAGTAAATTATGGTTTTATATATTTTTAATATTATTTTCTTTTTGTAGTCTTCCGATGTTTGCGATCATCTTTGCTCATACAAATGACTTTATACCTAAAGAAAAATTTGTTGCTGCAGGTGCTGGATTACAATTTGCATTTGGATTAGGAGCAATAAGTGGACCTTTCTTATGTTCAATATTTATGAGTTTAATTGGTTCAAATGGTTATTTTATATTTTTAATTATTTTTCATTCATTAATTGGAATTTTTGCAATTTACAGAATGAGAATAAGAAATACAGAAGATAACCCAGACTCACAATTTACTGCTATGCCTCAAACAATCACTCCAGTCGGTATGGAATTAAATCCAACGACTGAACCGATAGAAGAACCTAAAAAAAGTGAGATAGAAGAAGAAAAAAAATAAATTAAGTCACTTTCAGGTTGTAAATAGACATAACCATATAAGCTTATGATTTGCTTGTATGATAAATAAAATTTTGCTTAAATAATAATTATTAAAAATAATAATTATGAAGAAGAAGAAAAAAAAGAAGAAAAATCATAAAAAGAAATCTGGTCCAGCAATTTCATTAGTGAAATTACCTAATACGCTTAGTAAATTTTATATAAAGTATAAAAAGCATCAAGAAGCTGAGAAGCTGAAAGAAATAAAGCTTAAAGAGAGAGAGGAATTAAAACGTATTATTCAAGAAAAGAAAGAATTAATGTTAAGAGAAGAAAAAATTCTAAAAGAAGAAAAAAGATTAAAAG
>JAPYTV010000085.1 GCA_029941985.1 Candidatus Pelagibacter sp. | reverse complement strand
ATTTTAGCAGTACAAAATAGAATGGGAATTGGCGATATGGTAATTTTTTTACCATATATAGAGGCTATTGCAAAAAAGTTTGGGGTACCTGTGAGCATACTTGTAAAAGAAAACTCAAAAGCAATACAATTTCTAGGAGATAATAAAAAAATAGATAAAATAATTATTTTAGACAGAGACAACAAAAATAAAAACGGCCGACATGATGGTGTTATTGGGTCTTTTAATTTAGCAAAAGATCTTAAAAAACATAATTTTGATAAAATTTTTATTTTTAATTCATCTTTTAGATTTAGATTAATTGCAAAAATTGCTTGCATTAAAAATATTTATCAATATCCATTATTTAAAAAAAAAAATCAGCACATAATTAATGCTGCAAAAAATTTTCTTAAAAAAAAAATAAATCTTGATGTTGAAAATAATTCTCAAATTTTAATAAATGAAAAATTAATAAATGAAACTAAAATCAAATATAAAGTAGATAATAGTCATCTTAATATCTTATTAGGAATTGGAGGTTCTGGTCCCACAAAAAGGATTCCATCTGAAACATTTATTAACTTTATGAAATTAATTTCTAAAAAACATAACTGTAAATTTTTTTTAGCAACTGGAAAAGATGAGGAGGAACAAAAAATTTTAAATGAAATATTAAAAACTAATTTTAAAGAAAAATGCTTTCCATTAGATAATTTAAGTTTAAAGGAAATAATGCCAATTATTAAAAATTGCAAAATATCAATTTGTAACGACTCTAGCTTTAGTCATTTATCAGCAGCTTTAGGAATTCAAACAATTGTATTAATGTCAGACACACCTTTATTGTATGGCAGTTACAGTCCAAGAATGTATCCTATTATTCCTGATGATGAAGAATCTGTAACACATGATACGCTTGGAAAAAATAAAATAAATCCTAATAAAATTTTTGAAAAATTAAATGATATTTTAAACTAAGAAATATTTTTTAAGATAATTTCTTTAGCTTCATTTACTATTGCCGATAATCTTGCTGTTTCTGGAGAAATATCAGGATGTATTTTTTTTTGAATTTTTATATATGCTTTATTCACATCTTCTCTAGAAATTTTTTTATTTATATCAAGATTTAAAATTTTGTAGGCTTCTTCTAAAGGTAATAAGGATGAATTTTTTATATTTTGATTTTGATTAAAAGAAAACCTGCCTGAGCTTCTTAATGTTTGAATAAGTCTGAATAGGGCAATTAATTGAAATAAAGATAAACCTTTTAACTTAACGAACGCCAAACTTAACAAGACCAGAGGGAAAGATAATAAAAACCTTCCTCCTAAAGCAAATAATAGAGCCAAAATAATAGATATAATAAAAATTGAAAACCTTACCCTTCTGGTAAGTTTCTTTGCTGATACATTAGCAATAAATCTTAATAATAAATAAATAATAAGGGAAATAATTAGTGAATAAATAAGTATATTCATATATTTAATTTGTTCCAATGAAAATACCACAACTGAAGAAAAAATCAGAAATAAAAAAATGTCATGGAGTTACTTGGGAGGATGATTATAGCTGGATTCATCAAAAAAATATTTTGGATGTTTTAAAAGATGCAAAAAAACTAAATCCAGAAGTCAGAAAATATCTTGAGGAAGAGAATTTATTTACTGAATTTAATTTAAATGACACAAAAAAAATTCAAAAAACTTTATTTAATGAAATTAAAGGAAGGATAAAACTAGACGATGAATCTTTACCATATAAAGACTATGAATATAAATATTGGACCAAAACTACGACAGAAGGAAATTATTCAATTAAACTAAGAAAAAAAATCAATACAGATGATACTGAGGAAATTTGGAATGGCGACAAAGAAAAAGAAAAATTAAATACTGAATATTTTGGTATTGGTGATTTAGAGGTAAGTTTTAATGATAAATATTTAGGGTACTCGCTAGATATCAAGGGTTCTGAGTATTACACCATTTATATAAGAGATATAATTTCTAATAAATTAATTACTGAAAAAATAGAAGATACTTCTGGTGGTATAACTTTTAGCTTAGATGATAAATATATTTTCTACTCAAAATTAGACAAAAATCATCGACCGCGAAAAATTTTTAGACATAAGTTGGGAACAAAAACTGAAGAAGATGAATTAATTTTTGAAGAAAAAAGTGAAGCATTCACTGTTGGTATTGGTTTAAGTTCTGATGAAAAATTTTATTTTATTACTACGTCAGATCATAACACTTCTGAGCAATATTACTTTAATATTAATGAAATTCAACCTAAGCCCAAATTAATTAAAAAAAGAGAAAGAGGAATTCTTTATTCGGTTAATTCTTGGAATAAAAAATTTTATAATCATACAAATGAAAATGCTGTAGATTTTAAAATAGATATATCTGATAGTTTAGAAAAACCTGACTGGAAAGTTTTTATACCTGCTAAAAATGAAGTTTTGATAGGAGGGTGTATATTTTTAAAAAATTGGATCATAAGATCAGAAACTTCTAATGCTTTAGATAAATTATTTGTAAGAAACATTAAAACAAATTTAGAAGAAGAATTAATATTTTCAGACGAAAAGGTTTATGTTCCTTCGGTTTCACTAATTCAAAGAGACAAAAATACTGATAAAATTTATTTAGGATATTCCTCCCCAAAAACACAATCTAAAGTTTATTCTTTCAACTTAAATACAAAAGACAAGAAATTAGTAAAGGAAGAAGAAATTCCATCTGGCCACAATTCTAAAGATTATATTGTTGAAAGAGTTGATTGCAAATCACATGATGGAAGATTAATACCCCTAACAATTACAAGACACAAAAAAACTAAAATTGACGGTTCAGCCAATTTATTACTTTATGGTTATGGTTCTTATGGAAATTCTATGAGTCCAAGTTTTTCATCAACAAAATTAAGTTTAATAAATAGAGATATTATTTGGGTAACTGCTCATGTTAGAGGTGGTATGGAAAGAGGAATGAAATGGTGGAAAGAAGGAAAGCTTTTAAATAAAAAAAATACATTTGAAGACTATATTGCATCAGCTAAGTACTTAATTGAAAATAAATATACATCAAAAAATAAAATCATAGGAATGGGTGGTTCGGCTGGTGGTCTTCTTATGGGTGCTGTAGCTAATCAAGCACCAGATCTATTTTTAGGAATTATAATGACTGTTCCATTTGTAGATTCTTTAACAACTAACTTAGATCATTCTTTACCTTTAACTGTTGGAGAGTTTGATGAATTTGGGAATGCCAAGAAAAACAAAGAAGATTTTGATTATATTTATTCTTATGCTCCTTATAATAATATTAAAAAAATGAATTATCCTCATATACTAATCACTACAAGTTTGAGTGACAATAGAGTTTTATTTGATGAGCCTGCAAAATTTACCGCTAAGTTAAGAGAGCACAAAACGGATAATAATCTTTTACTTTTAAAAACAGAAATGAATGCTGGCCATGGTGGTAAATCAGGAAGAGATGGGGCTATAGAAGAAATAGCTATTGATTATGCGTTTGCATTAAAAATATCAAAAAAAATTAATTCTTAAGTATTGAAAATAAATAAGTGCTGTCAGCCTTATTTGTGGGGACAAAGTCCCCACAA
>JAPYTV010000084.1 GCA_029941985.1 Candidatus Pelagibacter sp. | reverse complement strand
GCAAAACTACCAACATCTGGACAAACTTATTTATGGGATGGAAGAACAGGTGAAATGTTTGATAGACCTGTGACAGTTGGAATTATTTATATGTTAAAACTTCATCATTTAGTTGAAGATAAAATACACGCTAGATCTACAGGTCCATACAGTCTTGTTACCCAGCAACCTCTTGGTGGTAAAGCGCAATTAGGTGGTCAGAGATTTGGTGAAATGGAAGTGTGGGCGCTAGAAGCTTATGGAGCATCATACACATTGCAAGAAATTTTGACTGTAAAATCTGATGACGTAGCTGGAAGAGTTAAGGTTTATGAAACTATTGTTAAAGGGGAAGAAAATTTTGAATCTGGTATACCTGAGTCATTTAACGTACTAGTTAAAGAAATTAAATCATTAGCATTAAATATAGAGTTAAATTAAATATGAAAAAAGAATTAACAGATTTATTTAAAAATACAGAAGTTGTAGAATCTCAAAATTTTAATAATATTAAAATTACACTAGCAAGCCCTGATAAAATTAAATCTTGGACTTACGGTGAAATAAAAAAACCTGAAACTATTAATTATAGAACTTTTAGACCTGAAAAAGATGGTCTATTTTGTGCAAGGATATTTGGTCCGATTAAAGATTATGAATGTTTGTGTGGTAAGTACAAAAGGATGAAATTTAGAGGAATTACCTGTGAAAAGTGCGGTGTTGAGGTTACCAAATCTAACGTTCGTAGAGAAAGAATGGGTCATATTAATTTAGCTACACCAGTAGCACATATCTGGTTTTTAAAATCTTTACCTAGTAGAATTTCGCTAGCTGTTGATATGAAACTTAAAGAAGTTGAAAGAGTTTTATACTTTGAAAACTTTATTGTTATTGAACCTGGTTTGACTGAACTTAAAAAAAACCAACTATTAAATGAAGAAGAATTAGTAAAATATCAAAATGAATTTGGTGATGAATCGTTTGAAGCTGGAATCGGAGCTGAAGCTATTCTTTCAATTTTAAAATCTATAGATTTAGAGCAAGAAAGAAATATTTTAGTAAACACTATTAAAGAAACAAAATCAAAAGTTAATGAAGAAAGATCTATTAAAAGATTAAAACTTATTGAGTCTTTCATTGAAACAGGACAAAAACCTGAATGGATGATTTTAACTGTTATTCCAGTGATACCACCAGAGCTTAGACCTTTAGTTCCATTAGATGGAGGAAGATTTGCGACGTCAGATTTAAACGATCTTTATAGAAGAGTTATAAATAGAAATAACCGTTTAAAGAGATTAATCGACCTAAAAGCACCAGATATTATTGTTAGAAATGAAAAAAGAATGCTTCAAGAGTCTGTGGATGCTTTATTTGATAATGGTAGAAGAGGCAAGGTAATTACAGGGACAGGTAAACGACCCCTTAAATCTTTAGCTGAAATGTTAAAAGGTAAACAAGGAAGATTCAGACAAAACTTACTAGGGAAAAGAGTTGATTATTCAGGTAGATCAGTGATTGTTGTTGGACCCAATCTTAAGTTGCACGAATGTGGACTACCTAAAAAAATGGCTTTGGAATTATTTAAACCTTTTTTATATGCAAGATTAAATAAGCTTGGATTGGCTTCTACAATTAAACAAGCAAAAAAATTAGTTGAAATGGAAACAAATGCTGTGTGGGATGCACTTGAATTAATCGTTAGAGAACATCCTGTTATCTTAAACCGAGCACCAACTCTCCATAGGTTAGGTGTACAAGCATTTGAACCAAAATTAATAGAAGGAGATGCAATTGAATTACATCCATTAACTTGCGCAGCATTTAATGCTGACTTTGATGGTGATCAAATGGCTGTTCACGTTCCATTAAGTTTAGAGGCTCAATTAGAAGCTAGAATATTGATGCTTTCAACAAATAATATATTAAGTCCATCAAATGGTAAACCAATCATAGTTCCTAGTCAGGATATGATTTTAGGAATTTATTATTTATCACAGGCCCCATTCCAAACGGACAAGCCAGAAGGGTATTTTGTTAACACAAATGAAATTGAACATGCTCTTTTAACCAATCAAATTAAAGTTCACACAACAATTGTATCACGATTTGAAACTCTTGATGAAAAAGGTAACAAAAAATTTGAAAAATACATAACAACAGCTGGAAGATTTTTATTAGCAAATTTATTGCCAAAAAATAAAGATATTAAATTTTCTTTGATTGATAGATTATTACCTAAAAAAATAGTTTCTGAAATTATTGATAGTGTATTTAGGTTTTGTGGACAAAAATCTACAGTCATATTTTGCGATAAATTAAAAGATCTTGGTTTTAAACATGCTTTTGAAGCAGGAATATCTTTTGGAAAAGATGATTTGGTAATTCCTCATAACAAAGATCAGTTGATAGAAGATACTAAAAAACTTATTGCAGATTATGAAAATCAATACTCTGAAGGATTAATTACTAGAGGTGAAAAATATAATAAAGTTGTTGATGCTTGGTCTAAATGTACAGATAAAGTTGCTGGTGAGATGATGAAGGGTATTTCTGCCACAGAAACTACACCAGATGGAAGGAAGATTAATTCTGTATTTATGATGGCAGATAGTGGTGCTAGAGGTTCAGCTGCACAGATGAAACAGTTAGCTGGTATGAGAGGTCTTATTGCTAAACCATCAGGGGAAATTATCGAAACTCCTATTATTTCAAATTTTAAAGAAGGTCTTACTGCTTTAGAATACTTTAATTCTACACACGGAGCAAGAAAAGGGTTAGCAGATACAGCTTTAAAAACTGCAAGTTCTGGTTACTTAACTAGAAGACTTTGTGATGTTGCTCAGGATTTAACCATTACAAAAATAAAATGTGATAAACCTGGTTTTATTGAGTTAGGAGAAATTTTAGAAGGTGGAAATGTTGTTGTTAGTTTATCAGAAAGAGCTCTAGGTAGAGTTACTGCAACAGACGTTAAAAATCCTATTACAGGTGAGATCGTAATCAAAAAATCTACAATGATTGATGAAGCTGGCTGTGATAAAATTGATGCAGCTGGTGTTAAATTTATTAATGCTTATTCAGTTATGACTTGTAGTTCTAAAGTAGGTGTTTGTGCTACTTGTTATGGGCGTGATCTTTCTAGAGGAAAAATAGTTCATGTTGGAGAAGCAATTGGTATGATTTCAGCACAATCAATTGGAGAGCCTGGAACGCAATTAACTATGAGAACTTTTCACGTTGGTGGAACGGCTTCTGTTAAGCAAGAATCTCAAATTGTAACAAAAACATCAGGTACATTAAAAATAATTAACTCCAATTTATTGGAGGATTCTAAGAAAAATTTAATTGTGATGGGAAGAAATACTCAATTATCAATAGATGATGATAATGGTGTTCAAGTAGCGATTTATAAAGTTGCCTATGGATCAAAATTATTATTTCAAAATGGTGATAAGGTTAAAGCAAATTCTAAAATTTGTGAGTGGGATCCATACACAACACCAGTTATAGCTGAAAAAAGTGGTATCGCCGGATTTGTTGATTTAATTGATGGTGTATCAATCCAAGAAACGACTGATGATGCTACAGGAATATCTTCAAAATCTGTAGTTGATTGGAGAGCGCAATCTAAAAACACTGATTTAAAACCAAGAATAACTTTAAGAGATGAAAAAGGAAATGTTATTAAAAAAGCTGATGA
>JAPYTV010000083.1 GCA_029941985.1 Candidatus Pelagibacter sp. | reverse complement strand
TAATCAAATAGATTCACAAATCTATAATTAAAGTATATTTCTAGAACAATGAATAAAGATATTTTTTTAACAAATAATTTAAGCAATAAAAAAGAAAAATTTATTCCTATAGATCAAAAAAAAATTGGCATGTATGTTTGTGGTCCAACAGTTTATGATGATCCACATATCGGTAATGCTAGACCTTTAGTAATTTTTGATATTTTATTTAAAGTTCTAAAATGTAAATATGGAAAGCAATCCGTTAATTATATAAGAAATATTACTGATGTGGATGATAAAATTATAAAATCAGCACAAGAAAATGATATTTTAATTTCTGATTTAACAAAAAAAATTATTAAAAATTTTACAGAAGACTGCAATTTTTTAAATTGCGAAATGCCAACTGAACAACCAAGGGCTACCGATCATATTGATTTAATGATCAAAATGATTTCTAAACTTATTAATAAAGGTTTTGCATACGAAAATAATAGCCATGTTTATTTCGAGGTAAATAAATTTAAAGACTATGGAAAATTATCTAACAAAAAATTAGAAGATTTAATTGCTGGTTCAAGAGTTGAAGTTTCTAAAAATAAAAAAAACCCTGCAGACTTTGTTTTATGGAAACCCTCAAATAACAAGGAGCCCTTTTGGGACTCACCTTGGGGTAATGGTAGACCTGGATGGCATTTAGAATGCTCCGCAATGTCAAAAAAATTTTTAGGAGATCAATTTGACATACATGGTGGTGGCATAGATTTACTTTTTCCTCATCATGAAAATGAAATAGCCCAATCTAGATGTGCTAATGATAATAAAGTTTTTGCTAATTATTGGGTACATAACGCTTTTATTACTATATCCAATGAAAAAATGGCAAAATCTCAAGGTAATATTTTAAAAATAAAAGATTTTAGGAATAAAGTAAATGGACAAGTTTTAAGGTTTGCTCTTATGAGTGCTCATTATAAGCAGCCATTAGATTGGAATGATAAACTTTTAGAAGACTGTCAAAATACTATTGAAAAATGGTATGATGTTTA
The DNA here is from genome assembly GCA_029941985.1 of Candidatus Pelagibacter sp. Lineage (GTDB taxonomy): Bacteria > Pseudomonadota > Alphaproteobacteria > Pelagibacterales > Pelagibacteraceae > Pelagibacter. Next base: position 2,668 of record JAPYTV010000083.1, on the reverse strand, counting down.
TTTACCTTTAAAAATACCATCAAAAATTCCTGAAGAAATACTTTTACCTTTATATGATGATTTAAATACTCCTGGTTATATTGCTAATCTTCACAAACTTTTTGATAAAGCGAACAAAGGTGAGAATAAAGATAAAAAAATATTCATTTCTGCTTGTAATTTTATTGGAATTCTTAACCAGACAAAAGATGATTGGTTAAATTTTAAAAAAAAAAAATCTTTAATCACTGAAAAAGAAATTCTTAAAAAAATAGAATCAAGAAATAAAGCTAGAGAAAACAAGGATTATAAAGAAGCTGATAAAATTAGAGATGAACTTTTAGATAAAGGAGTTTTAATAGAGGATAAAGATGGTAAAACATCATGGAAAATTAAATGAGCAAAGAAAGATTATATATATTCGATACTACTCTAAGAGATGGAGCACAAACACAAGGTGTAGATTTTTCTTTAGATGATAAAGAAAAAATAGCAGCTGCTTTAGATAATTTAGGTGTAGATTATATTGAGGGTGGATGGCCAGGAGCAAATCCAACAGATACTGAATTTTTTCAAAAAAAACATACTTTTAAAAATGCAAAATTAACTTCTTTTGGAATGACAAAAAGAACTGGTCGAAGTGCAGATAATGATCCAGGTTTATCAGCTCTTATGAACTCTAATACTAGTTCAGTTTGCTTAGTGGGTAAATCCTGGGATTTTCATGTAGATGTTGCTTTAGGAATTTCAAATGATGAAAATTTAGAAAATATTATTGAAAGTGCAAAACATTTTATTAAAAAAAAAAAAGAATTTATGCTTGATGCCGAGCATTTTTTTGATGGATATAAAGCTAATTCAAAATATGCAATATCTTGTCTTAAAGCAGCCTTTAATCAAGGAGCAAGATGGATAGTTTTATGTGATACAAATGGAGGAACATTGCCACATGAAATATCGTATATTGTTAATGATGTTTTAAAACATATCCCTGGAAAAAATTTAGGAATTCATGCGCATAATGATACTGGAAATGCTGTAGCAAACTCTTTAACAGCAGTTTTAGCTGGAGTAAGACAAGTACAGGGAACAATTAATGGACTTGGTGAGAGATGTGGAAATGCAAATTTAATGTCATTAATCCCAACTTTTTTTTTAAAGAAAGATTTTTTTTCTAAATTTGAAATAAATATAAAACCTAATAACATCAAAAATTTAACACAATGTTCGAGACTTTTAGATGAAATTTTAAATAGAAAACCAAACAAACATTTACCTTATGTAGGTGCTGCAGCATTTTCTCATAAAGGAGGATTGCATGTATCAGCTGTTCAAAAGAACCCAAAAACATACGAGCATGTAGACCCAAAAGAAGTAGGTAACACAAGAAATATTGTAGTTTCTGATCAAGCAGGAAAATCAAATATCATTTCAAGATTAAAAACTATTGGTATAGATATTAAAGAAAATGATCCTAAAATTAAAAAACTCTTAGACGAAGTAAAAGACAGAGAATTCATTGGTTATAGTTACGATGGTGCAGATGCTTCATTTGAATTATTAGCAAGAAGAATAATTGGTGAGATACCAAGATATATTTTAATTAAAGAATACGATGTATCAGTTAAAAAAAGTTCATCAGGAAAAATTATTTCTACAGCAAAGGCACAATTAGAAGTTGATGGTGAAAAAATTATCTGTGAAGGTGAAGGTAACGGTCCTGTTAATGCGCTAGATAATGCTATTAGGCATAATGTCGATCGTTTAGCCAAATACTCTAAATATTTAAAAGATCTTAAATTGGTTGATTACAAAGTTAGAATTTTAAATACTGGAACAGAAGCTGTAACTCGAGTTTCTATAGAAAGCACAGACTCTAAAGGAAAAAATTGGTTTACTATTGGAGTTTCAACAAATATTATTGATGCTTCATTTAAAGCCTTGGTTGATAGTTTAGATTACAAACTATTCAAAGATAAAGCTCCAGCTAGTCGTTAATGTCATTTAATAATATTTCGTTTATTTTACATCAACCCCAGTTATCTGAAAATATAGGCGCCTGTGCAAGAGCTATAAAAAACTTTAATTTTAAGAAATTGGTTATTGTTAATCCAAAACCCATTTTTCCTAATGATAAAATCTTAGCAACTTCTGTTGGTGCTAAAGATATAATTAAGAATAGTAAAGTTCATGAAACATTAGAATCTGCTGTTAAAAAAGTAGACTATGTAATAGCTACTACTTCAAGATTTAGAAATAAAAACATTAAACACATAAAACTAAATGATTTAAATAAAATTAATTTTAATAAAAAAGTTGCTTTTTTATTTGGATCTGAAGCTTCTGGATTGTCAAATAAAGAAGTAAGTTATGCAAATTATACACTACAAATACCAACAAATCCTGATTTTAAGTCTTTAAATTTGTCTCACAGTGTTATTATAATAGCTCAAGTTTTAGCTAGTCTGATTAAATTAAATGTTTCAAAGTTTTCTAAATCAAAAAAAGTTCTATCAGCTAGTAAAAAAGACATTCAAGCAGTTGCTAATTTGTGTATTAAAAAACTTGATGAAAAAAATTTTTTTAAACCACTAGAAAAGAAACCCATTATGCTAGAAAATTTAAGAAGTATTTTTTATAGAATGGAATTATCTGAAAAAGAAACTCGCATTTTATCAAGTGTATTTGC
>JAPYTV010000082.1 GCA_029941985.1 Candidatus Pelagibacter sp. | reverse complement strand
AGCTTTAGAGTAATTGCTGACCATTTACGCGCAAGTTCATTTTTAATAGCTGAAGGTGTTCTACCATCAAATGAGGGTAGAGGTTATGTTCTAAGAAGAATCATGAGAAGAGGAATGAGGCATTCTCATTTATTGGGATCTAAGAAACCTATTTTTTATAATATTTTTCAAACCTTATTAGAGGAAATGTCCAATAACTATCCAGAGTTAAATAGAGCACAATCTTTAATTAAAGAGACACTAAGAATGGAAGAAGAAAAGTTTTTAGTATTATTAGATAGAGGAATTAAAATTCTAGATGAAGAAATTTCTAAAATAGACAAAACTTTACCTGGTGAAGTTGCTTTTAAACTTTATGACACTTATGGCTTTCCCTTAGATTTGACTGAAGATATTTTAAAAAATAAATCATTAAAAGTTGACAATAAAAAATTTCAATCCTTAATGAAGCAGAGCAAAGAACTAGCAAAAAAAAATTGGAAGGGATCTGGAGATAGTTCTGTGGATGAAATTTGGTTTGGAATTAAAGATCGTTTGGGAGGAACTGATTTTTTAGGTTACACCTCAAATAAAGCTGAAGGTGTTATTAAATCATTACTAAAAAAAAACAAAGAAGTAAAAAATTTAGATAAAGATGATGAAGGGATTATTATTACAAATCAAACACCATTTTATGGTGAGTCAGGAGGTCAAGTTGCTGATATAGGTACAATTTCAAATGAAAGTTTTCAATTTCAAGTAACAGATGTTCAAAAAAAACTAGGTGATTTATTTGTTCATTATGGAAAAGTTAAAAAGGGGTCTGTCAAAATAAATGACAGTATCGAATTAAATATAGATGTTGAAAGAAGAGATAACATTAGAGCTTATCATTCAGCTACACATTTATTACATGAGTCTTTAAGAAGAGTGTTGGGTAAACACGTTACCCAAAAAGGATCATTAGTTGAGTCTGAAAGATTAAGGTTTGATTTTAGTCACATGAAACCAATTTCTTCAGAAGAAATTAACAAAGTAGAAACATATGTTAATTCAATGATAGAAAGTAAATCTGAGGTTAAAACTAGAATAATGACACCTAAAGAAGCTGTTGATAATGGTGCTTTAGCTTTATTTGGGGAAAAATATGGTGACGAGGTTAGAGTTTTGTCTATGGGAGATGAAAAAGATGATTATTTCTCTACAGAATTATGTGGAGGAACACATGTAAGAAATACTGGTGATATAGGTAAGTTTAGAATAATTAGTCAATCGTCAATTGCCGCAGGGGTTAGAAGAGTAGAAGCATTAAGGGATAAACAGCTTACAGGTTATTTGCAAAATAAAGAAAAACTTTCAAATTTATCTAGTCAAAAAAATGAAGAAATAATTAAAAATTTAACAGATAAAATTATTAAGTTGGGTGGAAAACCTAGCGTAGACAATAAAGATAAAGCAGTAGTGATAAAAGATTTAAATAGACAATTCGAAAAACTATCAGTTGAGTCAATTTTAAAAAATAAATCAAAAAATACTATTAGAGATGAAAACATAAATAATATTAAAGTAAGATTTCAAAAAGTTTTAGAACTTCCATTTAAAGATCTAAGAAGATTAATAGATGAAGGAAAAAAAGAATTAAAAGAAGGTATTTTAGTTGTTTACGCTGTTAACGAGGGAAAGGTTGGACTAGCTGTTGGTGTCACAGATGGATTAGTTAATAAATTCGATGCAGTTGAACTAGTTAAAACAGGATCAGAAATTATAGGTGGTAAAGGGGGTGGTGGAAGAACTGATTTTGCTCAAGCAGGTGGAACTTTAACTAATAAAATTGAAGACTCTTTTGAAAATATAAAAAAATTAATTAATTAAGTTTTTTTTTAAGTCCACTATCTAATTCATCAAGGAATTGATTTGTGGTTAAATATTTGCTTGATGGACCTATTAATATTGCTAAATCTTTTGTCATTGATCCATTCTCTACACAGTCAACACAAACTGTTTCTAAAATTTTTGAAAATTTAATTAATTCATCATTATTATCTAATTTACCTCTATGTGCCAATCCTCTAGTCCAGGCAAATATTGATGCAATAGGATTTGTCGATGTTTCCTTTCCTTGTTTATGCATTCTGTAATGTCTTGTAACAGTACCATGAGCAGCCTCAGCTTCCATTGTTATTCCATCTGGAGCTAATAGAACGCTGGTCATTAATCCTAATGATCCATATCCTTGAGCCATAGTATCAGACTGAACATCACCATCATAATTTTTACATGCCCAAATATATTTTCCACTCCATTTCATAGCGCATGCAACCATGTCATCAATTAATCTGTGCTCATAAGTTAGATTGTTTTTTTTAAAGTCAGCTTCAAATTTACTCTTGAAAATTTCTTGAAAAATATCTTTAAAGCGTCCATCGTATTGTTTTAAAATTGTATTCTTAGTAGATAAATAGACAGGCCACCTTTTAATTAAGCCATAGCTGAAGCAAGACTTTGCAAAATCTTCTATAGATTTATCCAAATTATACATAGATAAAGCAATTCCAGGACCTGGAAAATTAAAGACTTCATATTTAATTTCATCACTTCCATCTTCAGCGGTCCATTTAATTTCCATTTTTCCTTTTCCGGGAACCTTAAAGTCTGTTGCTCTGTATTGATCACCAAAAGCATGTCTTCCAATAATTACTGGATCAGTCCAAGATGGAACTAGCTTCGGTATGTTTTTACAAATAATTGGTTCTCTAAAAACAGTTCCTCCAATAATATTTCTTATTGTTCCATTTGGAGAGCGCCACATTTTTTTTAGTTCAAATTCTTTTACTCTATCTTCGTCAGGAGTTATCGTTGCGCATTTAATTCCTACACCAATTTTTTTTATCGCTGCGGCTGAATCAATTGTTATTTGATCGTTAGTATTATCTCTACTTTTCATGCCAAGATCATAATATTCTATTCCCAAATCTAAATAAGGTAGGATAAGTTTATTTTTAATAAAATCCCATATTATCCTTGTCATTTCATCGCCATCCAATTCAACAATAGGATTTTTAACCTTAATTTTAGCCATATTTTAATATTATATCTTAATAATTGTATTTTGCTGTTTTATATACATATTAATGAAAAATTATCAAATATAAGATTATGTTAGAGAAAATATTTCCAAGGATTCACGCAGAAGGTTATAAATTTTTAGTTATAGCTATTTTGATAACTATTTTTTTATATTTGTTTAGTACATTTTTAGGTTTAATTGGTTTTGTTTTAAGTATTTGGGTTTATTATTTTTTTAGAGATCCGGAAAGAATTTCGATAAATGACGACAGTTATTTAACAAGTCCAGCAGATGGCGAAGTTTTAATGGTGCATGAAATAAGTGGACCAAAAGAATTAGGCCTTGAGGATAAAAAATTTACTAAAATAAGTATTTTTATGAATGTCTTTGACTGTCACGTGAATAGAACACCATGTGCTGGAAAAATTTCTGAAATATTTTATAAACCTGGAAAATTTTTAAATGCATCCCTTGATAAAGCTAGCGAAAGTAATGAACGAAATTATTATAAGATTATAAATAATCAAGGTGAAGACGTTATAGTGGTCCAAATTGCAGGATTAATTGCAAGAAGAATAGTATGTGAATCATCAAAAAATCAAGAACTAAAACAAGGTGATAGAATTGGAATGATTAGATTTGGAAGTAGGGCTGATGTTT
>JAPYTV010000081.1 GCA_029941985.1 Candidatus Pelagibacter sp. | reverse complement strand
TAGGTCGTTTAGTACTGGGTGTTGAAGGTGATGAGATTAAAGTTTTTGGAGCTACCATCTACTAACTGAACCAAGATCATCTATAAAATCTTTTTTCTAATTATTTAGTAATTATTTGACAAATTATAAAGTCGTGTTATTGACAATTATCAATGACTGATTTAATTAAAAAATTACCTTCTAAAATCAAAAAAAACAAATTAAAGGTAGGTATTTTTTTAGGACTATCTGCATACTGGGGTATAATTCTTGCAGGTACTTTAATACAATTTAATTAGAGATAATAAATTTTTAATTATAAAATCTCATCTATTGACATCAATATATATGAGTAATATTCATTATTAAGTTAAGTATTTATGGAAGTTTTTTTACCAATTGCAGCAGTATCAGTAAACATAATAGCAATTTTTTCTCTTAGTGGAATAGTAGGTGTACTCTCAGGTTTATTTGGAGTTGGTGGAGGTTTTTTAATGACTCCGTTTTTAATTTTTTTAGGAGTTCCTCCAACGTATGCCGTTGCGAATGAAGCAAATAATATTTTAGCTACATCTGTATCAGGTTCTACAACTCACTATTTAAAAAATACACTAGATTATAAAATGGGTTTAATGATAGTTGCTGGTGGAGTTTTTGGAACATTAATTGGAATTTGGACTTTCACTTATTTTAAAGAAATGGGAAAAATTGATATCATTATTTCATTAGCCTACATGTATATCCTTGCCATCATTGGAACAGCAATGTTAGTTGAAGGTCTTGGTGAGATAGACAAAGCTAGAAAAAAAATTATTACTAAAAAAAAATTACACGTTCATTATTGGATACATGGTCTTCCTTTAAGAATACGTTTTAAAAAATCAAAATTATACGAAAGTGCATTTACACCAATCATAATTGGATTAATAGTTGGTTTTATCGCAGCAATAATGGGAATAGGAGGGGCTTTTATTTTAGTTCCCGCAATGATTTATATTATTGGTATGCCAACGAGATTAATCCCAGGAACTTCTTTATTTGTAACTATTTTTATAAGTGTGATTGTTACATTTTTGCATGCTTTTAATTATGGTTCTATTGATTTAATTTTAGTATTTATGTTAGTTTCAGGTTCAATTATTGGAGTTCAATGTGGACAAAAACTCGGAGAGTCTATTGATAGCCCAGGTTTAAAAACGCTTTTAGCTATTTTATTATTATTAGTTGGTATTGCAATAGCTTACGATACCTTTTTTGTTGAACAGACTATTAAAGAAATAAATAAAATTGATATCAATAAATTAAATCCTATATCAATATTTATTCATAAACTTTCAACAGAAGTACCTATTCTTTACGGGTTATTTTCAATTATATTTGCAGTAACATTGGGAGTTTCTGCTGCATTTATTAGAAAATTTTTTTCCAATTTAAAAAAAAAATATTCTATAAAAGCAAAGTAGCTAAACATAAAATATTAAAATTATTTATGGTATTATTAGTAAATATTTTTTGATGATCATTAATGTTACTTAAGGAAAAACTTTAAGCACTTCTGTAGAGTTTAGTCATAACGAACTCTTTATGACCTAAGGCTTCTGCACAAGTTAATCTACCGTTAGCAACTTTAATCATTGATTTGATTAATTCATCACCTGCTTGAGACATGTTCATTTCTCGAGAAAGTATTTTTGACACATCGCAATCAATGTGCTCACCCATACTCTTAACTGTTAATGGATTTGCAGTTAGTTTAACAACTGGTTCAATAGGGTTACCAACAATATTACCTTGACCTGTTGGAAATAAGTGGATGTTAAAACCTGCTGCCGCTTGAAGTGTAATACACTCAGCTGCTGCAGATGAAGTATCCATAAAATATAAACCCTTTCCTTTAGTCGGTTCTTCAGCTGGTTCTAATACATCTATAAATTTACATGATCCAATTTTTTGAAAGTTTCCAAAAGCTTTTTCTTCAATAGTAGTAAGTCCGCCAGCAATATTTCCTGCTGTTGGCTGACTTTCTGAAAGATCATCTGTTGCTTCTTTTAAAATGAAATCATTATAAGAATTCCAAGTTTTCATGAATTTTTCAGAAGCTTCTGGAGTTGCCCCTCTTGTTGCACAAACTTTTTCAGCACCTGTTAGCTCTGACGTTTCACCAAAACATAAGTGGACTCCTAATGGTTCTAATTTATCCATTAAATTTCCAACAGTAGGGTTTGCAGCTAACCCCGATGTCGTATCAGATTCACCACACTTAACTGATATCCATAAATCACTTAGAGGACATTCTTCTCTTTGTTTTTCAGATGCCCACATTGCGAATTCTTGGGCTTTTTTTGAAGCTTTCATTACAGTTCCAATATCTCCAGTACGCTCGATATGAAAACCTTCTACTGGTTTTCCAGTTTTAGCAATTGCATCTACAATTCTTTTTGTCCATTTAGGCTCAATTCCAATTACGATTACAGCTGCAACGTTAGGATTTTTTCCCGTTCCAATCATTGTTCTAAAGTGTAGATCTAAATCAGCACCAAATTGAAGTCTTCCGTATGAGTGTGGAAGTGCAATTGTACCTTTAATATTGTTAGCTACAGATTCAGCACATGCATTTGAAATATCATCTACTGGAAGTATAATTACATGATTTCTAGTACCAACCCTGCCATTTTCTCTTTTATAACCTAAAAAACTTTTTGGAATTTTCATATTTTACCATTTCTTAGTTTTAACATTTTGAACATGAACATGTTCACCTTTTTTGATTGATTTAACTACTTTCCCAATATCATGACCATACTTTAAAATAGTATCACCTTCGTTGAGGTCTACCATTGCTATTTTATGTCCTAATTGAATTTCATCTACAGACTGGATTTTCACTGTTTTGTCATTTTCCATGATCCAACATGAACAGTCTTGTTTAGGAGTGATTTTATCAATAACAACTACTCCTACGTTGTCTTTTTCGTCATGGATTATAATATCAGTAGCCATAATAGTGCTAATTTGTTTATTTGAAATTTTTTAATTCTTATATATTAATCCTATAAATTAACAAATAAAATAGAATTTTTAATAACATAGATAAGAAAGATCAGAATTATTATGACAAAAATGACAACAGAAGAAGCTTTTGTAAAAGTTTTACAAATGCATGGAATTGAACATGCATTTGGAATAATTGGTTCAGCCTTTATGCCTATTTCTGATATATTTCCAGAAGCTGGAATAACATTTTGGGATGTTGCTCATGAGACTAATGGTGGTTTAATTGCAGATGGATATACAAGAGCCACTGGTAAAATGTCGATGGTGATTGCACAAAATGGACCAGGTATTACAGGACTAGTTACCCCAATCAAAACTGCTTATTGGAATCATACACCATTACTTTTGGTTACACCTCAGGCAGCAAATAAAACTATGGGACAAGGTGGTTTTCAAGAAGTAGAACAAATGAATTTATTTAAAGATATGGTTTGTTATCAAGAAGAAGTTAGAGATCCTTCAAGAATGGCAGAAGTATTGAATAGAGTGATTGAAAAAGCGATCAGAGGATCAGCTCCAGCACAAATAAATGTTCCAAGAGATTATTGGACTCAAGTAATTGATATAGATCTTCCTCCAATTGTAAGATTAGAAAGACAAGCAGGTGGTGTTGATGCAATTAAAAAAGCTGCGCACTTATTATCCAATGCTAAATTTCCAGTAATTTTATCTGGTGCAGGTGTTGTAATTGGTGGTGCGATTGAAGATTGTAAAAAGCTTGCGGAAAAATTAGATGCTCCAGTTTGTTCTGGTTATCAACACAATGATAGTTTTCCAGGAAGTCATCCATTAGC
>JAPYTV010000080.1 GCA_029941985.1 Candidatus Pelagibacter sp. | reverse complement strand
TCGACCCATTCCTTAAAAGGGAATTGCTCTACCAACTGAGCTAAGGGCCCACATAGAAATTATTAATGTTGAGATGAATGTTTTTTTTTATTTAATTTTAAAAAAAAACTTTTGGTGAAGTCCCCTTTAAAATTTTTAAATTTCTTTACACTTAAAAATTTAAACAATAAAAAAATATCTAAACATGAATAATTTTTATTACCAAAAAACAAGTATTTATTGCATATGTTAATAAATAGCAAACACAAAAAGCTACAACTTATCAATGTATTGATCGTGAAATTGATCAAAAGTACCATTTTTAATATTTTGTCTAATGGAAGACATTAATTCCTGATAAAAATTAATATTATGAAGTGTTAACAACATTGAGGCTAAAATTTCATTCGTGTTAAATAAGTGGTTTAGATAATTCTTTGAATATTTATTTAAATTTAGATTAGAACAATTAATATCAATAGGTTGATTATCATTTTTGTATTTCGCATTTTTAATGTTTATTCTTCCTTTCCATGTAAAAGCAAGACCAGTTCTTCCAGATCTTGAAGGTAAAACACAATCAAACATATCTATACCTCTTTTAACGGCACCTAGTATATCTGAAGGAGTTCCTACGCCCATTAAATATCTAGGTTTATCTTCTGGCATAAAATGTTTAATATCATCTAAAACATTAAACATTTCATTTTGAGATTCTCCTACAGCCAAACCACCTAATGCATAACCATCAAAACCAATTTTAGTTAATTCACTAAGAGATTTAATTCTTAAATCTTTAAATAAACCTCCCTGAACTATACCAAATAAAGCTTTATGAGGATTTGATCCAAAAGCATCTTTAGATCTTTGAGCCCAATAAAGTGACAAATTCATTGATTTATTTATAAGTTTATAATCGATAGTTTTTTTTGGACACTCATCCATAATCATCACTATGTCAGAATCGAGTCCTTTTTGTACTCTTATACTTTCTTCGGGGCTTAATATAATTTTTTTACCGTCAATATGAGAATTAAATATCGCACCCTTTTCTTTATCAATTTTATTTAATTTTGATAATGACATAACTTGAAATCCACCAGAGTCAGTTAATATTGGTAATTTACAGTTCATAAATTTATGTAATCCACCTGCTTCAATAATTCTTTCAACGCCTGGCCTAATCATTAAATGATAAGTATTAGATAAAATTATTTCAGAATTTGTTTTAATTATATCGTCAATAAAGCAAGCTTTTACTGTAGCTTGAGTTCCTACAGGCATAAAAGCTGGTGTATTTATATTTCCTCTATGTGTTTCTATTAAACCTATTCTAGAAAAATTATTTTTTTCAAGGACATTAAATTTGAAATTTTTTAATGCCATAAATATATATGGATATTATTTAAAACTAATAATTTTATCTGGATCTGAAGCTGGTTCACCCCTTTTAATATTATCTACAAATTCCATACCGTCAATAACTTTACCAAAGACTGTATATTGTCTGTCTAAAAATGAAGCTGCTTTAAAACAAATAAAAAACTGACTATTTGCACTATTGGGATCTGATGTTCTAGCCATAGATAATGTTCCTCTATCATGGGGAAGGTCACTAAACTCTTCTTTAATATCAGGTAAATCAGAATTACCTGTTCCTGCTTTTCTTAAGTTAAAATTATCATTAGAAGAATTACCAAACTCTACATCTCCTGTTTGAGCCATAAAACCATCAATAACTCTATGAAAAACAACACCATCGTATTTACCTTCGTGAGCAAGTTGTTTAATTCTCTTAACATGATTTGGTGCTATATCTGAAAATAGCTCTATTTTAACATCTCCGTCTTTAAGTTTTAAAATCATTATATTTTCCTTTGCAATTGCATTGTTAGTTAGTATGAAAAATAAAACTAAAATTTTAGTTATTAATTTTTTCATATTTTTTTTTTAAAGATTTTATTGTGCTTTTAGTGGTAAATTTTTTAATATCACCATCTAGTTTAACAATTTCTTTAACAAATTTTGATGAAATTATTTGATTTTCAATATCTGACATTAAAAATATTGTTTCTATATTATTGTCTAATTTTCTATTCATTCCAGCTAACTGAAATTCATATTCAAAATCAGATACAGCTCTTAGACCTCTTAAAATTATATTTGACTTATATTTATTACAGAGATCTGTTGTTAAAGATTTAAATGAAACTACATTAATTTTTTTTTTATCTAGATTTAAATCTAAAAAAAGTGCTTTTTTAATTATTTCAATTCTTTCTTCTGAATTAAATAGATAATTTTTATTGGTACCAATTGAAACTGCAACAACAATTCCATCAAATAGTTTTAAAGCTTTTTTGATAACATCTATATGGCCATACGTTATTGGATCAAATGTACCGGGGTAGATAACAACTTTTGTCATTAAAGCAAGTTATCATCTATTTTGATAGCAGAAACTACTTTTTCGTCTCCCGATAGCTTGATAATTCTAACGCCTTGAGTATTTCTGCCAGCAGATCTAATTTCTTTAACAGCAACTCTGATTACTCTACCTTTGTTTGTAGAAATCATAATTTCATCACCATCAAATACAGGAAAGGAAGAAGCAACATCACCATTTCTTGGTGAATTAATTATTCCAATAATGCCTTTACCCCCTCTATTTGTAACTCTATAATCATAATGAGATGTTTTTTTCCCATAACCGTTCTCTGTAATTGATAAAATAAATCTTTCCTTAGCTTTTAATTCAGATTTTTTGTTTTTATCATAATCAATAATTGATAAAGAAACGATCGCATCCTTTGATCCTAAATTAATTCCTTTAATACCTTTTGATGATCTTCCTTTAAATATACGTAATTTCTTAGATTCAAATCTTATGCACTTGCCATTTTTAGTACTAAGCATAATATGTTGATCTTCTTTGCATATTTCTACGCCAATAATTTTATCATTAACATCAAGTTTCATTGCAATTTTTCCACCAGAGTTAATGGATAAAAAATCTTCAAGACTGTTTTTTCTAATTTTACCTTGTGAAGTAGCAAATACGATTTGTAAATTTTTCCATTCAGATTCATCTTCTGGGAATGGCATGATAGAACTAATAGATTGGTGATTTTTCAAAGGTAAAATATTGAATAAAGACTTACCCTTAGAGACTGATGAGCCTTCAGGAATTTTCCAAGCTTTAATTTTATAAACTAGTCCCTCTGTAGAAAAGAAAAGTACAGACGTATGAGTATTTACAGATAGTGTTTGAACAACTGAATCTTGATCTCTTGTAACTATTCCAGATTTACCTTTTCCACCTCTTTTTTGTTGCTTAACATTGCTTAATGCGCCTCTTTTTATATAGCCCTGAAGAGTAACGGTGATAATTATAGACTCTTTTTGAATAGTTTCTTCTATATCATAGTTAAGCATAGCATTAATAATCTTAGTTCGTCTTGGTACAGAAAATCTTTCTTTAATGTTCTTAAGTTCTTCACTTATAACTTTTAATAATTCTTTTTTTGAGTTAATAATTTTTTTGTAATTAATAATTAATTGAGCTAGTTTTTTAATCTCAATTTCAATTTCATTTATTCCTAGAGCTGTCAATTTTTGAAGTCTTAATTCTAAAATTGAAATAACTTGAGGCTCAGATAAAGAATATAATTTTTTTTTCTTACTGACTTCAATTAAAGAAATTAATTTTAAGGATTTATTAACTTTCCATTTAGTATTTAATAATGCTTTTTTTGCATCATCAGGAGTTTTAGACGATCTGATAATTTTAATAATTTTATCTAAATTTTCAACAGAAACAGAAAGTCCTATTAATATATGTGCTCTGTCTTCAGCTTT
>JAPYTV010000079.1 GCA_029941985.1 Candidatus Pelagibacter sp. | reverse complement strand
GAATATGTTGAAAAAACTGGTTTTGTAGATTTAATTGTTGAAAGAAAAGACTTAAGAGAAAAAATTGGCACATTATTATCAATATTGTTAAAGAAAAATTCTGCTATAAATTCAACATCAAATGAAACTTCAGAAGATAGTGGAGCGCTTACAAAAGCTGCATCCTAAAGAAATTGATCTTAGTTTAGACCGAACTATAAATCTTTGTCAAAAACTAGGAAATCCACAAGATCAGATTAATTGTGTTTCAATTGTTGGAACTAATGGAAAATATTCAACTATTCAAACCCTTTGTGCAATTCTAAAAGAAGCAAATTATAAATGTAATATTTATACTAGCCCTCATATTAAAAAAATTAATGAAAGATTTGTCTACAACAATGAAGAGTTAAGTGATGATGATTTAACAAATCTATTAACTGAAATAGAAGAGGTTAATAACAATGAACCTATTACATTCTTTGAAATTTTAACAGTTGCATATTTTCATCATGCTAAAAAATACCCTAAAAACATTAACTTAATAGAGTCAGGTTTGTTTCATAGATTTGATGCTACAAACATTTTAAAGAAAAATTTAGCAAGCATAATAACAACTATCGGATTAGATCATCTAGATTGGCTCCCAAAAGAAGAACAAACTATAAAAAAAATTATATTTGAGAAAGCTTCATCTCTATTAAATTCAAAAATTATTGTTGCAAAACAAAGTTCAAATAAAATTAGCGCACATATTGAAAATACTATTGCTAAAAATAAATCTAAAAAAATAATCTTTAATAAAAATTACAGTTTTGCGCTAAAGGAAAATGATTTCTTTTACTTTGAAGATGAATTTGGTGGAATAAAACTTTCAAAACCTAATCTTCCAGGTGAATTTCAATTAGAAAATGTTTCAACTGCAATTGCAACTGCTAGACAACTAACGAATTATAACATAACCAATGATCATATAAAAAATGGAATTACTAAAATTGAAAGTATTGCTAGACTTCAAGAAATTAAATCTGGAAGGTTAAAAAATTTAGTTAAAAATAATCAATTATTTGTGGACGGTTCGCATAATCCACTAGGTGCAAAGGTGTTAAACCAACACCTACAAAGTTTAAACTGTAAAAAACACATTATTTTAGGAATGATGGCTAACAAAGATCATAATAAATACATTAGTTATTTTAAGAATGTTGAAACACTAACTACAATTGATATTCCCAATCAACCAAATGCTATCAAAGGAAATGATCTTAAAGATAAAATAAAAAACTTTCCTAATATCCAAAATAAAAACTCAATAGAAGATGCTATCTTTTCAATAAAACTTCAAGAGAATGATATTATTATAATTACAGGATCTCTGTATCTTGCGGGAGAAGTTTTAAACTTAAATTAGATATTTTCTTTAATCCAAGAAACAATATCTGACTTAGGTGTTGCACCAACTTTAGTTGCTTTTAACTCTCCATCTTTAAACAATAACATTGTAGGAATTCCTCTAACTCCATATTTAGTTGGGGTGTTGGGTTCATTATCAATGTTGTGTTTTGCAATTATTACTTGATCAGCCATTTCATCTGAAATTTGCTCTAATGTCGGCGCGATGCTAACGCAAGGACCACACCAGTCGGCCCAAAAATCAACTACAATTGGTTTTGAAGATTTTAAAACTTCTGCATCAAAGTTATCATCTGTTACACTTACTGTTGCCATAATAGATCCTATATATTTGATTTAACTTATTATTCAATGTGTAAAAAAAAAAATTTAGTTAATTCACAGAAAAGTTATGCTTCCTCATACTTTTTTTGAATTCCTTCAACAAACTCATTAATCTCATCTAAAAATTTAAGCTTTACTTCATCTTTTTTATTACTGTATTTCTCTCTTAAATTATCACACTCAAAATAAAATTCTTTACATGTCCACCATTTTTCTTTTTCATTACTTAAAATTCTTTCTGCTATAGCCCTTTTAATTGTTTTTAATATGTCTAGTGGTAATGTTTCTGGAGATTCTTGATAAATTATTTTTTTTCCAAAGCTTACCAATCTTTCATCTTCAAATTTATCTAGTAATATTAATTTATCTTTCCAAGAAGCTGCATGCCATTTTGGAAATAAAGCTGTATCCTTTTGAGGTGTAAATTTTTTATAAATTGTCTCTTCCGCAAGAAAGTCTTCTTGTGAGTCAAATTGCGCTTTTTCTTCAGCTATTTCTCTTAATGCCGCTAAAATGTTTTGAGAAAATTTCTCATTAGTAGTTACTAATTTTGCACGTTCTTTAATTAAATCAAGATCTAGATTACTATAAGGCTCAACTTGTAATCCAAAACTTGCGTCTAAAATTATTGGAGCTTTATTTGAACGTATTGTTTTTAAAAATTTTAGTTTTTTAATAGCAACTTTAAGTTCTGAAATAGACATATTTAGTAATGGAATAGGATCAATCTTTAAATCTACAGCTCTTCCCCAATTATAATTATCTATGCAGTACTTTGGGTGCAATGGTGCTACAACATATTTATAGTTTTTACCAAAGTGATATTCAGCAAGAGTAAAAATTTTTTCTTTTTTAATTATAACTTCGGTATCAGCTCTGTTTGCTGTTCTTAAAAATGTATCCCATGTTTGAGGCTGATTTTTTTTGATTAAACCTAAAACTGACACAACTAGCTCCGCATCAAATAGAGCAGAATGGGCTCCACTTGACTCGATTCCATTCATTCTAGCTAAAGATTCAAGTTTCATTACCGCATTTCCTTTTGCATTAATTTCAGTTTTTAGAACACTTTCATCAACAGCATGAGCACCTCTTGCTATATTTAAACCATCATGTCTTTTGTTTGGTGTTGCATTTGTAATATAAGGATATCTAATACCTCTAAAAAATTCATTTCTTATCATCTCATCATCAAAACCAATATTAGACCAGCCTAAAAATATTGCAGGGCTCCACTTTTTAAATGTTGCTTCTAGCTGTCCTAACATTTGATAGTGGCTTAAATTTCCTTTAGTTAATAAATCAACACTAGTCTTATTTATTATCAAAGCTTGAGCTTGTGGAATTTCTCCTTCTGGCAACCTACACCTAAAGTTAAATCGATCTAATTCTTTAAAGTTTGGATCGACTAAAACACCACCAACTTCAATGATACTTCCCCATGATGTGTTGGCACTACTAGATTCTATATCCCATATTGCTAAATTCATACTAATTCATATTCCTTTGGTGATAAAATTGTTCGACTTTTTCTAAAAACTTGTTTTGATATTTTTCAAGTTTAACACTTTGAATTCTAAAATCTTGAAACAGATTGTCCACAGTACAAAGTAAAACAATTCCCTGCGTAATTCTTGAGTTATAAACAACATTGTGTGCCAATGAATAAGCGCCTAATTGAAGGTAATAATCTTCAATCCACTCTTCTTTCTTGGGTTTATTAGATTGTTTAAAATCTATAATGGTTTCTTGTCCTTCGTAAACTCCACAAGCATCACAAGTTCCAGCATATTTTCCAGGATAATACAAAGTTGCTTCTGTTCCCCAAATTTCTGATAGTTTATTTTTAATACCTTGTTCAATAATCTCATCAGCCATTTTTTTAGATTTATTATCCTCTTCTTCCAATAATTCTAAATTTAATTGACCTAATAAATATTTTTCTAAAAATGCATGCATGGAGGTTCCTCGACTGCTAGCATCATTTTTGATTCTATTGGCCTCTGCTGCTCCAACTCTAGCTTTCCAGTTAGCAAGAGATGCTTTTTTTTCTTCACTTTGGGTAGCTTGTAATATGGATGTAACTGATGGAAGTTTTTCTTGATTAACAGCATACATTCTTGAGCCACTAACCATTGATCTCATAGATTT
>JAPYTV010000078.1 GCA_029941985.1 Candidatus Pelagibacter sp. | reverse complement strand
TTTATTTGTATTTAATTTTTAATTCTTTAATTTCTCAAGATTTTTCAATAGGTGCTGTTAGAAATTTTGGTTTCATTCGTTTTTTTATACTTTTTAGTGCGTTTAATTATTTTTTTTATAAAAATAAGTATTTTAATAAAATTTTAATAATTTGGGCATTATCATTGTTTGTAATATGCCTAGATACTTATATTGAAAGTTATTTTGGAAAAAACATATTAGGTTATGGTGGCGCAGAGTATGCTAATAGAATAGTAAGTTTTTTTAAAGATGAGCCAATAGTAGGGGGGTATATTAATGCATTTTATCTTATAATTATAGGATATCTCTATTTTGTATTTAAAGGCTATTCTAAAAAATACAAAATTTTATTTTTGATTATTTCAATAATATTACTTATTGCAATATTATTAACCGGTGAAAGAGCTAGCGCTATTAAAGCATTTATTGGTTTTTTAATATTTTATTTTTTAAATAAAAATTTTGCATTAAAAGAAAAAATTATTTCTCTAATATTAATGATAACTTTAATTTCTGGCGTGATTTTAAGTTCAGATTTTTTAAAGGTAAGATATTTTCATCAAGAAACAACCCAAATTAATATAAATGAAAATATATATTTTGGCCTCTATAGGTCTAGCTTAAGTGTTTTTAAAAATTACCCATTATTTGGTGTGGGTAATAAAAATTATCGATTGGAGACTTGTAGCCTCAATAAAGAAATAAATAATGACTATTCTAATTATAAATGCCAAACTCACCCACATCAAACTTATTTTGAGTTTTTATCTGAACATGGTGCCGTTGGTAGCATAATATTATTAATTATTTTATTTAAATTAATTTTTAGTAAATTAAAAATTATATTAAAATCAGAAAATTATTTGCAATTAGGGTGTTTTATCTATTTATTAGTTATTTTTATACCTATTATACCAAGTGGTGCTTTTTTTGGCGATCAAGTTCAAACACTTTTTTGGTTAAACCTTTCAATTTTATATGCTTCAAACTTAGAAACTAATATTTTTAATAAAACTAAATTTTGAAATTAATTGAAATTTTTTATTATAATAAATAATTTATTAGGGCCGTTAGCTCAATAGTAGAGTATTGCATTGACATTGCAGGGGTAGTTGGAGCGTAACCAACACGGCCCACCATTTATCTTATTTTACCTTTACTGGACATAACTTTAATTATGATATAATTAAAACTTAACTTTTAGGGCCTGTAGCTCAGTTGGTTAGAGCAGTACACTCATAATGTATTGGTCCCAGGTTCGAGTCCTGGTGGGCCCACCAGTAAGATTATTAAGTTGAATAATCAATTATTGTATAAATTTTCTTAAACTTTCAAAAAGAGCATTAATATTTCCATCGTTACTTCGTATTATAGATGAAAATTCTTCTTTTTGAGTACGAGCAAGACTTAAACCTTCAATTATTAAATCTCTTATTAAGAGGTTTTCAGGATTCTTAGTATATATTCTCCAACTAATATTAACTTCTGGTCTTTTTGCAGTTGCCACCAATATACTTGATACCATTGTATAGTTTTCATTTAATTTTTTTTTAGAAGTTACTTCAATTTCAGGGTTTGAGTATTCAGCCAACCTACTAGAAAAAGTTTTTAAAAAGTATTCTTTAAAAAGAATTGAATATTTTTTTTTTTGATCATCATTTAATTCTTTTCTATATGACCCAAGTGTATAAAGTCCTATTATTTTAACATCTACAGTTTCATCAGCAATAATTTTAAGTTTTTCAATCTTTTCTTCTTTACTAATATTACTAGAAAGAACTTTCGAAGCTCTGTTGACAGTTGACTGCACAAATACATCAGGTTCAATCGAAAAAACTTTAGCAATATTTGAAAAAGAAATTATTAAAAAAATTAGAAATGTTGAGATTTTTTTTGTGGACATTAATTCACTTGCTACTTAATTAATTTTTATTTTTTAACTATTCCTAATCTATTTCTTCCCAGTCACCCTCATACATAATCTCAATTGTTGGATTTGAGTTTGCAATTTTTTGCTGTCTGTCTTGTAAGTATAAACTTCTTACTGATGCATAAAAATCCATAGAATTTTTTTCTAAATTATCTATAGACTCCAAATTTTTTGCCCTAAAATCTACTCCTGTCATAATTTTTGTTTTCATGTACAGCGAGTCACTTAAATATTCATTATTGCCATGAGTAGAGGCATTATAATAAGGGTCCCCACCTAATAAATTTACGAATGAACCAAAGGTATCTCTAACAGTTGATGGTCCCAAAACTGGTAATACAACATAACAGCCTTCACCTATGCCCCAAAATCCAAATGTTTGTCCATAATCCTCTTTTTCATACTCTGGAAAATCCATTTTTGAAGCCACATCAAATATTCCAAGAATTCCTACCGTTGTATTAACAATAAATCTCCCAGTATTAATTCCAGCTTTTTTAAATTCTCCCTGCAGAATGTTGTTAGGTATAGTTAAGAGTGAAGAAATATTAATAAGTACATTACTTGTTCCAGTTCTAACTGATGATGGTAATTTTCTATAACCTTTTGCAACTGGTTTAAAAATAGCCTTGTCCAACCCTTGATTTAAAGAAAAAGTAGCTCTATTTAATCCTTCAAAGCAGTCTTTAACCTGACTAGGTGGTTTTTTTGACAAACTATTTTCGCCATCTGTGCCTGCTATAGCGCTCGACGCAATCATAAAAGTAACTATTGAAGCTACAATAAATTTTTTCATTACAAGTTTACTATATAGGACATATAAGAATAAAGTAAATCGAGATTTAGTGTTAAAAATGACTTAAATATGGCAATAAGTACAACTTTAAATTACTCCCCAAATTTTTATCCAGTTAAAAGGAATAAAAATCAAATAAAATTTATTATTTTTCACTATACAGGAATGAAAAAAGAATCAGACTCTATAAATCGACTTACAGAAATACAATCTCAGGTTAGTAGTCACTATTTAATAAAAAGCAATGGAGAGATAATCACTTTAGTTCCAGATTTATACATGGCATGGCATGCCGGGACATCATCGTGGAAGAATTATAACTTATTAAATAAAAATTCTATCGGAGTTGAAATTAGCAATCCCGGTCATGAATTTAATTATAAAAAATTTTCTACAAAACAAATCAATTCTTTAATAAGGTTAAGTAAATATTTGATTAAAAGATATAAAATTAATCCTAAAAATATCTTAGGCCATTCGGATATTGCACCTGACAGAAAAAAAGATCCTGGAGAAAAATTTCCGTGGGAATATTTGGCAAAAAATAAAATTAGTTTATGGCACAATATAGAAAGAAAAATTTTAAAGAATCATAGGAGACATAAAATTGATCATTTAAGTCAAAATATCTTTCTTAATAATATATCTAAAATTGGGTATTCAAAAAAAAATAAAAAAAATATTAGCAAAAAAAAATATCAAGTTTTTGTAATTAAAGCTTTTCAAAGAAGATATAGGCAGGAGCTAGTTGACGGTAAGATTGATAAAGAATGCTTATTAATAAGCAATAATCTTATTAAAAAAAAATATTAATTTTACTTGAAATTTTATTATTTAATAATAAATTACAAGTGCCAGATAAATGACTTGTCGCTTTAATTTATTTTAAAGAGGAAAGTCCGGGCTCCGCAAAGATACAGTGCCAGGTAATACCTGGCGGGGGAAACCCTAGGGATAGTGCCACAGAAAATAAACCGCCATAACATGGCAAGGGTGAAAAGGTGTGGTAAGAGCACACCGGTTCTATTGGTAACAATGAACGCTGGAAAACCCCACTGGGAGCAAGACTAAGTAGAGATGATATTGTTGAAAAACTAAAAGCCGTCTTTGGCTCGTCATCAGGGTTAGTTGCTTGAGCTTAAGAGCGATCTTAAGCCTAGAGAAATGATAAGTTTAAATGACAGAACCCGGCTTATAGTTTATCTGGC
>JAPYTV010000077.1 GCA_029941985.1 Candidatus Pelagibacter sp. | reverse complement strand
TTAGGTATTTTTGATTTCTTTTTTTTAGGTTTTTTAGGTATTTTAGATTTTTTAGACCCTTTAACTTCTTCTGCTTCACCTACCCCTTCTAGTGCTGGCATTATCTCTGTACATTTCTCTGTATCACAAAAGTATGTTGCACCAGTACTGCTATTATAAAGATAAGCTCCACAATTAGATTTTTTTTTTAAAGTACAATTAGCGGGTTCTAATTGATATTCTGCAAACAAAATTGTTGAAGAGAATAAAAAAAATATCAGAACTAAAAAAAAATTTTTCATATAAAAAACATTAATAATTTTAAAAAATATAAAGCGATTCAACCTTTATTAGAATAAATTTTCAATAATTATTTAACTTAATTTAGTATATTTTTTCTATTAAAAACAAACAAAATTTACTGCATTAAATGCATCTAAAAACTATATATATAAAAAAACTATTCATTAGTCTAGCAATGTCCCTGTATAAATGAGACACTTGATAAATAATAATAATAAAGGAGAAATATGAAAATAAAAAAATTGTTTTATGTTGTTATATTCTCTTGGGTTTTAGGGATTTTTAGTATTGCGTCAGCACAAGAATTGTGTACGGAGTGCTTGAAAAATGTCCCTAAAGACATGAGAGACTATGTATACAACATGGACTTTATGGATAAAGACCAACCTTTAGGACCAACTGTCATGAAGGGCTGGAAAAGTGCAAGAAAACCACCTTGGACAATAGGTTATGCTAGTACTTATGCTGGTAATACTTGGCGTAAAGGTGCAATGGAAAGACTGATGGAAGTAGTTTATCCAAAATGGAAGGCGTTAGGAATGGTTGATGAAATCGTTATAACACAGTCAAACTTGGATGACACTTTACAAATTCAGCAAATGAGACAGATGATAGATGGTGGAAAAGTTGACGCCATTATTATCTGCTGTTCAAACTTAACGGCGCTTAACCAAACAATTAAATATGGTTGGGAAAAAGGTATTCCTACACTTTCTTTTACAGGGTTTACAACTTCACCCTATTCAATCAATACATCAGTTAACTACCGACTAGTTGGTTTTTATATTGGTGCATGGATGGCTGAACTAATTGGTGAAAAAGGTAATGTAATAATCATGGACGGAATTCCTGGTTATTCTGCATCTGACCAACAGAGCGATGGAATGAAAGCTGGTCTAGCACAATATCCTGACATAACAGTTGTTGCACAGTTAGCACATAACTGGACATCACAAGTTGCACAGAAAGAACTATCTCAATGGCTAGCAAGTAATCCAATAGAGATACATGGTATTGCTGTTCAATCTTCAGGAGAGACTGGAACTTTACAAGCATTACTTCAGTCTGGACGTGATCCAATTCCACCAATCGCATTAGGTGGAGAGCTAGGAGCTCTATGTTATTGGAGACAAAATCCAGGTTACATTGATGAAGCGATATATGCTTGGCCTCCAGGAGATGAAATAGAACTGGGTATGGAAGTGATGATCAGAACTTTACAAGGTCAAGGTCCAAAGATTCAATCTATATTGGTTGGTCCTGCGACTAAGAGTTTTGATGATATCGCAGCAGTCTTAAATGAAGATTGCGATAGAAACTCTACGGGTTGGGATAATCCAGGAATTGAAAGCTGGGCTCCAAGAGCTTATGTAGAATCATTCTTTGACAATCCTTCAGATCCGGAGAAATACGATCCAAAATCTCACTAATACTTTAAAGTTAAAGTATGAGTGCAGAACAAAATATAAAAGACAACACCTCTAAAGAGGTGTTGTCTGACAAATCAAAAACTGTTGTTGGTGATGTTTACGTCCAAGATGTTCATAAATATTTTGGTGTAACTAAAGCATTAGACGGAGTAAATTTTAATGCAAATTTTGGTGAGATTCATGCAATCGTTGGAGGTAACGGTTGTGGAAAAAGTACACTAGCAAAAGTAATGTCGGGTGTTTTGCCAATCGACAAAGGCAAAGTTTCTGTAATGGGTCACATTCCTACTTCACCTGTTATGGCGAGAGAGATGGGTATAGCTACTGTTTTCCAGGAAGTTATGATCGCTGAAGAAGCTTCTGTTGTAGACAACTTGTTTGTTGGTTCAGATAGCTTTTGGTACAAAAGTTTAACACAAAGAGAAAAAGTCTTAAAAGCACAAGAACTGATGGAAGATCTTGCAGGCGAATATATAGATCCATATACTCAAGTATTCAATTTATCATTGCCCATTAAAGCTTGGATCACGATTGGAAGAGCTTTTTTACGTGAAAACACGAAAGTATTAATTCTTGATGAATCTTCTGCAGCACTTGATTTTGATTCAACCGAAAGATTATTTAAAAAAATGAGAGAACTACGTGATAACGGTGTTGCAGTTTTTATTGTTACCCATCGAATAGCAGAATTAATTCGTATAAGTGATAAAGCAACAGTTATGAGAGATGGTAAAGATGTAGGAGTTCTAGAAAAAAAAGACCTTAACGAAAAAAATTTATTAGGTTTAATGACAGGTAGAGATGAATCTGGAGAAAAATCCAAATCAACTGCTGTAAAAACAAAAACTGACAAGGTGGTAATGAGAGCCGAAAATCTAGTTGTTTGGCCTGAAAGCACACCAGTTAATTTTGAAATTCGTAGAGGTGAAATAGTAGGTGTTACAGGTTTAGATGGTAATGGCCAAGATGAATTTGTTAAAATTTTAGCTGGTGTTCAAGAATCACATGGAGGTACTACTGAAGTTTTAGATAACAATGATAAATTCATAAAATACAATTCTTTGATGGATGCCAAAAACAATGGCATATCTTTTGTTTCAGGAGATAGAAAAAAAGAAGGAATACTTCCTAATTTAAGTATTTACGAAAATTTAGTAGTTCCACTTTATCGAACAACAAGTAAGGCAGGGTGGCTAGGTTTTGTTAACTGGCTTGAGTTAAATGGTATATATGAATGGGAAGTTGAAAGACTAAGCATTAAAACTGGTCCAAAAGATCATCTTATAGGTTCACTAAGTGGGGGTAACCAACAAAAAGTTATGATAGCCAGATCTTTGGCAACACTTCCAAAAATTCTTGTCTTAAATGATCCTGCCAGAGGTATTGATGTTAGTACTAAAAGAGATTTATACATTCATCTTAGAAATTTCGTAGAAGAAGGAAATACAGTTATTTTCTTATCTAGTGAACTAGAAGAGTTTATAGACCTTTGTCCTAAAGTTGTTGTGTTTAGACATGGCACCATATTTGATATTTTTGAAAATGAAAAAGTTAACGCAAATACTTTACTTGAAGGAATGTTTGGCCAAACAGCAGGTGTAGGATCTACTAGTATTAGCAAATCAAGTAACACAAACATTCCAGAAAAAGCAAGTGATAATGATACTTATGTAAAAAATTTAGATACCCCAAGTAAAAAAATTATAAAAGTTGTGGATTTTGAAAAAGAAAAGAAATTTGAAGATAAAAAAATAAAAATAAAAATAAAAACATTTTAATGAAAAAAGAAAATATAAATAATTATTATACAGATGAAGATTTGATTAACTTTGAAAAGTTAAAAAATTTCAAAGAATTTAAAGTTAATAAATTAAATAATAATCAAAATAACAGTCATCCTGTTAGATATGCAGCGTCTGACAATAGAAATTTCAATAAAATTATGAACGTTGGTAATAATGAAAAATCTTCATCTAAAGAAGTCAATAAATCAAGAGACTATAAACCTTCAGATTTTGAGAATTTTAAAAAACTTAAACAATTCACAACTTTTAACGATGGTGAACCCTTAAATAATAAAACTGAACCTGAAAAAACTATCACTAAGTATACGAATAAAGATATAAGTTCATTTCATAAAATCATCAAGTCTAAAGGTGATTCAAAAAATGAAAGCGAAAATAAAAATAATGTAAAAATTGATAGCAAAAAAATTAAAATAATTGATTTTAGCAAGTTAAATGAAAGAGAAAAAAATTTTAAAAATAAAGCAGGTATTGAAAAAATT
>JAPYTV010000076.1 GCA_029941985.1 Candidatus Pelagibacter sp. | reverse complement strand
TCGATTAAACCTGAAGAAAAATTAACAAGAATATACCCACAAGAAAATTTATTTAGTCATATTATTGGTCAAATAGATGATGATAATAATGGAATATCTGGTATTGAAAAATCTTTTGATAAAGAGTTAAAAAAAATTAAAGAACCACTAAAATTAACAGTTGATACAGATATTCAATTTCTAATAAGAAAGGAGTTAATAAAATTTCAGGAAATATTTAGAAGTATAGGAAGTGCAGCAATCTTAATGAATGTAAATAATGGCTATATACTTTCAATGGTTTCTTTGCCAGATTTTAATCTTAATAAAAGGGAGAATATTACAGATGTTAATTATATTAATAGAATAACAAAAGGAACTTATGAATTGGGTTCTGTTTTTAAAACTTTTACTATCGCTTCTGGATTAAATGAAGGAATAATTGAACCAAGTACAAAATTTTTAAATTCAAAAAAAATTATATATTGTGGAAATAATAGACCCATCAGAGAATATGATAATAAAATATCATCAGATCTAACTGCAGAAGAAATTTTAATAAGATCTGGAAATATAGGGTCTGTTAGAATTGTAAAAAAAATAGGAGCAGAAAAACATAAATCATTTTTAAAAAGTATTGGTATTTTAGATAAAATAGAATTTGATATTGAGGAAGTTGGAACGCCTAAGTCATTAAACTGGAAAGAAGGCTGTAAATTAGAGACTATTTCGTATGGTCATGGAATCACAACAACTATTTTACAATTAGCTAAAGGTTATTCAATTATTACAAATGGTGGCTACGATATTAAACCAACATTAATAAAAAAAAATTTAAATGAAAAAAAAGAAAGAATAATAATTTTAAAAGAAGGTGTTTCAAAAAAAATAAATACCATTTTAAGAAAAATTGTTTCAACTAAGGAAGGAACAGCGGGACTAGCTAATGTTCCCGGTTATCAAGTAGGAGGTAAAACTGGTACAGCACAACAGCCAATTAAGAAAAAATATTCTAAAGTTAAAATTAATACCTTTGCTTCTATTTTTCCTACTGAAAATCCAAAATATGTTTTGATTGTAATGTTAGAAGCACCAAAAACTGCAAGTGATTATATTTATAAATATAGAAATAAAAAGGGGTCCTATAAGGGAACCCCATTTAATACAGCAGGATGGACATCCGTTGAAGTTGCAGGCAAAATTATAGAAAAAATTGGGCCTATTTTAGCCACAAAATATATGGAAGTTAATTAATCTCATGTTGATCGGCAATTACTTTAAAAAAATTAACCCAAAATATAAAGATCATTATTTTTTAGGTCTTAGTTTTAATAGTTTAATATGCAAAAAAAATAATATTTTTTTTGCAATAAAAGGAAATGAAATTGATGGTAATAAATTTATTAAAAGTGCCATTAAGAATGGCGCTAAAACAATCGTGTCAAATCAAAAATACCAAGGAATAAAAAATGATATACTTTATATTAATTCTTCAAATGTCAGAAAATTATTAGCAGAAATTGCATTTAACATTTGTAAATTTAAACCAAAAAATTTAATTGCAGTAACAGGAACAAACGGAAAATCATCAATTGCAGACTTTTATTTTCAAATATTAAAGTTAAACAAAAAAAAAGTAGCTTCAATTGGGACATTAGGAATTCAAACTACTTTTAATAAAATACCCGTTTCAAATACGACCTTAGATCCCTTAAAGTTAAGTGCTTGTTTAGAAAAATTAAAAAAACATAAGATAGATAACGTAATATTAGAAGCATCTAGCCATGGCCTTAACCAGAATAGATTAGATGGATTAGAATTTAAAACAGGTATTTTTACCAATTTATCTCATGACCATCTTGATTATCATAAAAATTTTAAGGATTATTTTAAGTCCAAACTATATTTATTTGAAAAATTGCTTAAAAAAAACTCTAATGTAATAACTGATATTGAAATTCCAGAATATGAAAAAATTAAAAATATATCAGTAAAAAGAAAATTAAATATAAGTACGATACAAAATGAAAAGAGTAGTCTAAAAATAATTTCACATAAGTATCTTAATGAAAAGCAATTAATTCTAATTAAATATAAAAATAATTTTTATAATTTTAAAACAAATTTAATAGGAAAAATTCAAATTAAAAATATTTTAATGGCAATGATTGCTGCAGAGAAAAGCAATCTAAACTTTAAACAGATAATAAATGTTATTAGTAAAATTAAATCCGTTAATGGAAGATTAGAAAAAATTGGAAAAATAAAAAATAATTCATCAATAATCTTAGATTATGCACATACACCAGATGCATTAAAAACATGTTTACAAAATTTAAAAGAACAATTTCAAAATAAGAAAATTTCTATAGTTTTTGGATGTGGAGGTAATAGAGATCAATCAAAAAGAGCAGTAATGGGAAGAATTGCAAACTATTACTGTGATAAAATTTATTTAACAGATGATAATCCAAGAAAAGAGAATCCAAAAAAAATAAGATCACAAATAAAAAAATCAATAAATAAACAAAAACTGTACGAGATACCAAATAGACTCACTGCAATTAAAGAAGCCATAGAAAATTTAAATACAGGCGAAGTTTTAGTTGTTGCGGGGAGAGGACATGAAAATATCCAAGACTATGGAAAAGTGAAATATTTTTTTTCAGATAAAAAAAATATTTTAAAGAACATAAAGATAAAAAATAAGAATTTATCAAAAAATTTAAAAATTAATATTTTAAGTGAAACTAGTGGTCAAAATAATTTTTCTTTAAAAACAAAAATTAATGATGCCTCAATAAATTCAAGAGAAATTAAAAAAAATGATATATTTTTTGCAATAAAAGGCAAAAATAAAAATGGAAATTTATTTGTAAAAGAAGCCTTTAATAAAGGGGCATCTTTAGCAATAGTTAATAAATTTAGTAAGTTTAAAAATGTATCTAAACAAATTAAAGTAAAAAATACCATAAATTTTTTAACAGAAACTTCTTCAATTTTAAGAGATAATGTATCAAGTAAAATTATTGCAATTACAGGAAGTTGTGGAAAAACTTCATTAAAAGAATTAATTAGTAAAACTCTTAGAAAAATTAGCAGGGTTAGCTACTCTCCAAAATCATTTAATAATAAATTTGGAGTTCCATTGAGTTTATTTAATTTAAATATAAATGATGATTTTGGAATTTTTGAAATTGGAATGGATAGAAAAGGTGAAATAAATTTTTTATCAAAAATTGTTAAACCAGATGTAGGTGTTATTACAAATATTTCTTATGCACACGCAAAAAATTTTAAAAATATAAAGCAGATTGCTTTAGCAAAATCAGAAATTATACACAACGTAAAAGATGATGGCGCAATAGTTTTAAATGCTGATGATCAATTTTATAGTTTTCACAAAAAGATAGCATTAAAAAGAAAACTAAGGATCTATTCATTTAGCATTAAGAAAAAAAACTCAAATGTAAAATTAAATTATGTTAAAAAAGAAGGTAAAAAATATAAAGTTTTTATAAATATATCTAATAAAAAAAAATACTTTTATACCTCTTCAAATTTTGAAAATAACATAAAAAACTTATTGGCAGCCTTGGTAGTTATTGGAATTTTTAAAAATGTTAATAAATTAGATAAGAACATTTTTTATAATCATCAAATGCCCAAAGGCCGTGGAGACATTTCAAAGATAAAAGTTCATAACAAAAATATTTACTTAATTGATGAAAGTTATAATTCAAATCCTTTATCACTAGATTCTGCAATAAAAAATTTTGATTCTATTAAAACAAAAAATTCAAAAAAACATTTAATCTTAGGAGACATGCTGGAACTAGGTAAACACTCTAAAAAACTACATTCAGCAGTTAGCTCTACTATAAATAGAACTTCAATTAATTGTGTTAATGTTATTGGAAAACATATTGTTGAAACCTATAAAAATATTAATAAAAATAAAAAAGGTTTAATTTTGAAAAAAAACTCTCAAATAATTGATTTGATAAAAAACAATATAAATAATAATGATTATCTAATGATTAAAGGTTCAAA
>JAPYTV010000075.1 GCA_029941985.1 Candidatus Pelagibacter sp. | reverse complement strand
TAAATAAATTTTCTTGTGGGTATATTCTTGTTAATTTTTCTTCAGGTTTAATCGACTTATCTCCAAGTAACATGATTTTTTCATAATTTTCTGCATTAATTTTTTTCCTAAAATAAAAGAATTTTTTACCATTAAGTTTTTTTTGTACCTCAGAAATATTTTTTTTAGGGAAAATTAATTGTAAATTAATTAATAATTTTTTTTTATCTATGACTTCAGCTGGGTTAATACCAATATCTATTGAACTAACAGTTTTAACTAAATAATTTCCATTATTATCTATTATATCTGCTCTATAATTTTTTTTATTGATGACTGGCTCTTTTTCTTTAATTTTTGATTTTAATGATCCCAGATGAAGTAATTGAACTGAATAAATTAAAGAAATTGTAAAAAAAATAAAAAAAATAAATGCTATTCTATTAAATTGAATATTTAGATTTGATTTACTTTTTTGATATGAAAATTCATTTTCATATTCTTCTAAAACAATATTATCATTATTTTCTTCATTCATTATTTTCTAACTGTTTATTAAAATTAGTTATTATTAATCTGTTATCTTCCTCAATAATTTTTTTGATTGCTGTAATATCTTTCTGTATTAAATCATTTTCAAAATATTGAGATTGGTATTGAAGCAATTTTTCTGGGGAACTTAGATAGTTATATTCTAATAAAACATCTCCTAGTGCAGTTTTTAATGATCTAATGTTGTTTTTTGTTACAAATATTTTATCTTCAATTTTTTTAGTTGAATTTTTTACTAAAGCTGTGATTAGAATTAATCCAAAAATAGATATTATTAATATTATTTTTTTCATATTTTTTTTGAATAATTTTCAATTTCAATTAAATAATTAAATTTATCTAAAATATCTGTTTCAAAATCGTAAAAATCTTCTTTTTTAATAACATATCTTAATTTTGCAGATCTTGATGGAGGATTTTCATTAATTTCTTTGTCTGACGGTATTATCGGTTTTTTATTAATTAATTTAAAAAGATTAACTTCTTCCTTTCCTTTTGGCATATATCTTGAGACACTCTTATTTTCAGATAAACTTTTGAAAAAATATTTAACTATTTTATCTTCTAAAGAATGAAATGTTACTACTACAATAACTCCATTTTTCTTAACAACTTTTGCTGCATTAATAAGTCCATAAATTAATTCACTGATTTCTTTATTTACAAATATCCTTAGCGCTTGAAAAACTTTTGTTGCACTATGTTTTTTAAAATTTTTTTTTCTTTTTGAAGATTCTATAATTCTTACCAACTCTTCTGTAGTGATTTCCCTTTTTTTTCTATCTTCAACAATATTATGAGCAATTCTTTTACCTTCTTTTTCCTCTCCAAAATATTTAAATATCTTTTCTAACTCAATCTCATCTAGAATATTTATCGCCTCCCTTGCAGAGAAATTATTAATACCCATCTTCATATTTAGTTCTCCAACTGAATCAAATGATAGACCCTTTTTTGGATTTTTTATTTGTGCGTAAGAATAACCAAGATCAAAAATTACTCCCTTTATATTCTCATTCTTTAATTTTAGATTATTAAGCTGACTAAATTTGATATTTTTAAATAAAAACCTATTCTGAAACTTATTTTGAATTTCTTCTGCTTTTTTAGAGCTGTCTGAATCTCTATCTAAAGCTATTACTTTTGTATTAGAAAAATTTAATATTTTTTTTGTATATCCACCTTGACCAAATGTACAATCAATAAATGTGCCACCATATTGAGGGGTAATAATGCTAATTAATTCATTTAGCAATACCGGATAATGTTTTGTTCTATCCGATATTATGGTGGCTTTCATTTATTTTTTTGAAGAACATTAATTTTTTTGCCTTCTTAAAAATGCTGGAATTTCTAAATCATCATCTTCAGAGTTATCTTCATTACTTTCTGATGACAATAAATCTTGTGGTTCTAAACTTTCTTTATCAGAATTAAATAAATCTGGTGTTTCTTCTTCAACTCCAAAATTTTCTAATCCGTTAGAAAACTG
This sequence comes from Candidatus Pelagibacter sp., assembly GCA_029941985.1. Classification (GTDB taxonomy): domain Bacteria; phylum Pseudomonadota; class Alphaproteobacteria; order Pelagibacterales; family Pelagibacteraceae; genus Pelagibacter. The sequence continues at coordinate 2,030 of JAPYTV010000075.1, read as the reverse complement.
CCCTGATTGAATGGAGCTAGCTTTCTCATTTTCATTCATATCATTTAAAGCTTCTTCTGAAAAAGATTGTTCATAATCATTTACATGGTTATTATCAACAACACTTTCTACTTCTGTTTCCTGGGCACTTATAATTTGTTCATTCATCATTTGTGCTGAAGAAGTTTTTGTCATTTGCTCATTAACAACTTCATTTTCAAGTTTTAATGCATTAGATCCATGTGTTATGTGAGTAGACATTGTTGGTGAAAAATTGAATGACTGAGCTGAACCAGTGTTTGAAAAATCAGAGTAACCTGGATTTCTATTCTGTATTCTATGAACCATATTAATTACAGATTTTGCTTCTGGTTGCTGACCGTCAAGAGATGTTGCAACAATTGAAACTCTCATTTTTCCATCAAGTTCTGGATCAGTAATAGCTCCAATAATTAATTCAGCTTCAGGATCAACTTCTGCTCTAACTTTATTTACTGCTTCATCTACTTCAAAAAGTTTAAGATCCTTACCACCTGTGATATTTATTAATAATCCTTTAGCTCCCTTTAATGTATAATCATCAATCAATGGATTGCTAATTGCCATCTCAGCTGCTTTCAATGCTCTTCCTTCACCTTCAGCTTCACCGGTTCCCATCATTGCCGTTCCCATTGAAGCCATTACACTTTCAACATCAGCAAAATCTAAATTAATCAAACCTGGTCTAACCATTAAGTCTGTAATACTTTGAACTCCATGCATTAAAACATTGTTTGAAAGATTAAATGATTCTTCAAATGTAGTTTGTTCATTTGCAATTTTAAACAAATTTTGATTTGGAATTACAATAATTGTATCTACATGTCTTCTCAATTCCTCAAGTCCTTGTTTGGCTCTTCTCATTCTCGAAGGTCCTTCATATAAAAAAGGAAGTGTTACAACGCCAACTGTTAAAATATTTAATTCTTTAGCAGCTCTTGCTATAACATGTGCGGCACCAGTTCCAGTTCCACCTCCCATACCAGCTGCTATAAAAACCATATTTGAACCTTGTAATGTATTAATAATTTCATTTAAAGATTCATCCGCTGCTGCTTGACCAATGTCAAGTTTTGCTCCAGCACCTAAACCTTTAGTTAAATTTGATCCTATTTGAATTCTTGCTTTTGCTTTACTTAATTTTAAATCTTGAGCATCTGTATTTACAGCAATAAATTCTACTCCCTGTAATCCATTATCAATCATTTCATTGATAGCATTTCCGCCTGCTCCTCCAACTCCAAGGACTAACAACCTCGGTTGTAACTCTTTTATTTCTGGTGCTTTAAAGTTGATTGTCATTTTTATTTCCCCTCATTATTATTAAAATGTTTTTCCCATTTAAGACTTGCTCGATTTATGTTTGCTTTTTTTTTAGCATGTGCCCTAAATTTTTCAAATGCCGCTGGTTGCCATATTTGAAATGTTTGACCCTGACCAACAAACAACATGTTATTTTTAATTTTTGCATGGTTTAATAATTTTGATGAAAGTGAAATCCGACCTTCACTATCAAATTGTAAATTCATACTTTCAGATAAAATTGATGTTGCAAAAAAATCTCTTTTTTCTTCAAATGGATTTAAAGAGTCGATGCTAGCTGAAAGCTTTTCAATTCTATCTTGAGAACACGCTTCAATTGATTGATTGTTAAAAGATGGATAACAAATAACTCCATTATATCCTAAATTGGAAAGATGCGATCTAAAACTAGCTGGCACTGACACCCTCCCCTTTTTGTCTATTCTGTTCTCGTAAGTAGATAAAAACATATTTTTTATATCTCATAAATTCCATATTTGGGAATATATGGGAGGATATGGGTTTTTTAGTCTAGTGTCAATATGTTCATTTTGAAGTATTTTTTACTATTTAATCTAGTCTATTGATAGCTATTTTGAATCAAAACCTGAACATATAAAAATTATACAAATTCAATATATGGATAAGTAAGTAAGCCAGATAAACTATAAGCCGGGTTCTGTCATTTAAACTTATCATTTCTCTAGGCT
>JAPYTV010000074.1 GCA_029941985.1 Candidatus Pelagibacter sp. | reverse complement strand
AAAAGTGGCCCCTGCTCAACTTCATTCTTGGAAGCTGGCGGTTTTGCTAAATCTTCTCCTGAAAGAGAATATCCAAATATTCAATTTCACTTTTTTCCTGCTTTTGTAATTGATCATGGATTAGTTGAGCCTGATAGACACGGATATCAACTGCACGCTAGTCCTAATCATCCAAAAAGTAGAGGCTCAGTCACATTAAGCACCTCAAATCCTTATGATTATCCAAAAATACTTTTTAATTATCTTGAACATGAAGATGATTTAAAACAAACAATTGAAAGTATTAAGATTGCAAGAAGAATTCTTGGACAAAATTCAATGAAGCCATTTGCTGGAAAAGAAACTGGTCCAGGATCTGATATTCAAACACATGAATTATATGAAGAATATATTAGATCTAAAGCAGAAACGGCATATCATCCTTCTTGTACTCTTAAAATGGGAATTGATGATATGGCAGTTGTGGATCAAAAACTAAAAGTACATGGCATAGAAAACCTAAGAGTGGTTGATGCTTCTGTTATGCCAGAGATTACAAGTGGAAATTTAAATGCACCAACTCTTATGATAGCTGAAAGAGCTACAGAATTTATTTTAAATTAACGGATATAAGACAAATTATTTCAAACATTATAGATGCTGCAACCATTGAGGTAATTTGATTTGGATTATCTTTTGTTGGCATTAAACAAGCAACATCACCACCAATTACATTTTTACCTTTAAGACTTTGTATTAGTTTTCTAGCTTCATCCATATTAAAGCCTCTAAAAGCGGGTTCAAGATTTGCTGTACCTGGCGCTACTGTTACATCCAAACAATCTAAATCAAAGGTAACATAAATTGGATTGTCTCCCAGCCTGTCCAAAATCATTTTAGAACATTTTTCATGTCCTAATTCTTTATATTCATCCATAGTTATAACTTGATATCCAATATCATAACTTGCTTGTAACCAGTCAAGAGTTCTAGGATTTCCTCTTATCCCAATTTGAGTACTTGTACTTGGATCAACATTTCCTTGTTTAACCAAATATGATGCCCAATGTGCTGCTGATTTTTTTGCACCTAAAAAATGATCTAGTTTTTCATAACAATCAGTGTGTGCATCAAAGTGAACTAAGGTTATTTTTTTTCCTTTAGTTAACTTAGAATTTTTTTTTGCTAAACTTTGTACTATTCCTCCCGTTACTGAATGATCTCCACCAATTGATACTACTGGTTTTTCTGCTTTTTCAATATGATCATAAAAACTTGAAATTCTTTCAATACATTTTTCATTATCGTTTGCTTCTGGAAAAGGAACATCTCCTAAATCATGAATTTTATTTCGTTTCCATGGATCAATGCCATATTGAAGATGAGATCTTCTTAACATTGCAGAGATGTTTCTTACAGCTCTTGGGCCTAAATGCTGGTCTCTTTCTGTTGTGCCATTGCCGGTACTATGAGGTACTCCTACTAAAGCAATGTCACAATTTTTGGGGTCAGGATCATTTTTACATCTAAACAAAGTTGGTATTCCCCACCAATAAAGGGTCTCCATCATTATTTGATCTTCTTTTGAAATCATAAAATTAATCTTACATGATTAATAAAATATAAAGAAGATAAAAAATTTGATATAGGTTCAGCAAATACCCATGAAAAATAATAATCCAAAAGGTATCCTTTACATCTTGTTAGGCATGATGGTTTTTGCAGTACAAGATTCAATCATGAAACACATTTATAGTTTCGTGTCTTTGTATGAGATTTATTTAGTAAGAACTTTAGTAAGTTTAATAATTGTTTTATTGTTTTTAAAATTAACAAAAAGACCAATTGTATTTAAAACTCAATATCCACTCTTAACTTTTTGTCGTGTGATACTTTTCTTTTTTGGATTTAGTTCTTTTTATATCTCACTAACTGTAATGCCATTAGCAACTGCTACTGCTTTATTCTTCGTTACTCCTTTTTTAATTACAATATTTGCAAGTATTTTTTTAAAAGAAGAAATAGGTCCTAGAAGATGGTCTGCAGTTATAATTGGTTTTATTGGAGTATATATAATATTAAACCCTGATTTCAGTAATTTTGATTATCTAAGTTTAACACCTATATTGTGTGCATTTTGTTATTCATTGTCGATGATAATTATAAAAAAAACTTCTGATAAAGATAGTGTATATACACAAACATTTACATTTTACCTTGGTGCAATAATTATTAGTTCAATTTTTTATTTCATAATTGGAGATGGTCAATACAACACGACAGATCATCCTGCTTCTCAATTTATATTTAAAGAATGGTTTACAGATCTAAAAGCTTCTATGTTATTTATGATTGCTACTGGTGTCACAGCTTCTGTAGCTTTTATTCTTTTATTTAAAGCTTATAGCATAGCTTCTCCATCGGTGATATCACCTTTTGAATATTCAATATTATTATGGTCTTCTTTAAGTGGTTGGATATTTTTTAACGAAATACCAAATTTACAAACAATTGTTGGAATATTTATAATTGTGATTAGTGGTATTTATATTTTTATTCGTGAAAAAGCTCAAGATCAATCTATTGTTACAGAAAAACCTTTAAGATAGTTGAATATCAAAAATAATTTATTCTTTTCTTCTAGAATTTAAATACCCAAATATAATTAGTAATAAAATTGCTATTGGATAAATAATTCCTTTATTAGGTCTATCTAAGTTTTCTATTTTAAATTCGCTTATATAATCACCTATTTCAAAGCCACTTTTTTTAGCTTTTCCATTCCATTTTAAATTATCAACTACTATTCTATTTTCTTCTTTAGTTAAATTAATTCCATATTCTTCTAAATCATATTCATTTTCAAAGGTATTCATTTTAATTACAAATAATTTATATCTTTCACCATATGCGCTTGGTCGTGTAACTTTAAAGCGCACTTCTTTGTTTGGATCTAATTTGACTAAATGAATTTCATTAATATCTTTGTAGTTATATTTTGGATAAAATTTATTAAGAACAAATTCAGGTGATAATAAAGAAATAGAAATTAATAAAAAAACTATTATTTCATACCATCTTAATCTGTTAATAAACCAACCTTGAGTTGCCGAAGTAAAGACCAATATTCCTGCTAAAGAAGTAATAATTACAATTAATGCATGCCAAATATTCTCTACACCTATCAATAATAATTCGTGATTAAATAAAAATACAATTGGAAGAATCCCAGTTCTTAAACTGTACCAAAAAGCTTGTAAGCCAGTTTTAAGAGGATCTCCTCCTGATATAGCTGCAGCCGCATATGATGCAAGACCAACAGGTGGTGTTACATCAGCCATTAGGCCAAAATAAAATACAAATAAATGAACTGCTATAAGTGGAAAAACAAAGCCAGATGCATTTCCTACATCTACTAAAACTGTTGCCATCAATGAAGCAACCACAACATAATTTGCAGTTGTTGGTAATCCCATTCCAAGTAACAAACATAAAATTATTGTTAAAAATAATAAAATAGCAACATTATCTTTTGCTATAAATTCTATAACTATAATTAAATTTGTACTTAAACCTGTAGAACCAACAGCTCCAACAATTACTCCAGCTGTTGCTATTGCTATTCCAACACCAACCATATTTAACGCACCCTTTTCAAAGCCAACTATAGTTTGATTAAACCAAGTTTTGAGTGCTTCCTTAAAGTCAGAATTTTTAATTATTATATAAATTAAGTTCACAATGATTAATGCAATCGTTGCATAAAATATAGAATATGAAGCAGTAAATCTTAGATAAACAAGCATGTATATCAAAACAAAAATAGGTATTAAAAAGTGCAAGCCTGATAAAAATGTTTTCTTTAAATTTGGGACATCTGCATCATCCATACCCTTTAAATTTAGTTTTAAAGCTTCAAGATGAGAAATATAAAACAGTGCAACATAAGAAATAATTGCTGGTAAAAACGCATGCTTAACAATCTCAAAATAAGTAACTCCAATAAAACTTGCCATTACAAAGGCTGCGGCTCCCATTACGGGAGGCATTAATTGACCATTTACCGATGATGAAACTTCTATGGCTCCAGCTTTTTCTTTAGAAAAACCAGTTTTTTTCATAATTGGAATTGTAAAAG
>JAPYTV010000073.1 GCA_029941985.1 Candidatus Pelagibacter sp. | reverse complement strand
TATTACATTCCATTGGATGATCACTTAAAACTAACTCAACAATATTTTTTCTTAAGTCAGTTAGATTTTTGTTATTAGTAAAAATATGTTGATTTTCACCAACTGGCGTATGACATGAAGCTACAACTTTTGTCGGGCCATCTTTAAGTAATGCCACCTCAACAGAACAAACTCTACAAGCGCCGTAAGGTGCTAAATTAGGATCATCACATAAAGTTGGAACTGTTTTTTCCCCAACATAAGATTTAACAAATTTTAGTATAGATGTATGATTTGGACCAATTTCATGTGGTTTACCATCAATGTAGGCAATTTTTCTTTTTTCTGAGCTCATTAATTATCCTGTACTATATCATTTTTCATTTCATCACCAAAATACTTTAGAATATTCATTATAGGCATAGGTATTGCTCCACATAAAGCACAAAGACAACCTTTTTTCATTGTTATCAATAATTCGTTAAGGAGTTTTAAGGGTATTTTAGCTGTTTTATTTTTGACCTGATCAAACATTTCCTTACCTCGATAAGAACCAAGTCTTCCCGGAAAACATTTTCCACATGATTCTTCAGCTGTAAATTCAAATAAATGATGAATATAATCAACCATAGGAAAGTCTTTAGGAATACTAACTATACCAGCATGACCCAACATAAATCCTGCGTTTGTAAATTCTTGAAAATCTAGATTAAGTTTTTCTACCTCAGCTATAGGTATGACGCCTCCAAGTGGCCCACCAATTTGTAATGCTTTAATGGGCTCTTTAAAACCACCACCAATTTCATTTAATACTTTTTTCATTGGAGTTCCCATTTCCACTTCATAAACACCAGGATTTTTAAAAAAACTATCAAAGCAAACCAGTTTAGTTCCAGCAGATTTTTTGTTTCCAATTGATGAAAACTTATCTGCACCGTTAATAAGTATTCCACTAGCAGCAGCCAATGATTCAACGTTATTTACTACAGTTGGTTTTTTATATAAGCCTTCCGTAACAGGAAATGGTGGTCTTACATCAACCTCCGCTCTTCTACCTTCAATCGATGCAATTAAAGCAGTTTCTTCTCCACAAATGTAAGCACCTTGTCCAATACAGATATTTAAATCAAATGAAAATTTAGTTCCCAAAATATTTTTACCAAGTAAGCCAGCTTCTTTTAAAGAATTAATAGATCCATTTATTGCTTCAATAGATTTAGGATATTCACCTCTAATATATAAAACACCCTCATCACTTCCAATAACGTATCCACAAATAACCATACCAAATAAAACTTTTAAAGGTTGGTCTTCTAATAAATATCTATCTGAGAATGCACCAGAGTCACCTTCATCAGCATTGCATACTACATATTTTTTTTCAGATTCTGCTTTGTTACAAAAATCCCATTTCATACTTGTAGGAAATCCCGCACCACCTCTTCCAGTTAAATTAGAATCTGAAAGTGATTTAATTATTTCTTTTTTATCAGTATTAATAAATTTTTTTAAGAGATCTTTGAATTGATCTAACTTTGAAAGTTTATCATCCATTAAAAAACTTGTGGAAGCACAATTTTTAGAAAATAATTTTTCTTGAGTAATATTTTCACCTTTAATTATTTGATCAATTTTATTGATATCTTCTCCAGCGTAGTTTTCTCCATCATAATGAAAAGCATGATTCTCATAGCAATGCCCAAGACAAAACATTTCACCAACTTTATCATCACCTAATTTTGTCCGTAATTTTTTCTTCAAGGACTCTTGAGTTCCGGCGCACATACAAGCGCTCCCATTACAAACAAAAGCTTTTTTTTCTCTATGAGCGGGTCTTAAAAATTCATAAAAACTTTCTGCACCATGAATAGTAGAAACACCCATGTTATATTCATCGGCAATTTTCTTCATACCATCTGAATTACTAGATTTTAAAGATCTTTCAGAAATTTTTTGAAATAAATTTTTCTTTAATCCTATTCTACCTGATAAGTTACTAATATTTTTTGACACAATTTACCTTTTATAAATTTTCTAGTTTTTTAATAAAACTCTATCTTCATTACTATAAATATTAAAGCTGTCATCTTTTACAAAACCTACTAAAGTTATGTCAAACTTATTAGCAAGATCTATAGCAAGACTTGTGGGCGCACCAACCCCAATTAAAATGCCAATATTTGTCATTAAAACTTTCTGAACTAATTCAAAATTAAGCCTTCCTGAGCAAGCTATAAACTGCGAAGCAGGGTTTAATATCCCTTTATTTAAAGAATATCCTATTAATTTATCGAGAGCATTATGTCTTCCAACATCTTCTCTTATTGAAACAATTTCTCCATTGCTTGAAAATAAGCCACTAGCATGTATTCCACCTGTTTTGGAGAATTCGGATTGATTGTCTCTAAGTATTTTAGGTGATTTTATAATTAATTCTTTAGTGATTTTAGGTAAAGATTTTAAAATTTTGTCCTTTTTAATAATTTCCAAAGAATCCAAAGAAGTTTTGCCACAAACTCCACATGAAGAGTTTGTTAAAAAATTTCTTTTAATTTTATCAATGTCTATATTTTCAGAATTATTTAACGTAACAATAATTTTATTTTTTAGATTATATTTACCAACTGTTTCCCCAACACACTCAATTTTTTCAATGAATTCATTTTTTTCAATTATTCTTTCATTAAAAAGAAATCCTCTAACTAAGTCCTCATCATTACCTGGCGTTCTCATCGTTATAGAGATTATATTTTCAATCCATTTTTTTTGGTTTTTAAATCTTATAGAAATTTCCAGAGGTTCTTCAATAGAGATTAAATCTTCAATTTTATTAGTGATTTGGGATTTATACTTTAAGATTTTATATTTTGAATTCATTTAATTAGTTCAATGGATAATTTTTTTTTAAAATAAACTTATTTAAAATTATTCCAAATAGCAAAATTATTAAGCAACCAAAAATCATGGGATTTATTAAGTATTCATAAGAAACACCACCAATAATTACTATGACAGGGTTTCCACCTGCAGGGGGATGGACAACATCTAAAATAATCATAAAAAAAATTCCAGTTCCAACAGCTAATGCTAAGTTAATAAATATCGGCAAGGAAACGTAATTTATAAAAAGTATTCCAACAAGCGAAGTTAAGAAGTGTCCAAAGAATATATTTTTAGGCTGAGCAAATGGACTTTCTGGAAATCCATATAACAAAACCATAGAAGAACCAAATGAAGCTGCTAAAAATAATCCTAAAGGTGTTTTGTAAGTTAGCAATGTTAGACTTCCAATAGTTACTGTAGAAAAAATAGCTGCTATAGATGCTTTTAATAGTTTTTCTTTAGTAATTTTAACCATAATTAAAATTTTAAGGCTTTTGATATTGTTTTAAATGGTAATAGAAGACATTCTTTTCTTGAAATATTTTTTTTATTCATAATTTCTTTAAAATCTTTCCACTTAGTATCAATTTTAACTTCCGTTTCGTTGAATAAATTTTCTACTAAAGAGATAAGAGATTTTATTTCATTTAGCCCTTTATCTTTAATTTTTTGAGAAAGCATACTTACAGAAGCTTGACAGTAAACACATGATCTACATTGGTACCCCATATCTTCAATTAGGTCATTTTTAATAATGAGACTAATCTCCATTTCATCACCACATATAGCGTTTTTGTTTTTGGCTTGATGGGTATAATTTTTAACTACCTTGTGATTTTCAGTATTTGAAGCAATTTTTAAAATTTTTAAGTCCATTATAATTCTTTAATTAAGAGATTAATGTTTTATATTTTGTCTTATGAATGATAACAATATTTTAGGCGTTGTGCTAGCTGGAGGTAGATCTAAAAGATTTGGCGAAGATAAAAACCAAGCACAACTAGGTAACCTTACCTTGCTAGAACATGTATTATTTAAAATTAGAGATGAATTTAAAGAGTTGTTAATTGTTTCAAATCATCACTTGAATTTCAAAAAAATAGATAAAATTCATTTAATACCTGATTGTATTGAGGATTTTGGACCACTAGCCGGTGTATTGAGTGCAATGAAGTGGATTAAGTCACAGGGTAAACAATATAAATGGATTGCGACATTTCCATCAGATACACCTTTTTTTGATAAATCAATTATTGAAAACTATAAAGAAAAAATAAATCAGAAGGACAGTTTACTATATTT
>JAPYTV010000072.1 GCA_029941985.1 Candidatus Pelagibacter sp. | reverse complement strand
AGCAATTCCCTTTTAAGGAATGGGTCGATGGTTCGAGTCCATCAGGGCTCACCATTAAACAATTAGATTCATTTCTTAATTTAATTTTATTGGTGGATAATCTAAAATAACATCATTTTCCCACCCACTTAAATTTTTAATTCTGTTAGTAGATGATGGGTGTGTACTCATAAATTCTGCTGGTTCTTTACCTTTATTAAATTTTTTCATTCTTTTCCAAATTTTTTTAGTTTCTCTTATATCAAATCCTGACAAAGATGAAAAAATCATACCAAGATAGTCAGCTTCGGTTTCTTGCTTTCTAGTAAATGGATTCATAATTCCAATTTGTGATAAAAGACCAACAGTATTCATGCCTGTAACTCTGTTAACTTTTGATAATTTTCCACCAGAAAATATATCAATTAATTGTGTGCCAGTATTAAGAAGAACACTTCTACTTGCTCTTTCGACTGAATGTTTTGCTACCGCATGAGCTATTTCATGACCCATCACTGCTGCAAGACCATTTATATTTTTTGTAATATCAAGAATTCCTGTATAAATAGCTATCTTACCGCCTGGCATACACCAGGCATTTTTCACTTTTTTATTATCAATTAAAATATACTCCCAATCAAAATTACTTGTTGGATCGTCCAAATTTGACTGGATAAAATATTGTGTAATTGAGTCTTTCATCTTTTTGCCTATATTTTTAATTTCATTAAGTGTTTTATAATCATCACTCATTTTTTCTTTTTCTTTAATTTTTTCATATATTTTAGCTGCTCGTGCATTTAATTTAGATTCAGAAATAATACTTAATTGTTTTCTATCAGTTATTGGTGCTGTAGAACATGAACTAACAAAAAAACCGCAACAACTGCAACCAACATAATTTAAAAATTTTCTTCTATTCATTTTTACAAAATTTTGATAAACACATATTAACTAATTTTTATCAATTTAAACAATATAATTATATTAGTTTTTTTAATTAGTTCTAACTATAAGTAAAAAATTAATGCCAAAAAAGAAAAAAAAATCAATAGCTTTACGTTTAAGAAATTATTTTTTTACAGGCGTTGTTGTTCTTATACCAATAGGTTTTACTTTATATTTAAGTAAATTCTTAATTAATATATCAACAAAATTTATTCCAAGTGGTCTAAATCCTAATTCTTATCTTCAATTTTCTATTCCTGGTTTGGAAATAGTTTTAACAGTATTTTTTATAACTATAATTGGTGGTTTGTCTTTATCTTTTATTGGAAAAAAATTTTTATTAATTATAGATGACCTGTTTAAGCGTATACCAATTCTCAGAACTATATATTCTGCTGTTGGCCAAATGACTGAATCATTTACTAATCAAGATGGTAAAAAAAAGAGTGTTGTTTTAATAGAATACCCTAGAAAAGGGACATGGGCAGTAGGTTTTGCAACAAAAGAAAATCATGGTGAAATAAAAAATAAAGTTAATAGAGACCTGATAAATGTTTTTGTACCAACAACACCAAATCCAACTAGTGGTTTTTTATTAATGTTTCCAAAAGAAGAAGTAATTTATTTAAATATGAGTTTTGAAGAAGCCTCAAAGTTTATTGTTTCTGCAGGAACCTCAAACCCAAAAAATTAAACAATATCATTAATAATATCAGCCTGATCGTATAATTTTAGTAACGGTTTAAATTTAGTAAGGTCATTTTCTTCTTTTTCCATTTTTTTAATTACTTTTTCAGCTAATAGAAATAAGTCTTCGTTGTGGATAGGATCTGCTAATCTAAATTTTTTTACTCCACTTTGTTTAAAACCTAATAAATCACCAAAACCTCTTAATTTCATATCTTCTTCTGAAATTTTAAAACCATCATTAGAACTTTTTAAAATATTAATTCTTTTTTTAGCATTTTCACTTAGATTAGATTTAAACATTAATATACAGCTAGCTTGTTTAGATCCTCTTCCAACTCTTCCTCTAAGTTGATGTAATTGTGATAAACCAAACTTATTAGCGTTTTCAATTATAATTACATTTGCATTAGGAAAATCAATTCCAACTTCAATAATGGTTGTTGATACTAATATTTTATATTCTTTATTAAGAAATTTATTTAATATTTGATCTTTTTTTTCATTGTCAATTTTTCCATGTAATAAACCTACTTTTTTTGGAAATACTTTATTTAAAAATTCAAATTTTTTTATTGAAGATTGGTGGTCAAGTTTTTTAGACTCTTCAATTAATGGACAAACCCAAAAAACCTGATTTCCTTCATCAAGTTCATTTTTAACAAATTTAATAACATCATCAATTTTACTTTCAAGTTTGCTATATGTTTTTACTTCTTTTCTATGATTAGGTTTTTCTCTAATTATAGATACATCCATATCACCATAAATAGACATTGTTAGTGTTCTTGGTATAGGAGTTGCTGACATTAATAATACATCACAATTTTTACCACCCTTATCAGAAAGTAATTTTCTTTGTCTAACTCCAAATTTATGTTGTTCATCTATTATTATGTAGCCAAGTTTACTAAATAAAATTTTTTTTTGAAAAATTGCATGAGTTCCAAAAACCATTTGAATAGTATTCTTTTTTAATCCTTCTATAATTCTTTTTTTTTCTGAACTTTCACTTTTACTTGATAATATTTCTATATTTAAATCTTTTTGAAATAATTTTTTAGCAAGCATAAAATGTTGCTTTGCTAATATTTCGGTAGGGACCATAAAAGCTACTTGAAAATTTGACTCAATTACATTTAAAGCTGAAATTAGAGCAACTATAGTTTTTCCACTTCCAACATCACCCTGAAGCAATCTAAACATTTTACTTTTAGATGATAAATCATTGTTTATTTCAGTTAATGTTTTTTTTTGATCGTTAGTTAGTTTAAAATTTAATTTTGATATTGTTTTTTTAAAAGATTTATCTGTAAAATTCTTTGAATCTTTTTTAATCTTTTTGATTTTTTTTCTTATTTCTGAATTTACTAGGAATGATGATAGAATTTCATCATAGGCTAATCTTTTATAAAAATTTGATTTATAATTAGCAATATTTTTTGGATCATGTAATTTAATTATTGATTCATTCCACGATTGATTTCCAAATTTTTTTAATATTACTTCATCGTGCCATTCATTTAGCAATGGTAGATCTTTTAATATTTGTGATATTATTTTGTTATATATCTTTTCAGAAATACCTTCAGTTAATGAATATTTATTGTGAACAGCCTCTATTAAAGTACTGTCTGTTGAAACGTAAGTAGGGTTTGTTATTTGATATTTGTTTTTAAAAAAAGTAATTTTTCCACTAACTGTTATTTCTTCATTTAATGGTAGTATCTTTTTTATATATCCTTCGTAACTATTAAAAAAAATACAATCAATTTTACCTGTAAGATCTTCACAATTTACTCTATTAGGTAAATTTCTTATTCTTGGAAATAAATATTTTTTTGGAACAATTCTAATTGTGTGTACATGACCTATTTGTAATTCATTAATTTTACTTGTTAAGCTTCTATCGGTATATGATTTTGGTAGTCTCCATAATAAGTCAAATATGTTATTAATCTTCTTCTTCTTTAAAATTTCCATGGTTTTTTTTCCCACACCATTTAATTTTGTTATATCCGATAATAAATATTCGTAATTATTCATTTTTTTCATGTTAAATATAATATATTAAAATTTATGAATATTAATACTGATGTTTTAAAAAAAAAAATTATTTATAGGTCTATTTATAGAGGAACCAAAGAAATGGATATGCTTCTAGGTTCATTTGTTAAAAAATATATAAACATATTAAGAGATAAAGAGTTAATTTATTTATCAGATTTATTAAAAATTGATGATGAAAATCTTTATAAATTTAATCAAGGTCAAAAAATGCATATCGAAATTGAAATAAACAATGTTACTGAATTATTTAGAAACTTTGTTTATAAAGTTAATTAATGGCGGAGAGACTGGGATTCGAACCCAGGATGGAGTTGCCCCCACGCCGGTTTTCAAGACCGGTGCTTTCAACCGCTCAGCCATCTCTCCGTTAGTGAGTGTTTATAACCATAATAATTAAATTCAACTAAAAAACACACACTTATTTTTTGTTTATTTGGGCTTTCGTAATAGTTTCGTAATAGTTTCGTCCTACAAAATCCTAGAATATTGAGATAAGATTCTATTGTGAAAAAACTTTTAGG
>JAPYTV010000071.1 GCA_029941985.1 Candidatus Pelagibacter sp. | reverse complement strand
AATCAATGAAAAAAATAAAAATTTCACCATCAATACTATCGGCTGATTTTAGTCAATTAGGTAATGAAATTAAACGATTAGAAGATGGGGGAGCTGACATGATTCATGTGGATGTTATGGACGGCCACTTTGTTCCAAACTTAACTATAGGTCCACCTGCAATTAAAGCTTTAAGAAAATATACAAAATTACCATTTGATATTCATTTAATGATCTCTCCTGTTCACAAATATATACGGGACTACGCTGATGCTGGGGCTGATATTATTACAATACATCCAGAAGCAACTGATAATTTAAAAGATTCTATTCATCATATAAAAAAGTTAAATAAAAAGGTTGGCGTTTCATTAAATCCTGAAACAAAAATTAATGTCGTTTTGGAACTTTTAAATGAAATAAATTTAATTTTAATTATGAGTGTACATCCAGGATTTGGTGGACAAAAATTTATGCCAGAAGTATTAGATAAAATTAAAGTATTAAAAAAAATTAAAGATGATAAAAAATTAGACTTTGACATAGAAATAGATGGTGGAATTAATTTTGATAATAGTAAATTAGCCATTGAAGCAGGTGCTAATATTCTTGTCTCCGGGACTACAATTTTTAAAAATAATAATGGAAATATAAAAAAAAATATTGATCTTTTAAAATCAAGTTAAAATAATGATTTTTAAGAATTCATTAAATTATATAAATAATTTTTTTCAATTATTCACAAAAAAAACTAGAGAGATCTATTTAAACTCTAATATCTATAATAAAAAAATTTCTACAACCAATAATAAAAATTTGGAATACAGACCTAGTCCAAGTTTATTAGATTGTTTAATAAAATATGAAAAAAAAAGAATTAACATAGAAAATTATTCACTAAATTCAGTATGGAATAACAAAAGTTTAAGAGGAAAAAATTATAATAATCTCCATAGTTTTTTTTGGTTATTTAGTTTGGATTTAAAATCTTCAAAAAAAAATACGCAATCAGTTATTTTAAACTGGATAGAAGCAAATAATAAATATAATTCCAAAAGTTGGAATGTTGACATTATTTCAAAAAGAATAATTGCTTGGGTTTCAAACTCTAAACTAACTTATGAAGAGGGAGATTCAAATTATAAGAAAAAATTCAATGACATTACCCAAAAACAAATTAACCACCTAATCAATGAAATAGGAAGATCTGACTGGGTTGATGATAAAATGATAGGCTGTGCTGCTATTATTTTAACAGGCCTTTCTTATCAAGATAAGACGGATTATTTAAATTTTGGGCTTAATTTATTAAAGAAAATAATAAAATTTTCTTTTGATAATGATGGTTTTCCTAAATCAAGAAATATTAGACAATTAAATTTTTATTTAAAATATTTTGTATTAATAAGAGAGTGGCTTAAGGAATCACAAAGTGAAATACCAGAATATATCAATGAGACAATATATTACTTGGGCCAAGCCTATGCTTTTATTTGGCAAAATAATAAAAAAGATATTTTGTTCAATGGAAATCAAGAAAATAACAACTCTGAATTTGATATTTATTTAGAAAAACTTGGTTATAGATTTAAAAATGAAACTAATGAGCTTAGCGGATATGCGGTCTTAAATAATAAAAAGATTTCTCTTATAATGGATATTGGATCTAGTCCTGAAAAAAAGTTTTCAACAAATTATCAATCTGGTGCATTATCTTTTGAAATTATTTCGAAGGGTAAAAAATTAATTTGTAATTCTGGATATTTTCAGAATTTAAAGCATCGCTTAAATGAATTATCAAAATCAAGTGCAGTACATAGCACTTTAATATTAGATAGTAGATCTTCTTGTAAATTTACCAAACCATCAAATTCAGGTTCTAAAGTTTCGCGTGGTTTAAAAATAATCAGAAAAAATGTTGTGTTTGAAAAAAATTATTGGAAAATTAGTGGGGCTCATGATGGTTATTTAAAAGAATATGGAGTCATTCATGATAGAGAAATTGAGTTCTACCCAGAACAATTGAAATTTATTGGTCACGATAAAATAATCTCAAAAAATAACTTTAGAAATATAAATTTCGAAATCAGATTTCATTTAGTGCCAGTCGCTAAGGTAATGAAAACTCAGGACAACAGGTCAATACTTATAGAGCTTGATAATGAAGGATGGAAATTCACTTGTGCTGAAAATGATATTAATATTGATAACGGTCTATATTTTGGTAAAAAAAATTCTTTTATAGATAATCAAAACATTTTTATTTCAGGAATGACTCAAAATCAAATTCAGACTATAAAATGGGAACTAATAAAAATATAATGAAAAAAATAAAAAAAGCTTTAATTTCAATTTCTGATAAAAAAAATTTAAAAGACCTCTTATACATTTTAACCAAAAGTAAAATTGAATTAATTAGTTCTGGTGGAACGTATAAAAAAATTAAAAGACTTAAATTTAAATGCCTTGAGGTCTCAGAATATACACACTCACCTGAAATACTTGATGGTAGAGTTAAAACTTTACACCCTAAAATACATGCGGGCATTTTAAGCAAAAGAAACAACACCTCTCATAAAAATGATTTAAAAAATAACAATTTTGAAGAAATAGATTTAGTAATTGTTAATTTTTACCCCTTTGAAAAAACTTTAGAACAAACAACTAATCACATAAAAATTATAGAAAATATCGACGTTGGTGGTCCAACAATGGTTAGAGCTGCAGCAAAAAATTATAATGATGTAACTGTCATTACATCGCCCAATCAATATGAAGAATTAATTAATGAAATCAAAAAAAATAATGGTTGTACATCTTTGGAATTTAGAAAAAAAATGTCCTCGGAAGCTTTTTCGGAAACAGCATATTATGATGCTGTTATTGCAAATTACTTTAATAAAATTAATCAAAATATTTTCCCTAAAAAAAAAGTTATTTATGCTAATTTAATTGAAAAATTAAGATATGGTGAAAATCCACATCAAGAAAGTGCGATTTACTCTAAGAATTCAAAGCTAAATATTGATCAAGTTCATGGGAAACAACTTAGTTACAATAATTATAATGATATATTTTCAGCTTTAACTATTTCAAAATCTTTGCCAAATAATTTAGGAACTGTAATAGTTAAGCATGCAAATCCTTGTGGAGTTTCTGTACACAAAAATAATCTAAAAAGCTACCGATTTGCTTTAGCTAGTGATCCAGTTAGTGCTTTTGGTGGGATTGTTTCTTGCAACTATAAAATAAATAAAAGTTTAGCCTTTGAATTAAATAAAATTTTTTTAGAAGTCATAATTGCAAATGGTTTTGACAGTGAGGCCTTAAAAATATTAAAAAAGAAAAAAAATTTGAGAATTATTGATGCATCAAATTTTGTTGTAAAAGATCTAGTAAATTTTAATTCTGTTAATGAGTCTATTTTAGCTCAATCAGAAGATATAAAAAAATTCACCCCTAAAGATTTTAAAATCGTTTCCAAAAAGAAACCAAATAAATCTCAATTGAAAAATTTAATTTTTGCATTTAATGTATGTCGCTATGTTAAATCAAATTCAATAGTTCTTGCTTGTCAGGAAGCTACAGTAGGGATTGGTTCTGGTCAGCCAAGCAGACTTGATAGCTGTCAAATAGCCATAGATAAAATGAATAAATTCCAAAATTTAAAGGGTGACATAGTGGCAGCCTCAGATGCTTTTTTTCCATTTGTAGATGGAATAGAAAAACTTGTTCAATCAGGCGTATCTGCTGTAATACAGCCATCTGGATCAATTAGAGATAAAGAAATAATCAAATTTGCTAACCAAACTAATACTGTTTTAATTTTTTCTAAGACAAGACATTTTAGACATTAAAAATTTGATCAATTTTAGCAGCTAAAATAAAATCATTTTCAGATAATCCTTCTATCGCATGTGTAGTAATTAAAATTTTTGAATAACCCCACCCAAATAAAATATCTGGGTGATGACCTTCTTCTTCTGAAATCTCTCCAACTTTATTAATAAAATTTTGACTATTTAAAAAATTTTTAAATTTAAAATTTTTTTCTAAAAAAAAAATATTTTTTTCGTTTTTTTTTACATTCCAACCATCAATTTTTTTTTGATATTTATGTATTTCATTAATATCGAAAGGTAAAAGACCTCCTTCACATGGTTTACATTTTTTATTTAAGAGATCATTCATTTTCAAATTTTTTTTATTTTTTTATTTAAATTAATGGAGCGGGTCAAGGGAATCGAACCCTCTACCTAATCGTTGGCAACGATTC
>JAPYTV010000070.1 GCA_029941985.1 Candidatus Pelagibacter sp. | reverse complement strand
AATATAAATACGAAAGAAGACCTTGAAAAAGCTAGAAAAATTTTAGAAAAATTTAAGAATGATTAATTATAAAAGTGCAAAAAAAATTTTATTGAATTCAAAGATAAAAATTAAAAATGAAGTAATAAATTGTTTTGATTCATTAAATAGAGTTTGTGCTTCAAATATTTATTCATCAGTTAATTATCCATCTGGTAATAATGCAGCATTTGATGGATTTGCGATTAATTCTAAAGAAACAACTAAGTTAAATAAAAATAATTTAGAAAAATTTGAAATCTTAAAAATAATAGCAGCTGGCGATAATCCAAAGATTGATAAAGTAAAAAAATTTCAAACAGTAGAAATAATGACGGGAGCAATAATACCTAAATATTTTGATACTATTATTCCAATTGAGCAAATTAAATTTTATCCAAACATTTATGATAAAAAATATATTTTAATTGATAATAAAATAAAAAAAAACCAACATATAAGATATGCAGGCTCAGATTATAAAAAAAAAGATTTAATCATTAAAAAAGGCACTTTAATTCAGCCATCACATATTCTAGCCTTTAAGACTTTGGGTATTAAAAAAATAAATGTTAAAAAAAAACCAAATATCCTGTTTTTTTCAACAGGAAATGAAATTTCAAATAATAAAGAAATTGTTGATTGGAAAGTTAGAAACTCTAACAGTTATTATATAAAATCATTATCTGATAATTTTTTGTTTAATTTTATTGATGGTGGAATCTTAAGAGACAAAGATGAAAAAATTTTTGAAAATATTATTAATAAAAATATTAGATCAAAAATAGATATATTAATTACTTCTGGAGCCGTTTCTGCTGGAAAATTTGACTTTGTTCCGTCTATTATTTCAAAATTTAATTTATCAAATTTTTTTAAAGGTGTTGCAATAAAACCAGGTAAACCTATTTTATTTGCAAAATTAAGTAAAAAAGAAAAAGCAATATTTGGTTTGCCAGGTAATCCTATTTCATCAGCTGCATGCTTTAGATTTTTTGTTTGCCCATATCTTTTAAATATTCTTGGAATTTCAAAAGAAAAACCTTTTAAAGCTAAATTAAAAAATAATTTTGAAAAAAGTAAAAAATTTACTAGATTTTTAAAAGGAAAATTGACTTCAACTAATAATGGAAAATTAGAAATTCAGATTTTAAAAGGTCAAGAGTCTTTCAGGATAAAGTCATTTGTAGACTCCAATGTATGGGGGGTCTTTAATGAAGGTCAATCAAAATTTAAAAAAGGAGAATTAATTGAATGTTATTCACCTACCAGACCTAATTTTAATATTTTTAAATAGATATCATTTTTATTGTAGTCCAATTTAATTGGCATTAAATAGCTCATAATGTTTGAGTTAAAAAATGAAAAAATAGCGATACCTGTTGTTTTATTTTCGGGTTTAATTTGGTCTTTTGGTCCTTTAGTGGTTCGCTATATGAGTGAACCACAACTAGTTATTTGGCAGTATATTTTTGCTAGAGGATTAACAATTTTTATACTCTTAAACTTATATTTATTTTTTGAAGAAGGTCCTAATTTTTATAAAAATTATTTTAGAATAGGTTTTTCAGGTATTATTGGTGGTTCAGGACTTGGAATAGCGATGGTCACATTTATATACTCAATTACTAATACTAGTGCAGCCGTTACTTTACTTTGCTTAGCTGCAATGCCATTTTTTACTGCATTAGTAGGATTTTTATTTTTAAAAGAAAAAATTTCTTTAAATGTTTGGATAGCTATACTTATAGCTACTCTTGGAATAATCATCATTGCTTTTGGAAATACTGAAAAAAACTCTTTGTTAGGTTTAATTTTTGGTATGACCTCGTCAATTGGTTTCTCAGTTTTTTCAGTATCATTAAGATGGAGAAAGGAAACGCCCAAGTTTACTACTGTTGCTTTTGCAGGTTTTTTTTGTGTTGCCTTATCAACCATCTTTATTTTAAACAATGGATTAAATTTTTTTTCATCAAGTTATAATGGTGTAATGTTTTCATTACATGGAACACTTGTTTGCATGGGTTTAATTTTATATTCTATAGGCTCAAAAGCTATACCTGCAGCTGAATTAACTTTACTTTCACTTACAGAAGTAATTGGTGGTATTTTTTGGATATGGCTACCTTTATTTGGAGTAAATGAAATACCATCTACGAACACTGTTATTGGTGGATTTTTTCTTTTTATGTCTATTATTTATTATAGTCTTACAATTAAAACTAATAGAAGATTTATTGCTTTAAATTAATTTATGGAAAGACCAGATTTTTTTACTTTAAAGAATGGTGAAAAGGCAAAACTTCCTTTTACAGATAAAGAGTATCAAAGAAGAGTAGGTAATTTAAGAAGTGTGATGAGTGAAAATAATCTTGATATGATTATTTTAACTTCGATGCACAATATCGCTTATTATACAGGTTTTATTTATTGTTCTTTTGGTAGACCGTATGGATGTGTTATAACAAAAGATAAAATCTCAACAATTTCAGCAAACATAGATGCAAGTCAGCCATGGAGAAGATCACATTGTAACAATGTAATTTTTACTGACTGGAAAAGAGATAATTTCTTAAAAGCAATTGTTTCGATTATTGGAAGAGATGAGCCGCCAAAAAATATTGGTATTGAAAATGACCATGTAACTTTAGATATTAAAGAAAAAATTTCATCTATTTTTACATTTTCAGTATTCTGTGATGTGTCAAAAGATTTAATGCAACTACGAATGATTAAATCTGCTGAAGAAATAGAAATCATTAAAAATGGTGCAAGGATTGCTGATATTGGTGGTGAAGAAATGGTAAAAAATATTAGAATTGGTGAAAGTGAGTTAGAAATTGCAATAGCAGGTAGAGATAGAATGGAAAGAGAAATTGCAAAAACTTACCCTGATGCAGAATATATGGATACTTGGGTTTGGTTCCAATCGGGAATAAATACAGATGGCGCACATAACCCCAAAACCTCTAGAAAACTTAGCTCAGGAGATATTCTCTCTTTAAATACTTTTCCAATGATTTCGGGATATTACACAGCACTAGAGAGAACTCTTTTTGTAGATGAAGCTGATGATGCTTCATTAAAAATATGGGAGGCGAATATTAAGATTCATAAAAGGGGACTAGAATTGATTAAACCTGGGGTTAAATGCTCAGATATATGTCATGAGCTAAATGATTTATTTGCTCAACTTGGTTATCTTCAATACAGAACATTTGGTTATGGTCATTCATTTGGTGTGTTATCACATTTTTATGGACGTGAAGCTGGCTTAGAGTTGAGAGAAGATATTGATACAGTGCTAGAAGAAAATATGGTTATTTCTATGGAGCCAATGATAATGATTCCAGAAGGAAACCCTGGAGCAGGGGGCTATAGAGAGCATGATATTTTAATTATTGGAAAAAACAATGCAGAAAACATTACAAAGTTTCCTTTTGGTCCTGAACATAATATTATTAAATCATAATTTATGAGTGAAAGAAAAACCATTGTTAATAGCTGGAATGAATGGGATCCTTTAAAACATGTAATTGTTGGTAAGGCTGATGGCACTTGTATTCCAGCACCAGAACCAGCGTTAGATGCAAAAGTACCAGAAGACTCAGACATGCGAGGGCAATTTGGCCCAAGAACTAAAGACGCAGTTGATAGAGCAAATCAATTGTTAGATGATTTCTCTAATATGTTGATAAAAAAAGGCATTAAAGTCGACAGACCCGATCCAATAGATTTTAATCAAAAAACTTCTACGCCTGACTGGGAAGCTGAAACAATGTTTGGATGTATGCCACCTAGAGATGTTTTATTAACAGTAGGAAGTGAAATTTTAGAAGCCACAA
This sequence comes from Candidatus Pelagibacter sp., assembly GCA_029941985.1. Taxonomy (GTDB): domain Bacteria; phylum Pseudomonadota; class Alphaproteobacteria; order Pelagibacterales; family Pelagibacteraceae; genus Pelagibacter. The sequence goes on along the minus strand of JAPYTV010000070.1, from coordinate 411 downwards.
TGAGTTATAGATGCAGATGGTTTGAATATCTATGTTACAGACCTTTGTTAAAAAAATATTATAATGCTGATCCAAATATGAAACATGAGTCAGCTCCAAAACCAAGATTAACAGATTTAGATTATAGGAAAGATTATTTGTCAGATAAAATTGGAATTCAAAAAAGACTAGAGTGGACTGAAGATAAATTCTTTGTAACCACAGAAGAAGAACCATTATTTGATGCTGCCGATGTTTTGAGATTTGGAAAGGACTTAGTTGTTCAACATGGCTTTACTACTAATTTAAAAGGAATTGATTGGATTAAAAGACATTTTAAAGATCATAGAGTTCATTCTGTTAATTTTCCTGGTGACCCTTATCCAATTCATATTGATGCAACATTTACTCCAATTAAAGAAGGTTTAATTA
>JAPYTV010000069.1 GCA_029941985.1 Candidatus Pelagibacter sp. | reverse complement strand
GATCGTGTAGAATTAAGAGGATTTGGTGTTTTTTCAACAAACATTCAAAAAGCAAGAATATCACGAAATCCTAAAACTGGTGAAAAAGTTAATACACCACAAAAAAAAACAATTCACTTTAAAATGGCAAAAGAACTGTTTAAAAAATTAAACAATGAAGAATAAAAATATTTTCGTAGCCTGTGATGTATCAAGCCAAAAGGAAATATTAGATCTACTAGATTTGATTCATAAAGATATTTCAGGAATTAAAATTGGACTACAATATATTACTCAAAGAAGTCCAGAAGAAATAAGAGAACTTTCAAAATTCAAAAAACCTATTTTCTATGATGGAAAGTTTTTTGATATAAAAAATACTCTAATTGAGTCAGTAAAGTCGCTTGAACAATTAAACGTAAATTATGCAACGGTACATTTACTAAATGGTTTAGAAGCTCTTAAAGCTGCAAATCAATCTGCGCAAAAAATAAATATAAATTTGTTAGGAGTTTCTGTTCTTACAAGTTTTAGTGATGGAGGTTTAGCAAGTTTAGGTTTTAAAGATAAAGTTGAAGATCAAGTTTTACGACTAGTTAAAATTGCAAAGGATTCAAATTTATATGGTGTTATTTGTAGTCCATTAGAAATAAAAATGATTAAACAAATTGCACCTAAACTTAAATGCTTTACTCCTGGCATTAGAATGAGTGATGATATAGATGATCAAAAAAGAACTATGAATGCTAATGATGCCATTAAAGCTGGAAGTGATTGTTTGATAATTGGTCGACCTATTACCAAGGGTGACCCAAAAAAAAATATACAAAATATCCTTTTATCAATTAAATAGATGAAGTCAAAAATTTGTGGAATCTCAGATATTAAAACTTTAATATACCTAACTAATCACCCTCATCCGCCTCAATATATTGGTTTCATAGTTAACTATCCAAAATCCAAAAGATTTGTTGAGTACAATAAGCTTAAAGAACTTTTAAAAATTAATAAAAAAATCTCTAATTATGTTGCGGTGCTAGTAAGACCTAATGAAGATATGTTGGAAAAAATTAAAATATTACCTTTTGATTATTATCAAATTTATAATTGTACACCACGTGAAGTCAAATCGATTAAAGAAAAATATAATAAAAAAATTATTATTGCGATTACAGTAAATAATCAAAACGATGTTTTAAAATATCAAAATTATAAAAATGTTGCTGATATATTTTTATTTGATAGTAAAGGTTATGAAAAAAGCATATCTTTTGATCATAAATTAATTAAAAATTTAAAACTTAATAAAGAATTAATGTTAGCAGGTAACATTCAAATAGAAGATAACCTTGAAAATTACAAAAAAATAGCAGATATTATAGATATTTCTGGGGGCCTAGAAACATCTGGGTTGAAAGATATTTCAAAAATAGATATTTTTTTAAAAAAAATTAAACAAATTAATAATGAAGCTTAAAAAAAAAATTCCTTTAATCGATCAACATGACAAAAGTGGATTTTGGGGTGGTAAATTTGGTGGAAATTTTATCCCTGAAACCTTAAAAAAACCTGTTGAAGATCTAACTGACCTTTTTGAAAGGATTAGATATGATAAAAAATTCCTAAAACAAAGAGATTATTATTTTAAGAACTATATTGGTTCTCCTACTTCATTTAAAAAACTTCAAAATCTGTCAAGGCATCTAGGTGGTGCTCAAATATATGCTAAAATGGTATCTGAAGCTAACGGAGGTGCTCATAAGATCTATAATGCTACTGTTCATGCCTTAATCTGTAAATTGGCTGGTAAGAAATACATCGTGGGAGATACTGGAGCTGGTTATGCTGGAAAGATGTTAAGTATGGCTGCTAAAAAATTTGGTCTTAAATGTAAAATATTCATGGGTATAAAAGACATGAAGAGACAAAAACCAAATTGTACAGCAATGAGAAAAAATGGTGCTGAAATTGTACCTGTTTACTCAGGCAGTCAAACACTCGTTGATGCGGTTAGTGAGTGCATGAGATATTGGGTATCAAACTGCAATAACACTCATATGTGTATCGGTTCAACAGTTGGTCCAAATATATTCGTTAAAATTTGTGGTTGGAGCACAGCTCAAATTTCAAGAGAACTAAAGATACAGATTGAATCTGAATTTCAAACAATCCCAAAAAAAATAAAACTAATTAACTGTGTGGGTGGTGGAAGTTCAGCTTATGGTTTTTGGAGTGAATTTATCGATTATGATAAAAAACAAATTGAATTAATTGGAGTTGAGGCTGGTGGACCAAAGAATTCTAAACTTCATGCAGCGCCTTTAACGAACAGTGCAAAACTTGGAATTTTACATGGAGCAGCAGCATATGTTTGTCAAAATGCTGAAGGACAGATCAATGATACTGAATCTATATCTGCAGGATTAGATTATCCGGGTGTCTCACCTATTCACTGTCTTTTAAAAGATACAAAAAGAGCAAGATATACATCTGCAACTGATGAAGCTGCATTAAATGCTTATAAACTTGTAACAAAGCTTGAAAGGATAAACCCTAGCTTAGAGCCATGTCATGCTTTTGCTGAAGCAATTAAAATTTCACCAAAGTTAAGTAAGGATACAGTCGTCATAGTAAATTCGTGTGGTGATGCAAAGAAAGACCGGGATATTCTAAAAGTAAGATTAGGAAAGTTTAAATAAAATGTCTTTAATCAACTCTGCTTTTAAAAAAACTAAAAATGAAAAGAGGCCTGCTCTACTTACATACACTGTTGCAGGAGATAATAATAAAAAGAAATCATTAGAGATATTAAAATCTATTGCTAATTATGCTGACATTTGTGAAATAGGTTTTCCTCACAACACTCCAATTGCAGATGGTGGCCAAATTCAATCTAGTGCTTATAGAGCACTAAAAAATGGTATAAAAATTAAAGATGTTTTTTCAATAGTTAAAGATTTTAAACAATCAAAACAAACTAAACCTGTAATATTGATGGGTTATTACAATGTGATTTACCAGTATGGTGATAATAACTTTATTAATATTTGTAAAAAAGTAGGCGTAGATGGTTTGATTGTTGTTGATTTACCTTATCCTGAAAACAAAGATTTTGCTAAAAAGTGTAAGAAAAAAAATATTAATTTTATTCAATTAGTATCTCCTACTACATCGTTAAATAGAATGAAAAAAATTATCAAAGACTCGCATGATATGGTTTACTATATTAGTATGCTATCAACGACTGGTGGAAAATTAAAAGTTTCTCCTAAGAAGATTCTTGAAAGATATAATAAGATTAAAAAATTCAATAAGAATAAAAATATTGTAATTGGCTTTGGAATTACTGAAAAAACAATTGCCTCTTTAAAAAAGGCTGATGGATTAGTGGTTGGTAGCGCTTTATGTAAAGAAATTTCAAAATCAGTTGAAAAGCGACAAAATCCTGTCACAAATGTAACTAATATTGTTAAAAAGTTAAGAAAAAAAATATCATGAACTGGATAACTAAAGCTTTAAAATTTGGTGAAAAAATAAAAAAAGTCATCAAAAAACGTGCTAGTAAAGAAGAAATTGCAAGCAGCGATTGGACTTCTTGTTGTCAAGGTCCAATTTTAAAAAAAAATTTAGAAGAAAACCTTTGGGTATGTCCATCTTGTAATAAACATCATAAACTAAATTGCAAACAAAGATTTAATATAGTTTTTGGAAAAAATAATTATGAAATTTTAAAAACACCTATTCCTCAGGATGATCCTTTAAGCTGGAATGATTCCAAATCTTATAAAGATAGATTAAAAACTGCTAGGAATAAAACTGGAATGGATTGTGGTATGATGGTTGTTAAATCAAATATTAATAATATTAATATTACAGCTATTGCTTCAGATTTTAATTTTATAGGTGGCTCAATTGGCGCTGCTGAAGGTGAAGCTTTTTTATATGGAGTTCAAAATGCAATCGAAAACCAACAACCGTTTGTAGTTTTTACATCTGGTGGTGGCATGAGAATGATGGAGTCATTAATTTCACTTTCACAAATGACTAGAACAACTTTAGCCATTAACGAGCTTAAAAAAAACAACTTACCATACCTTGTTGTACTAACTGACCCTACAGCTGGAGGAATTACGGCATCTTATGCAATGTTAGGTGATATTCATTTAGCAGAACCAGGAGCGCTTATAGCTTTCGCTGGTTCTAGAGTTATTCAAGGAACAGTACGTGAAGAGTTACCAGAAGGTTTTCAAAGAAGTGAATATGTTGAAAAAACTGGTTTTGTAGATTTAATTGTTGAAAGAAAAGACTTAA
>JAPYTV010000068.1 GCA_029941985.1 Candidatus Pelagibacter sp. | reverse complement strand
TCACAATTTTAAGTGCAGTACTTTGTTACGGTTTAGCAGATAAGATTTATTCTTAAATCCAATCAGGACAAGGCAAACCTTTTTCTTGAAGGAAAGTTTTATTAAACATTTTTGAATTATATTTATCACTTTTGTCACAAAGAATTGTAACAATTGTTTTTCCTGGACCAAGTTCTTTACCTAATTTAATTGCTCCTGCAATATTAATTCCACAACTTGTACCTAAGCTTAAACCTTCATTTTTAATCAAATCAAATAATAATAGTAATGCTTCATGATCATCAATAGAATAGGCATCATCAATTTTAGCATTTTCAAAGTTTTTTGTTATTCTGCTAGAGCCAATTCCTTCAGTAATCGAACCACCTTCAGCTTTTAATTCACCATTCTTTATATAGTTATAAAGAGAGGATCCTTTTGGGTCCGATAGGTAAATTTTAATATCTTTATTTTTTTCTTTAAGAGCATTACTTACACCAGAGATTGTTCCACCAGTTCCAGATGAACATACAAAAGCATCCACTTTACCTTCTGTTTGTTGCCAAATTTCTCTTCCAGTTCCTTCGTAATGACCTTTAGCATTTGCAACATTATCAAATTGATTGGCCCATATAACACCGTTATTGTTTGATGGTCTTAATTCATCAGCAAGTCTAGCTGCAACTTTTACAAAATTAGCATCATCTTTATAAGGTTTGGGTGGAACTAATCTTAAATCAGCGCCAATGTTTCTAAGAAGATCTTTTTTTTCTTGAGTTTGATTATCATTCATTACAATAATTGTTTTGTAACCAAGTGAATTACCAAGAAGACATAAACCTATACCTGTATTACCAGCAGTACCTTCCACTATCGTTCCGCCTTTAGAAATTAATTTTTTTTCTTCTGCATCTCTAATTAATGCAAGTGCTGCACGATCTTTTACTGATCCACTAGCATTCATAAATTCTGCTTTGCCATAAATATTGCATCCAGTTATCTCTGAGGCTGCTCTTAGTTTTATTAATGGTGTATTTCCAATTCCTTGTATTAAATTATCTTGATAGTTTTTCATCAATCTAATTTCGTATCACTTCCAGGTGCAATACCATAAGGCTTAAATTCTTGAGTTGTTGTGCCAACATTTTTTGCAGGAATTCCAATCATAATCGCATTATCAGGAACATCTTTAGTAACAACTGCATTAGCTCCAATTTTTGAATTTTCTCCTATAATAACTGGTCCTAAAATTTGAGCTCCTGAACCAATTACAACATTATCTTTTAAAGTTGGATGTCTTTTAATAGACCTTTGTTCATTTGAATTAATGCTTGGTGAAATTCCTCCAAGTGTTACCATATGGTAAATTGTTACATTGTTACCAATTTCAGAAGTTTCACCAATCACAACTCCCATACCATGATCAATAAATAAATTTTTCCCAATTTTTACTTTTGGATGAATTTCAATACCAGTTAAGAATCTTGAAAACTGTGAAATAATTCTAGCGATGAGATCAAATTTAGCTAAACAAAAAAAATGTGCTATCTGATGAAAGAACACGGCTTTTACACCTGGATAGGTTAAAATTATGCTTAACTTAGATTTTGCCGCAGGGTCTCTGTCAATTATTGATTGTAAAAATTTTTTCATAGTTTTTTGCTAATGTTGATTATCAATTTATATTGATTTATATAGTCATAATAAAATCAATTTAAAGAGGGAAAATCAATGTATAGATTATTATATTCAGCTACAAAAAAAATTATTAATCTAAAACTTTCCGAAGAACAAAAAAAAATAATGTTTAATGAAGCTACAGAACGTCCACATTCTAGCTCTTAAATTATGAAAAAAGAAATGGATTTTTTCATTGTGCTAATTGTGGTGCAAAACTTTTTGCATCAAATACAAAATTTGATAGTGCAACTGGCTGGCCTTCTTTTATTGAATCACTGCCAGGTGCTTTTAAGACTAAAATTGATTATTCATTAGGAATGAAAAGAACAGAATATCATTGTGCTAATTGTGGAGTACATCACGGACATGTTTTTGATGATGGACCTGGAACAACAAAAAAAAGATTTTGCAATAATGGTTTATGTTTAATTTTTAAACCAGAAAGTTAATTAGTTAGAAAATCCATATTTTCTTAGCCTTACATCTCCAGTTCTTGCATGAGCTTCCATACCCTCGTATCTGGATATTCTGGCGCATGCAGCACCTACAGTTTTTGTAGATTCTTTAGTCATTCTTTGAAAACTTAAAGTTTTAATAAATTTACCAACAAACAAACCACCAGTATATCGACCAGCACCTTTTGTAGGTAAAATGTGATTTGTTCCTGAACATTTATCTCCATAGGCAACAGTCGTTTCTTCACCAATAAATAAAGATCCATAGTTTTTTAATCTTTTATGAAACCACTCTAAGTTCTGAGTTTGAATCTCTAAATGTTCTGGTGCATATTCATCACTGATTGTTGCCATCTCTTCATCAGTGTCACAAAGTATAACTTCACCATAATCTCTCCAGGCAGCTTCTGCACTTGTTCTAGGGACCTCTGGTAAATCAGCAATTAATTTTGGAACTCTTTTCATTACTACATCAGCAACTCTTTTGCTAGTTGTGTATAACCAAGCAGGAGAATTATAACCATGTTCTGCTTGACCAACTAAATCAACAGCAACCATTTCTGCATCAGCTTTATCATCTGCTATTACGGCAATTTCTGTGGGACCAGCAAACAAATCAATTCCGACTTTACCAAATAAAATTCTTTTAGCCTCAGCAACAAATTGGTTACCAGGTCCAACTATTATATCAGCTGGAGGATTTTTAAATAATCCATTGGTCATTGCAGCTACTCCAGGTACTCCACCTAAATTTAAAATAACATCAGCACCACATAAATCAGCTGTATAAACTATTGTTGGATGAGCACCCACACCTTCTTTAGGAGGACTACAAGCAATTACATTTTTTACGCCAGCAACTTTTGCTGTTGTTACACTCATTACTGCAGATGCAATATGAGCATATCTACCACCAGGTATATAACAGCCAGCAGTGTTTACAGGAATCAATTTTTGTCCAGCAAATAATCCAGGAGAAAGTTCTACTTCAAAGTCTTGTCCATAATTTTTTAACTGAGCTTCTGCAAATTTTTTAACTCTATCGAAAGAAAACTGAATATCGTCTTTTGTTTTTTGATCTAAATTTTTTTTAATTTCTTCAATTCTTTCTTTAGAGATTATAATATCACCATCATATTTATCGAATTTTTTTGTTAAATCTATACACGCTTGTTCTTTTTTTTCTTCAATATCTTTTAATAAATTTTTTACAATTTCTGTAGTTTTAGAGTCGTCAGTTGACGAAGTTTTTGGTGATTTTTTTAAGTATGTTATAGTCATTATTCTTCCTCATTTTTGAAACCTTATTTAAAGCATTAATAATAAAAACTCAATGCTGAATTAGTCTAATGCAACAATGGCAGCAGCAATTGAAGCTAATCTTGCTTGCGCTTCGTCTGATCTACTAGTAATTACAACAGGAACTTTACCTCCAACCACAACACCGGCAGCACAAGCACCCATAAAATAAATCATCATTTTAACTAAACTATTTCCACTTTCAACGCTTGGAACTAACAATACATCAGCTTCGCCAGCAACAATATTTTTAACACCTTTTATAGCTGCAGATTTTTTTGAAATACTGTTATCGAAAGCTAAAGGCCCAAATACATCGGCATTTAAGTTATCTTCTTTTGCTAGTTTTGTTATTTCATTTGCATCGATAGAGCTTGGTATACTATCTAAAATTTCTTCAGTTGCTGAAAGCACAGCAACTTTTGGTCTATCTATTCCTATACGATTTGAAAAATCAATTACATTTCTTAGAATATGCATTTTTGTTTTTACATTAGGCAAAACATTTAAAGCTCCATCTGTAATTATAAGGGGTTTGTCAATCTTGGTAGTAGTCATATGCCATATGTGGCTTAGTCTAGTTTTTCCAAGTAAATTATACTCTCTTTTTAAAACCTCTTTCATTAAGATGTCAGTATGAATATGACCTTTAACAATAATCTTTATTTTATCTTTGCTAGCAAGTTTTGCAGCTATAGCAGCTGTATTGTTTTCTATTGGCTCATCAATTATTTCATAACTTGAAATATCCCATTTTAATTGCTCAGCACATTTTAGAATTTCTTGTTTATCACCAATAAAAATAGGTTCGATTAAATTTTCATTAACAGCATCTTGAACAGAAAGCATCGGTAAAGGTTTACCTGCATTTACAATAGCAGCTCTAACTACCTTTTTTTTATGAGCCACATCTAATAAGTTATTGGGACAAACAATTTCTTTATTTGAAAGCATAAGGTATATTTAACTTGAATTTATAATAAGTATATACTGTAAATCAATAATGATTAAGC
>JAPYTV010000067.1 GCA_029941985.1 Candidatus Pelagibacter sp. | reverse complement strand
ATATGACAGAAAGTGAATTTAAAAAGCTTGGAATTAAAAGACTTCCAAGAAATTTGCTAATGGCAATTGAAGCTCTTAAGAATAACAAATTAACTGATGAAGTTTTAGGCTCTGTGATGAAGAAATCATTACTTGCATACAAAAATGATGAATGGGAAAGATATCATCAAGCAGTTACAGATTGGGAAGTAAAAGAATACCTTCGTCTTTATTAATGCAAAAATATGCACAATTTAATTTAGGAAATATTAAACTTTTATCTGGTAAGGTCTTAAAGTCGGCTAAATTAATTTACAAAACTTACGGTAAATTAAATAAAGATCAATCCAACGTTATTTTACTTCCTACATTTTATACTGGAACGCATAAACGTAACGAAGGTTTTATTGGAAAAAATAGAGCAATAAACCCTAATAAATATTTTATTGTTTCAATTAATATGTTCGGTAATGGTTTATCTTCATCGCCAAGTAACACAATTAAATCCCAAAAAGGGTCTGAATTCCCAGAAATAACACTTTGGGATAATATTTATTGTCAGCACAAACTTATAACTAAAAAACTTAAAATAAAAAAAATTGCATTAGTAGCTGGCTGGTCTATGGCTGGTTGTCAATCTTATCAATGGGCAGCTCAATACCCTAATATAGTTAAGGCAATTCTTCCTTTCTGCGCATCATCAAAAACCTCAATACATAATCATGTTTTTTTAGAAGGTATAAAAGCTGCATTAATAACCGATGCAAATTGGAAAAATGGTAAATATAAAAAACAACCTATTGCAGGCTTAAAAGCATTTGGTCGTGTATATGCTGGTTGGGCTTTTTCTCAAGATTTTTATAGAAAAAAACTTTATAAAAAAATTGGATATGAGAATGTAAAAAATTTACTAGATGATTGGGGTAATGATCATGCAAAAAATTGGGATGCTAATGACCTTTTGTGTAAACTAAAAACTTGGCAATTAAATGACATAAGTAATAGTCCAATCTATAAAGGTAACTATATTAAGGCTCTTAAGTCAATCAAAGCAAAAACAATTTTAATGCCTTGCAATCAAGACTTATATTTTAGAACAGAAGATAATGTGTATGAAAAAAAATTTATTAATAGAGCATCTTTAAGGCCTGTTGATTCACCTTATGGACACTGTGCTGCAAACCCAGGTAATGATAAAAGTTTTCAAAAAAAATTAGATAAAAATATTAGCGAACTGCTAATTTAATTTATTAAAGGTTTTCCTGTTGCCAAAGTATGTTTAATTCTTTCTTGAGTTTTTTTAGTTTCTATTAATCTCATAAAAGAATCTAGCTCTAATTTAAACATATCTTCTTCGGATAATATTTTATCTATTGTAGTATTTCCGCCGCTTAAAACATGGGCTAATTCTTTTCCAACTTCCATTCCATGATCTAGAATTACTTTATCATTATAAAGTTTTTCTAAAATTTTAATCATTTCATTTTTTACTGTTTTTCCAGGTAGGTTGAATTTTATTTCACTCGGAGCTTTAAATTCTCTATTTTCTTCTAAAATTTTTTTTGAAACTTCTAATAAACTATTTCTATTCATTATTTTTTTATCTTCGGCTCTTAAATACATCATTGGTTCAGCTTCCACCGGTGATGTTGCGGTTTTAGCATATCCAATAATATCAAATACTTTTAATGGGGCGTAGTGTGGGTCCTTTTTAGCCTCTTCTGTTTCAAGCCATCTAGCTAACATCTCTTTACATCCGCCTCCTGCTGGGGTTAATCCAACAATTGTTTCAACTAAGCCAACAACAATATTAGTATGTGACACAACAAAATTACTATGAACCATTACTTCAACCCCCCCTCCAAGAGTTAATCCTGATGGCGCAGAAATAACTGGACAATCAGAATACTTAAGATGGTTGCAAGTTTCTTGAAAATATCTAATAAATTTTTCTATAGATTTAAAGTCACCCTTGTCAGCAAAATCCATTGTGTAACTTAAATTAACACCTGCAGAAAATTGCATACTTTCATTAATTATAATTAAAGGTTTGTCTGTTGCTTTCTTTAAAGCATCCATTGAATTATAATCAAGAGCATTAGCTTTAGTTGTAAATTCAACGATGTTGTAATCTTTAAACCTATAAATTTGTGCAGAATTATTTCCATCAATACTTGTTGCTTTCTTTTTAACTTTTCCTAATGTTTCAATGTCGGTATACTTTTGTCTTTCACCATAAAATTTTTCATTTTTAGATTTAGCTAAATTTTCTAAGAAGTCATTATTTCCATATTCATCAACTTTATTAAAAAAATTATTCACACCAATTTCTTCAAGCATTTCAAATGGACCTTTCGTCCAGTTAAAACCTAGCCTCATAGCTTCGTCTATATCGTTAAATTCTTTTGTAATTTCTGGAACCAAAGATGATGCATACTTAATAATTTTTGAAGTAACTGACCATGCATATTTTCCATATTTATCATCTCTATTAATCAAAGCTACTAAGTCTACTTTTTCAGATTTAATATTAATTTTTTTACTTACATGATACTCACCTGTTTCAAGGTTCAATGCTTCCATTACTTTTTTTCCATCAGTTTTATTAATTCTATAAAAACCACCTTTACCTTTACGGCCTGTATATCCTGTTTCTATTAAATTTTTTACTAAAGGTATTTCTTTTGCAACTTCATGAAAGTTATCGGTTTTTGGCAATTCTTTAATAAAACTCTTTAGGACATCTGCCATTAAATCTATTCCTATTAAATCATATAGACCAAATATTCCTGTTTTTGGGATTCCCATGGGTCTTCCAAAAATAGCATCGGCTTCCTCAATGGATAGCTTCATTTTGAATGCCTCCGTCATAGCAATTTGCATCGCATAAACACCTACTCTATTACCTAAAAATCCTGGAGTATCATTACAAACAATGACACCTTTTCCAAGTTCAGTTTCACAAAATTTTTTTAATGCTTTTATTTTTTCTAAATCATTATTTTCATTTTTTACTATCTCTAAAAGGCCCATATATCTTACCGGGTTAAAAAAGTGAGTAATACAAAAATCTTTTTTTTCTTCTTCTGTTAAGTTTTGTGATAAAACTTTGATAGGTATTGATGATGTGTTTGAAGAAACTATTGCTCCCTTTTTTCTTTCTTTAAATATTTTCTCATAGATATCATGTTTAATATCTATTCTTTCAACAACTGCTTCTACTATCCAATCTGCTTCTTTTACTTCTGAAAAATTGTCTAAAATATTACCTACTTTAATATTACTTATTTTTGATTTATCTAATAAAAGAGGTGGTTTTGACTTGTGAATTTTATCTCTAGCTTGTTCACTTATTTCTGTTTTTAAATCAAGTAATGTAACTGGAATATTTGCATTGCATAAATGTGCTGCAATACCACTTCCCATTGTTCCTGAACCAATAACTACTACTTTTTTAATTTCCATAAGATTTAAGAATTGCAGAGATGTTTATAATAAAAAAATTGAAATTAGTAAATAAATTACCGATTAATTCCTCTTAGTCTCTCAGATCTTCTTCTAAGAAGTTCTGCAGTAACTAAAATTAAAGTAGACATTATAATTAAACATGTTGCTACAGCCATTATTGTTGGGCTTAACTGCTCTCTTAATCCAACCCACATCTGAATAGGTATGGTTGTGTTTTCAAGTCCTGCTAAAAATAACACAACAACAACTTCATCAAATGATGTTACAAAAGCAAATAAAGCCCCAGAAATTACACCTGGTAAAATTAATGGTAACGTTACTTTCATAAAAGTATTTACAGGATTGCTACCTAAACTAGCTGCAGCTCTTGTTACACTATGATCAAATCCAGTTAATGTTGCTGTAACCGTTATTACTACAAAAGGAGTACCTAAAATTATATGCGCCAAAATAATTCCTGTATGCGTTGCTGCCAGTCCTACTTTTGCCATGAAGAAAAATATTGCAGTTCCAGAAATAATTAATGGAACTATCATTGGTGAAATTAATAATGCCATAACTGCACCTTTATATGGCATATGTCTACTACTTAAACCTAGCGCAGCAACAGTTCCAAGTATTGTTGATCCAATTGTTGCAAAGAAAGCAATAATGATACTATTTTTTGCTGCTAATCCCCAAGGGTTTTTGGTTCCCCAAATCATATCTTCATACCATCTTAGAGAAAAACCTTCTGGATCTAGTGCTAACATTTTTGCTGAAAAGTGAATGTATTGCTCAGCATTAAATGAAAGTGGCAAAATTACAAAAAGTGGTGCTATTAAAAAGAAAAATACTAGACCACAAATAATTAAATAAGTGTAATGCCATAGTCTATAATTTAAAGGTGTATATTTTGGTAATGACATAAAGTTCTATCCTAATTTAATATTATCTATTCCTACTAATTTGTTGTAAATCCAATAAATAGTTAAAACGCCAACTAACAGCATAGCTCCTAACGCTGATGCAAAAGCCCAATCTAAGGAGCTTTTCAT
>JAPYTV010000066.1 GCA_029941985.1 Candidatus Pelagibacter sp. | reverse complement strand
AACACAATATATTGTGCAACCTGAGTCCAAGTAACCGCTCTCATTCCACCAAGCATAGAACATATTAATATACTTGCTAGGCCAACAAACACAGCTATTTCAAAAGGAATATCTAATGCTACTGAAGCAATAGTTCCTGTTGCGTTAATCTGTGCAGTCACATAAGTGAATGAAGCTACTGTTAAAACTAATACTGCAGACAGTCTTGCTATGTTACCACCATACCTTGTACCAATAAAATCTGGAACTGTGTAACAGCCAAATTTTCTTAAGTAAGGTGCTAATAAAGAAGCCACTAGTACGTATCCACCAGTCCATCCAACTAGAAGCGCCATATATCCATAGCCCTTGAAGTAAATACCACCAGCCATTGCAACGAATGAAGCACCAGACATCCAGTCTGCTGCAGTCGCCATTCCGTTGAATACTGTTGGAACTTGTCTTCCAGCTACGTAATAGGCATCTAATTGAAGTGTTCGTGATAGATAACCAATTATAGCATAGATACTTACAGTAAATGCTACAAAACAAATTCCTATTGCTTTTGCAGACATGCCCGCTTGTTCAGCTATTGCCATTAAGATTATAAATACAAGAAAACCTCCAGTATATATTCCATAAACTTTTGGCAGATTGTCTATAAATTTACCTTTAATCATTAGCTATCCTCTCTTTCATTGTAACCAAATTCTTCATCTATCTTCTCTTGTCTACCCGCAAACCAGAAAATCAATATTACAAATGCTAATAATGATCCCTGACATGTCATATAATATGACAGAGGATATCCAAAAGGTCTGAAGCTAGATGCTTCCATTTCGGTTCCAAAGAAGAAGATGCCAATCGAGAAAAAAAACCAAATTGCTAATGTAATAAAAAGCAATCCTCTTGTTTTTTCCCAGTGTTGTGATTGTTTTGACATTATTATTCTCCCTATAGGTTTAAAAAAGTGACAATGCACCAAAATGTGATCGATTGATACCCTAAAAAATGCTCTTAATAAGGCCATTTTTGTACTATAAATCAACTTTAACTAGATAAATGTCATTAAAATATAGATTTAATATAAAAGATATAAAACTTGAAGATTTTAAAGTTTATTTATTTTCTTTACTTAAAGCAGTTATCCCCAAAAAAAAAATTAAGAATATAAGTGATCTTAAAGTTTTTATTCAAAAAAAATCAGCATGGATATCACAAGTTACTTTGTTTAATTATTTAAAAACACGAATGGGATTAAAATATGTAACAATGTTTGATGATGAAATATTTTTATCATCAATCAATAAAGCTAAATGGAATATTTATTCAGTAGCGCTTCAGGATCTTACTTTTTATAGTTTATCATATTTAAAAGTTTTTTATGGTTATGATGAAATCAATAAAGCCAACGCAGTATATGAAGAAATTTTAAAAAAAGAAATTGAAAATGGAATTCCTGAAGAAGTAGCTATTAAAGGAAAAAAAATTTTTAATGAAAGATTAGAAAAAATAGATTGGCAAACGCAATATAAATCTTGGCCATTTAATGAAAGTGCTTTAGCTTTATATGAATGGGCTCCTATAGCTGATGAATTAAAAACTCTTGATAGAAAAATAGTTTTAAATTCTATGATTTTAAAATGGGATAATATTACGGATGAGTTTAAAAAATTAATAAAATTTTAAATATTTTTTCTATTATCAACTAAACTTTGAACAACACTTGGATCGGCTAAAGTAGAGGTATCACCTAATTGATTATGTTCATTAGCCGCAATCTTTCTTAAAATTCTCCTCATAATTTTTCCAGATCTTGTTTTTGGAAGCCCAGGAGAGAAGTGAATTATATCAGGTGTTGCTATTACACCAATTTGTTTTCTGACCCACAGTTTCAAATCTCTTTCGAGGTCACCATTAGGTTCTTCATCTAAATTTAAGGTTACATAGCAATATAATCCATTTCCCTTAATATCATGAGGATAACCAACTACAGCTGCTTCCGCTACTTTTGGATGAGCAACAAATGCACTTTCTATTTCTGCTGTACCTAAGTTGTGGCCTGATACAATAATTACATCGTCAACTCGTCCTGTAATCCAATAGTAACCATCTTTATCTCTTTTAGCTCCGTCACCTGTAAAATATTTTCCATCAAATTGAGAGAAGTAAGTATCTATAAATCTTTGATGGTCACCATAAACAGTTCTCATTTGTCCAGGCCAAGATTGTGAAATACATAATCGTCCTTCGCCAGCTCCCTTAATCTCTTTTCCATCTTTATTAAAAATAGCTGGTTTAATTCCATAGAAAGGTTTTGTGGCTGAGCCTGGCTTTAGGTTTATAGCGCCCGTTTGTGGACTTATTAAAATTCCACCAGTTTCTGTCTGCCACCAGGTATCAACAATTGGACATTGAGAATTTCCCACAGTTTTGTAATACCACATCCAAGCCTCAGGATTTATTGGTTCACCTACGGTTCCTAGCAATTTTAAAGATTTTCTTGAGGTTTTTTTAATAGGTTTATCACCCTCTCTCATTAAAGCTCTAATAGCTGTTGGAGCTGTATAAAAAATATTAACTTTATATTTATCAATAATTTGCCACCATCTTGAACTATCAGGGTAAGTAGGAATTCCTTCAAACATAATTGTTGTAGCTCCATTAGCAAGAGGACCATAAATTATATAACTATGGCCTGTTACCCATCCTATGTCGGCGGTACACCAGTAAATATCCTTAGGTTTATAATTAAAAATATATTGGTGAGTCATTGAAGCATAGACCATATATCCACCTGTAGTGTGTAAAACTCCTTTTGGTTTGCCCGTAGAGCCTGAGGTATAAAGAATAAACAAAGGATCTTCTGCATTCATTTCTTCAGGCTCAGACTTATTAGAAACATCTTTAATTAAATCATCATACCAAACGTCTCTTCCACTAACCCAGCCTATATCATTTCCCGTTCTTTTAACTACGATACATTTTTTAACATCAGGACATTTTAATAAAGCTTCATCAGTGATTTTTTTTAAAGGAATAGTTTTTCCACCTCTTACTCCTTCATCTGCTGTAATAATATATTCAGATTCACAGTCATTTACTCTTCCAGAAATTGAGTCTGCAGAAAATCCACCAAAAATAATTGAATGGACAGCACCAATTCTCGCACATGCTAGCATTGTAATTGCTAGTTCAGGGATCATAGTTAAATAAATTGTAACTCGATCACCTTTTTTAATACCTAAGTTTTTTAAACCATTTGCAGCTTTTGAAACTTCTTTATGTAATTGTTTATATGATATTTTTTTTGTGTCTTTAGGATCATCACCAACCCAAATAATTGCTGTTTTATCTTTTTTATCTTTAAGGTGTCTATCTATACAATTAGCTGAAGCATTTAATGTTCCATCTTCATACCATTTAATTCTTACATCTGTTTTGCTATATTTAACATTTTTAATTTTTTTATAAGACTTAATCCAGGTTATTCTTTTTCCTTCTTTTTTCCAAAATTCATTATTATTTTTAATAGAGTCGGAGTATTTTTTTTGATATTTAGCTTTATTTACTAAAGCACTTCTTGCCCATTCTGGTTTAGTTTTAAAAATTAACTCCTTTTGAAGATTATTTTTTTTAATAATACTTTTTTTTTTAGAATTTATTTTTTTTACCTTGGATTTTCTTGAAACTCTTCTTTTTGTTTTAGTTTTTTTTTGCATGAAATTATTTTTAAATATTACTCATCTTATTTATAATTTTCCAGCTTTTATAATCTATAGGCATAACTGATAATCTGCTTTGTTTAATGAGTGATAAGTGGCTTAGTGACTTATTTTTTTTAATATCATCAAGTGTTACAGATTTCATTTTTTCTTTGAACTTAACCTGAACAGCTACAAATCTTCCATTTTTGTCAGTTTTATCCAAAAAGGCCTCTTTGATCACCTCAACTATACCAACAATTTTTTTTCCAATATTTGAATGGTAAAAAAAGCAAAGGTCTCCTCTTTTCATATTTCTTAAGTTTTTGGCAGCTTGATAATTTCTTACACCATCCCATGGTGCACCTTTGGCCCCAGCCATTTCTTGTTGATCAATTGACCAGACATCAGGTTCAGACTTCATTAACCAATACTGCATCTAATTGTTTTTCCAGTGTTTGCTTATCTTTCTTAACATCGCACTTTCATAATACGCCATTTTTACAAAACACGTGCTATACAAAGTGCTATACATAACCAAGTCTCGTTGTCTTCATTAGTTAATATTAGATTTAATCTTATAAAAAGTTTAATGCAGTTTCAACAATACCAATGCTTATTTACCACAACCTAGCAAAAGAGCAGTTACTCGGTTTGTTCTTACCTTCAGTAGCAACCAAAGTGTCCTAAGACACTTCGTTGCTCCTTCGATACTTCGTACCTCAGGATCTCGTATTCATTAACCAGTATTGCATTTAAGCATACCTCTTTATTTTAAACATTCGATAAAACTTTTCATAAAAATCTTTTATCATCATAAAATAAAAGAATGTATATTATAAAATAAATGAAATCTAAGTTTGATGAAGCTTTAACTCTATTTCAAA
>JAPYTV010000065.1 GCA_029941985.1 Candidatus Pelagibacter sp. | reverse complement strand
GGTGTTGATGATGGAACAAGAATAAGATTAGCAGGAAAAGGTGAGGCTGGAACTAAAGGTGGAACAAGCGGTGATTTATATTTGTTTGTAAATGTTCATTCTCACGATCTTTTTAAGAGATCAGATGAAAACTTGTTTTTTGAATTCCCAATATCAATAGCTGATGCCGCATTGGGCACAACAATTGAAATACCTACAATTGACGGTGGGAAAGCAAAAATAAAAATTCCTGATGGAACTCAAAACGGAAAGCAATTTAGATTAAAAGGAAAAGGAATGCCTTATATGAGAGGTAGCGGCAATGGAGATCTTTATGTGCAGGTTAATACTGAAGTTCCAATATCACTAAATAAAGAGCAAAAAGAATTACTTGAAAAATTTAGAGAAATTGAAAATGAAAAATCTAATCCAAGTATCAAAAAATTCTTTCAAAAAGCAAAAAGTTTCTGGAAAAACTAAAAGACTAATTAACTAAAAAAGGTTAGTGTTAGTTTTTAGAATGAAAAAAATTAATTTAGCAATTACAGGATGTATGGGAAGAATGGGCCAACAGCTAATTAAATCTTCTAAATTAGATAAAAATTTTAAATTAGTAACTCTTACAGAAAATAGAGCTATCAATAGAAAATTTAATGGAATTAACCCTATTTTAAATACTGAAAAGGCATTTAAAAAAATAAATGTAATAATAGATTTTACCGTTCCAAAATGTACTTTGGAGGTTTTAAAAATAGCAACAAAACTTAAAAAAAAAGTTGTTATTGGAACAACTGGATTTACAAAAAAAGAAGAGAGTTTAATAAAAAAATATTCAAAAAAAATACCCATTTTAAAAGCTGGAAACATGAGCTTAGGTATTAACCTACTTATGTATTTAACTGAAATAGCATCAAAATCTCTTGATAATAATTATTTAAGCAAAGTATTTGAAATTCATCACAAACATAAAAAAGATTATCCATCAGGCACAGCTTTAATGCTCGGCAAAGGTATTGCTGATGGGAAAAAGAAAGATTTTTATAAACTAATAGGTAAAAAATTTTTAAATAAAAAAACATTTCCTTATAGTAATAAAATAAATTTTAATTCTATTAGAAAAGGAGAAATTATAGGCGAACATGAAGTAACTTTTTCAAGTGGTAAAGAAATTATAACTTTAAACCATGAAGCTTCTGATAGAGCTCTTTATTCAGAAGGAGCTTTAACCGCTGCAAAATGGCTTACATCTAAAAAACCTGGCCTTTATTCGATGAGAGACCTCTTGAACTTTAAATAATGAATGAAGATGAAAGGGCTAAATTAATATTAAAAATTTTAAATCGAATTTATCCTAAAACTCCAATTCCTCTAAAACACAAAAATAACTTTACTTTATTAGTTTCGGTACTTTTATCTGCACAATGTACAGATCTTAATGTGAATAATGTAACTAAAAATATATATCTAAAATATAATAAACCAAAACACTTCGTTAAATTAGGAAGAAAAAAAATTGAAAAATTAATAAAAAGTATAGGTATTTTCCGAGTTAAAGCAAAAAGTATTTATTTTCTCTCAAAACAATTAATAGAAATACATAATGGAAAGGTTCCTAAAACTTTTGAAGAGTTGGAAAAATTACCTGGTGTAGGTCATAAAACTGCAAGTGTGGTTATGTCTCAAGGATTTGGTTATCCTGCATTCCCAGTAGATACCCATATTCATCGATTAGCACAAAGATGGGGTTTAACAAATGGTAAAAATGTTGTTCAGACTGAAAAGGACTTAAAAAGATTATTTCCAAAAACTTCATGGAACAAACTTCATCTTCAAATAATATATTATGGAAGAGAATATTGTACCGCAAGAAGCTGTTATGGTTTAACTTGTAAAATTTGCACTACTTGTTATCCTAATAAAAAAAATCCAATTCAAACAAAAAAAGCTTAATATGAAAATTCTAGGAATCGGAAATGCTATAGTTGACGTTATATGTAAAGTTGAAGATATTTATTTAACCAATAATGGATTAACAAAAAGCACAATGAAACTTGTTGATGAGTTCGAATTTAAAAAACTGCTATCTAGTCTAAAAATTGAAGAAACTGTGTCTGGAGGTTCGGTCGCAAATTCTATCGTCGGCTTGTCTAAACTTAAAAACAAAGTTGGCTTTATTGGAAAAGTTAACGATGATGATTTAGGTAATAAATATGAAGAAGGCTTAAAAAATGAAAATGTAGAATATATTTATTCAAAGAAAAAAGAAGAATTACCTACAGGAACTTGTTTAATACTAATTACCCCTGATTCTGAGAGAACAATGTGTACATTTCTTGGTACAGCTGGAAAAATTAATGAAAATGATGTTAATATTAATTCTGTAAAAAATAGTGAAATAACTTTTTTAGAAGGGTATCTGTGGGATGAAGGAGACCCTAAAAAAGCTTTTGAAAAAGCAATAGAGTATTCAAATAAAGTTGCCATGTCTTTATCTGATCTATTTTGTGTTGAAAGACATAAACTACACTTCTTAAACTTAGTTAAAAATAAACTTGATATCACTTTTGCAAACGAACAAGAAATTATGTCGTTAATAAATGCAAAAAACTTTAATGAAGTTATCACATTTGGAAAAAAACTTGGAAAAACTATTATTATTACTCGTGGTGAAAAAGGAAGTGTTGCTATCAGTAAAAATGAGGTGGTTGAGTGTGATAGCGAAAAGAATTTAAAAATTATTGATTTAACCGGTGCTGGAGATTTATTTGCTGCTGGTTTTTTACATGGTTATATTAACAATTTGACTATAAAAGAAAGCCTTAAAAAAGGTACAGAAATGTCTTCAAAAATAATTCAAAAAATAGGCGCTAGACTAAATTAGCTTTTTTTCTCTTAAAACTTCCCTTTCCTTTTTTTGGCTTTACCACTCTTGGTTTATATTTTTTTGTTCTTAAATTTTTTGCAATAGGATTTTTTTTAAACATTTATATTTTATAGCCTGTGTCTTCACTAATAATGAAATTTTCATCATTAAATTTATCCTTAATTTTTTTTCTTAACCTATAAATATGTGTTTCAACAGTATGAGTTTCTAAGTCAAAAGAATAACCCCAAACTTTATTTTGAAGCATACTAACAGATTGTGGAATATTTTGATCTTTTAAAAATAAAATAATATCAATTTCTCTTTCTGTTAGTTTTAGTTCCTTTGTTTCATTTGAAATTATTCTTGAATTGAAATTTAAAGTATAGTTTTTAATATTCAACTTAGAATGAAAATTGTATTTTTGTTTTATTAATTGTGAATTTATCTCATCAAGAAGTCTTTCAATCTTAAGGGGCAATATATCCAATACTAAAATATTATTTCTATTTATTTTACTATTAGACAACAAAGTTTGGTTTGGTTTATCTATAATAATTGTTGAATTTATACATTCAGTATTATTAGATTCTATTTCTTGTAAAAATTCTTTAGTGTTTTGATAATTAAAAATATTAAATGAAAATAAATCATTGATTTCATGCAGAATATTATATAATTTTGAAAACTCTACTAAGCTTACTGATTGTTTAAACATTGAGATATAACTTATGCTAATAACCCTAAAAAATAAAGAGACCTTAATTATAGATGATTTTATTTTTAAATGTTCAATTGGGAAAAATGGAATTAAAACAAAGAAAATCGAAGGAGATAAAACAACCCCTAGAGGAAAATTTTCTTTGGGCAAATTATATTATAGGGCAGATAAAGTTCAAAAACCTTTAACTAAAATTCCAATTAAAATTATAACAAAAAATATGGGTTGGTGTAATGATCCAAAAAGCAAATATTACAATAAAGAAATTAAAATTAGTAATAAGTTAAAGCATGAAAAATTATTTAGAAAAGATCATATTTATAATTATTTAATAGTAATTAATTATAATACTAAAAAAATAATATCTAACAAAGGTAGTGCAATTTTTATTCATTTAACAAAAGGATATAAAAAAACAGCAGGATGTGTTTCAATAAAACAAAAGGATTTTTTAATTTTGATAAAATTAATTAATAAAAAAACAAAAATAAAAATTTGTTAATTTCTTTTTCCAAAGATTTTGGAACCAATTCTTAGAAACGTTGAATTATTTTTTACTGCTTCAATATAATCATTAGACATTCCCATACTCAGTTCACTTAAATTTAGTTTTTTTGTTAATTCATCCATCTCAGAAAAATATAATGAAGATTTTTCATTATGTGGGGGCAAACACATAAGACCAATAATATTTAATTTTAGTTCATTAGTACATTTTTTATAGAAACTTTCTAGTTGATCTACTTCAATACCATTTTTTTGCTTTTCATTACCTATATTTACTTGAATAAAAATTTTTAAACTTTTATTATTTTTTTTTTGTTCTAAAGAAATTTTTTCAGCAAGTTTAATATTATCTAGAGAATGAAGATAATCGAAAAGTGGTATTACATATTTAACTTTATTGGTCTGCAATTTTCCCAACATATGTAATTTTATATGTTTAAAATCATTTTTTAAACTTTCCCATTTT
This sequence comes from Candidatus Pelagibacter sp., assembly GCA_029941985.1. Lineage (GTDB taxonomy): Bacteria > Pseudomonadota > Alphaproteobacteria > Pelagibacterales > Pelagibacteraceae > Pelagibacter. The sequence goes on along the minus strand of JAPYTV010000065.1, from coordinate 264 downwards.
TCGAGCGCTTCTTGAATTTTATTTTCCCCAAAATGAATTTGCCCATAATTTATTACTGGTAATATATTTGATATTGAAAAAGTTTTACTTACTGCAACAATTTCGGGCATTTTGATCCTATTATTGCTTTCAGATACTTTTAATTGTATTTCTTTTTGTATTTTAATTAAATTGATAACATTGTGATCCATAATAAAGGTTTAAAAAAATTTTATTTTATAGATGATTTTAACAAAGATCATATAAGAAGTTTAAACAAAAATA
>JAPYTV010000064.1 GCA_029941985.1 Candidatus Pelagibacter sp. | reverse complement strand
AAAAATTAGAAAAAGAAAAAGTAGATATAACTTTACCTCAAAGACCTTTTTCCCAAGGAAAAATTCACCCTGTATCACAAGTAATTGATGAAATTTCTTCTATTTTTTCTGAAATTGGATTCAGTGTAGAAGAAGGTCCAGATATAGAAAATGAATATAATAATTTTACTGCTCTAAATACACCTGATAACCATCCTGCTCGAGATATGCACGATACTTTTTATCTCGATGATAAAAAAGAATTATTATTAAGAACACACACCTCTCCAGTTCAAATTAGAACTATGATTAAAGATAAACCCCCTTTTAAAATTATTGCCCCAGGAAGAACTTATAGATCTGATAGCGATCAAACACACGCACCAATGTTTCATCAGGTAGAAGGATTACATATAGATCAAAATATTAATATGGGACATTTAAAGGGTTGTTTAAACTATTTTATTAAAGAATTTTTTGAAGTTGATAAAATTAAAATGAGATTTAGACCTAGTCATTTCCCTTTTACGGAGCCTTCTGCAGAAGTTGATATTGGCTATGAAATTAAAAATGGAAAAATTGAAATTGGAGAAGGAGATAAATGGTTAGAAATTTTAGGATGTGGAATGGTACATCCAAATGTTTTAAAAAATGTAAAAATTGATACCAAAAGATATCAAGGATACGCATTCGGAATAGGAATAGATAGATTGGCAATGCTTAAGTATGGAATTAATGATTTAAGAGCTTTTTTTGATTGTGATTACAGATGGCTAAATCACTTTGGATTTGATCCTCTAGATGTGCCATCTAATTACAGAGGCCTTAGCAGATGAAAATAACAACTACTTGGCTGAAAGATCATCTTGATACAAAACTCAATGAAAACCAAATTATTGATAAACTAACTGATATTGGTCTTGAAGTTGAAAGTGTAGATAGTCAATCAAATAATTTAGATAGTTTTTTAGTTGCAAGAATAACAAGAGCAGAAAAACATCCTAATGCTGATAGATTAAAAGTTTGTGATGTTGATATAGGAACAAAAAATCCTGTGAAAGTTGTTTGTGGTGCGCCAAATGCCAAAGAGGGCCTATTAACAATTTATGCACCTCCTGGGGCAACCATTCCCAAAAATCAAATGAAGCTAGTAGTAAGTAAAATAAGAGGTGTAACTTCATATGGAATGCTATGTTCAGAGTCTGAATTAAATTTATCAGACGAAAGCGATGGTATTACGGAGCTTTCAAATACAAAATATAATTCAAAAATAGGTAAAAATTATTTTCCAAAAAGTAATTTAAAAGTAATAGATATTTCGATTACTCCTAATAGGGCAGACTGTTTAGGTGTTAGAGGTGTTGCTAGAGACCTAGCGGCAGCAGGTGCTGGAAAATTAAGAAATATAAAACAAGAAAAATTAACTAAAAAAAAAAAACAAAATATTCCTATAAAAATAACAAAAGAAAAGAATCAAGGATGTGCTATTTTTGGGAGTTGTTTAGTTACAGGTGTAAAAAATACCGAAAGTCCAAAATGGTTAAAAGAAAAAATTATTTCATTGGGCCAAAAACCTATTTCAGCAATAGTTGATATTACTAATTATGTAATGTTTGATTTAAATAGACCTCTTCATGCATACGATGCTGATAAAATAGATAAGGGCATAATAGTCAGAAATTCTAAAAAGGGAGAAACTTTTAAAGCATTAGATAATAAAGATTATAAACTTGAAAATGAGATGTGTGTAATTTCAGATAATTCTGGAGTATTGGGTTTAGGAGGAATAATTGGAGGAACCAGATCGGGAACAGAATTTGATACTAAAAATGTATTAATTGAAGCTGCTTATTTTAATCCTAGGTCAATTAGAAAAACTTCTAAAATTTTAAATATAGAAACAGATGCAAAATTTAGATTTGAAAGAGGAATTGATCCTTTATCAATTGATTTAGGACTTCAAAAAGCTGCTGAATTAATTAAAAATATTTGTGGTGGAGAGATTAGTAAATTAGATATTCAAAAGTCTGAAAATATTAAAAATAATTTAATAAAATTTGATCCAGCCTTATTTAAAAAAATTACAGGATTTCAAATTGATCAAAAAGAAATGATTAAAATTTTAACAAATCTTGGTTTTGGAATAAAAAAAGAAAAAAAAGCCTTAGTTTTAAAAATTCCTTCGTGGAGATCAGATATTGAACAAGAAATAGATATTATAGAGGAACTGGTGAGGATACACGGTTATGATCAAATACGAATTATAGAACCTGAAAAAAATAGAAAGAAATCAACCTTAAATGGTAAGCAAAAATTATTTCACTTTCTTCAACGATCTATTGCTTCTAAAGGTTATTTGGAAACTATCACATGGTCTTTTACTGACTCAAAAATCAATCAATTATTTATTGAAAAAAATAAAGAAATTAAGATTGTAAATCCAATAAGTGCTGATCTTGATGTTTTGAGGAATTCTATTTTTTCTAATTTAATTATATATTTAAATAAAAACTTAGATAGAGGATTTAAAGATATTGCACTATTTGAAATTGGACCTGTATTTTTTGGTTCTCAACCTGGACAACAGGAGACAGTAGTTAGTGGTCTGCGCTCAGGTAAAATTTCGAGATTAAGTTGGATAGAAAAAGATAGAATAGTTGATGTTTTTGATGCTAAAAAAGATGTAATACAAAGTTTAGTTGAAGCAGGATTTAATCAAAATAAACTATATATTGATGATAAAACTCCTAGCTATTATCATCCCGGTAAATCAGGACGTATATTTTTAAACAATGATAAGAAAAAAGTAGCTGCCTTTTTTGGGGAGATTCATCCAAATATTTTAAAGAAAATAGATATTAAAACAGAGTCATTGGTAGGGTTTGAAATATTTTTAGATAATATTAAACAAACTAAAAAATCATTAAATAATCAAAAAGCACAATATCAATATTCTGATTTTCAAAAATCAGAACGAGACTTTGCTTTTGTTATAAATAAAAACTTTAAAGTACAAGAGTTAATTGAAACAATCTCAAGTGTTGATAAAAATTTAATTAAGGCTGTAAAAGTATTTGATGTTTATCAAGGAGAAAATATTCCTGAAGGGCAAAAATCAATCGCACTAAATGTTACTATTCAGTCTTCAGAAAAAACATTAAAAGATGAGGATCTTGAAAGAATTAACCAACTAATAATTTCTACAGTTGAAGAAAAAACTGGTGCTAAAATAAGATCATAAAAATGAGCACTATTGATAATATTAGAAACTTTGCAATAATTGCCCATATCGATCATGGCAAGTCCACTATTGCTGATAGAATAATTCATAAATGTGGAGGTCTTACTGAAAGAGAGATGAAGGCACAAGTTCTAGACTCTATGGATATAGAACGTGAAAGAGGGATAACTATTAAAGCTCAAACTGTTAAACTTAATTATAAAGCTAAAGATGGTAAAGATTATATCTTAAATATAATTGATACACCGGGCCATGTCGATTTTAGTTACGAGGTAAGCAGGTCTTTATATGCATGTGAAGGATCAATATTAATTGTTGATAGTACACAAGGTGTGGAAGCACAAACTTTAGCTAATGTTTACCAAGCACTAGATATTAATCATGAAATTGTTCCAGTTTTAAATAAAATTGATTTACCTGCATCGGACTTAGAAAAAACAAAAAAACAAATAGAGGACGTAATAGGTATTGACACAAGTAATGCTATACCTTGTTCAGGAAAAACAGGTGAAGGAATTGAAGAAATTCTAGAACAAATAATTAAAAACTTACCAGGACCAGAAGGTAAAAAAGATGAAATTTTAAAGTGTTTACTAGTTGACAGTTGGTACGATACTTATCTAGGAGTTGTTATTTTGGTAAGAGTAATAAATGGAAAAATTTCAAAAAATATGAAAATTAAAATGATGTCAACTAACCAAGAATATATTATTGAAAAAGTTGGAGTATTTACACCAAAGGCAAAAGATATTAATGAATTAAATGCAGGAGAAATAGGATTTATTACAACAGGAATAAAAATATTATCAGAAACAAAAGTTGGGGATACAATTTGTGACGCAAGCAAACCACTAAAAGAAGCTTTACCTGGTTTTAAACCAAGTAAACCAGTTGTTTTTTGTGGTTTATTTCCTGTAGATAGCTCTGAATATCAAAAATTAAAAGATGGTTTAGCAAAACTTCAACTTAATGATGCCAGTTTTTCGTTTGAAGCAGAATCATCGTCAGCACTTGGTTTAGGTTTTAGATGTGGTTTTTTAGGATTATTACATTTAGAAATTATAACAGAAAGATTAGAGAGAGAATTTGATTTAAATTTATTAACAACCACTCCTGGTGTTGTTTATAAAGTTTATTTAAATAATGAAGATGTAATAGATTTGCATAATCCATCTAGCCTTCCAGACCCAACACTTATAAAATTTATTGAAGAGCCCTGGATTAAAGCAACAATAATAACACCAGATGAATATCTTGGTTCAATAATAAAAATTTGTCAGGACAAAAGAGGTATGCAAACTAATTTAAGTTATTCTGGAAATAGAGCAGTTCTTAGTTATGAATTACCATTAAATGAAGTTGTTTTTGATTTTAATGACAGGCTGAAGTCTGTGACAAGCGGGTATGCTAGCTTTGATTATGAAATTATTGAACACAGAGAAGGAGATCTAGTTAAGCTTGGAATATTAGTAAATGCAGAACCTGTTGATGCATTAGCAATGATGATACATAAAGATTTTGCTCAAAAAACTGGACGAGAGGTGTGTGAAAAACTTAAAGATTTAATTCCACGACATAATTTTATGATTCCTGTTCAAGCCGCAATAGGTGGAAAGATTATTGCAAGAGAAACTATTAAGGGTTTTAAAAAAGATGTGTTAACCAAAATTCATGGAGGTGGAGCTACAGATCGAAAAAGAAAATTACTTGAAAA
>JAPYTV010000063.1 GCA_029941985.1 Candidatus Pelagibacter sp. | reverse complement strand
ATTGCGTATGACATTGTTTAATCTAATTTTTATATTCAGCAATATAGTTCGAGGCCTATTATAGTCAAGTCGTATAAACTAGAAATTGTCCTTTAAATCTCTCAATTTTGAAAAGGTTTTCACATTATCTGATCTAAGAAAAATATTGCACTCCAATTCTTCTTTAATGGTAGATGGAATAGTGGGTAATTTTTCTTGTAATTTTTTTTTAATATTTATTATCTTATTTTTAAGATTTTTATTGTTTTGATCGTGAGCTAAACAAAATCTTGAATTTTGCATTGTATATTCATGACCACAAAAAATTTTTGTATCATGAGGTAGTTCTTTTAATTTTTTTAAAGACTCATACATTTGTGAATAAGTTCCTTCAAAAATTCTTCCACATCCTAATGAAAATAACGTGTCACCAGTAAAAATTGATTTGTCATTATAAAAATAAAAACAAATATGCCCAAGAGTATGTCCCGGTATATGAATTATCTTTGCTTCAAAGTTATTATGTTTCCAATTTTCTTGATCATCGACAAAAATATCTATTTCAGGAATTCTATGCTTATCTCCCTTAAAACCAATAACACTTGCTCCATATTTCTCTTTTAATTCTTTGTTACCTCCTACATGATCATAGTGATGATGAGTATTTAATATAAATTTTAAGTCAATTTTTTTATCTTCTAAAAATTTAATAATAGGATTTGATTCGCTAGGATCAACAACGCAAGCAGTATTTTTTTTTTCATCAATTATTAGATAGGAGTAATTATCTTGCAGGCATGGAATTATTTCAATTTTCATTTATTTTTCAATTAAAAATATTCCTAATTCAGCTGATAAATTTTTAATATTTAAATTAATATTACTTATTGATGAAGTTTTTTCATTATGGAGAGCAAATGATTTATCTAATTTTATTTTTCTATTATTACAAAAATTAAAAAAATCTTTAATGCTGCACATATGAAGATTAGGAGTATTATGCCATTCATCTGGTAGGGTTTTCGTAATAGGCATTGTTCCTTTAATTAATAACTGGAGTCTTACTTTCCAGAATCCAAAATTTGGTATGGTAACTATAGCTTTTTTTCCGACTCTTAGTAACTCATTAATAACTATTTCTGGGTTTAGAAAAGCCTGAAGTGTTTGACTTAAAATCACAAAATCAAAAGATCGGTCAGGAAATTGAATAAGATCTTTTTCCGCATCTCCTTCAATTACCGTTAAACCTTTTTCTACACATTTTTGAACATTATTTTTAGAAATTTCAATTCCTCTAACGTCTATTTTTTTATTATTCTTTAAAAAATCCATTAATGTTCCATCACCACAACCAACGTCTAAAACCCTAGTGTTTTTTTCTACCAAATCTGTAATTATTTTAAATTCTAGTTTCATAATTAATTGTTTAAATATGAGGTGTTAATATAATTTTTTAATGTGTCTAAAAAAACAGGAACATTTAACAAAAATGAGTCGTGCCCTTTATCAGATTCAATTTCAACAAATCCTACATCTGCTCCAATTGCATTTAAAGCTATAACAATATCTTTATTTTCTGATGTTGGATAAAGCCAGTCAGAAGTAAAAGATATAACAAAAAATTTAGTTTTTGATTGTGCAAATGCTTTAGATAAATTCCCATGATGCTGTTTAATCAAATCAAAATAATCCATAGCCCTAGTAATATAGAGATAGCTGTTGGCATCAAATCTATCTACGAAGACAGATCCTTGGTAGCGCAAGTAGCTTTCTATTTGAAAGTCAGCATCAAAACTAAATTTTAAATCGTCTCTTTCTTGTAATTTTCTACCAAATTTTTCTTGTAAACCATTTTTAGACAAATAAGTAATATGAGCAGCCATTCTTGCAACTGACAAACCTTTATCTGGATTTAACTTTTCATTTGAATAATTTCCATTTACCCAATTAGCATCTGCCATAATTGATTGTCTACCAAGTTCATTGAAAGCTATATTTTGTGCGGAATGACTTGCGGTACATGCAATAGGAATTGCAATTTTGGTTTTGTCAGGAAAATTACTTACAAATTGTAGAACTTGCATTCCACCCATAGATCCACCAGTCACACAAAATAGTTGATCTATTTTAAAAAAATCTAAAAGATTATATTGAGCATTAACCATATCATTTATAGTAATCACTGGAAAGTTTGTTCCTAAGATTTTATTTGTAGTTGGATCAATATTGCTTGGTCCGTATGAGCCCATACAGCCACCCATAACATTTGCACATATTACAAAATATTTATTTGTATCAATTGCTTTTTCTGGGCCTACCGCATAAGACCACCAGCCATCTTTTTTAGTTATTGGGTTGATGCCAGAAACAAACTGATCTCCAGTTAATGCATGAAAAACTAAAATTGCATTATTTTTTTTTGCGTTAAGAGAACCATAGGTTTCATAGGCAACAGGAAAATTATTAATAATTTTACCACAATCGAGTTTTAGTGGTTTATCAACTATTATTTTTTTTATATCATTTATATTATTCATAAATAGTGCTTTTTTGATGAATTGGGAGATAAAAAAACTTATTTAGCTGTTTTTTTAAAGCGCTCGCAATTCAGTTAAATCAGCGCGTATTTTTTGTACTAGATGTTATTTATTATGTCAATTTTTTATTAATTCACTTATTCACTATAAAAGTTTAATAATTTATTTATAAAGTAAAAAAGCAATAAAATGACCATACCAAAATTTAAAAATATTGGAATTGATACTTATAAGCCAGGTAGATCTAGGGCTGGTAAACTTAAAAATATAATAAAACTATCAGCGAACGAGTCTGCATTTGGAATTAGCCCAAAAACAAGAAAAGCATTATCTGCTAAAAGTATAAATTCATCAAAATATCCAGATAGTAAGTCTAAAGATTTAAGAAAAGAATTATCCAAAGTATATAATTGTGATTTTAATAAAATTATATGTGGATCAGGATCCGATGAGATAATTCAGATGATTTGTCAATTATATTTAAATCCTTCGGATGAAGTAATCGTTCCACAATATAGTTTTTTGATGTATAGAATTTATGCGAAAATTGCTGGAGCAAATGTTGTATTTGCTAAAGAAAAAAACTTTAAAATATCTGCAGAAGAAATTATTAAAAAAGTTTCTAAAAAAACTAAAATTGTTTTTTTAGCTAATCCAAATAATCCAACAGGTACATATTTAAATACAATAGAATTAATTAGTTTAAGGAAAAAACTTAATCAAAAAATATTATTAGTTTTAGATGATGCATATTTCGAATATATGAAAAACAAAGATTACAAATCTAGTTTAGATATATTCAAAAATAAAAATAATGTGATTATATTAAGAACATTTTCAAAAATTTATGGTTTAGCAGCTTTAAGAGTTGGTTGGGGGTATGGATCAAGAAAAATTATTGATGCCATGAATATAATTAAACCGCCATTTAATGTTAATCAAGCTGCACAAACTGTTGCGAAAGAAGCACTGAAAGATAAGAATTTTGTTAAACGCTCTATCAAACACAATATTTTTTGGGCAAATAAGATTAAAATTTTTTTAAAGGACTTAGATATATCTACCAATGAGGTTTCAGCTAATTTTTTTTTACTTAATTTTGACAATTGTAAATTTTCAGCAAAATATGTATTCAGAAAATTGGAATTAAAAGGAATTATTTTAAGATCTACTGAAGAAGGTTATAATATTAAAAATAAATTAAGACTTACAATTGGCTCAAAAAAAGAAAATACAAAATTTATAAGTGTGATGAAGGATATATTTAATAAATAATGAAAAATATTTTAATTATAGGGTGTGGTTTAATTGGATCTTCATTATTAAGAGTGATTGCTCAAAAAAAGATGTGTAAGAAAATATTTGTTTATGAAAAATCAAAAGCAAATATTTTAAAAATTAAGACACTAAAATTACCATGTGTAGTAACTACTGATTTTAAAAACGTAATACCAAAATTAGATATGATTATTTTTTGTACACCAATGAGTGAATATGAAAAAATAATTTTAAAGATTAACAAATATTTGACTTCAAAAACAATTATTACAGATGTAGGCTCATCTAAAGAAATTTCTTTAGCATTAATTAAGAAAAAATTAAAAAAAAGTATTTCCTGGACTTCAAGTCATCCTATTGCAGGCTCGGAAGTTAGCGGTCCAGAATATGGTGATAGTAATTTATTTTTAGGAAAATGGTGTATTTTGATTAAAGAAAAAAATTTTAATAAAAAACATTTAATTGTACTGAGTAAATTTTGGAAAAAAATTGGTTCTAAAATTGTTACAATGGATTCAAAAAAGCACGATGCTGTTTTTTCTATGACAAGTCATCTGCCTCACTTAATTGCATATAATTTAGTTAAAACAGCAACTGACTTTGAGAAACAAAAAAAATATGATCTCGTTAAGTTCAGCGCAGGTGGTTTGAGAGATTTTTCTAGAATTGCTGCATCTAATGAAATTATGTGGAGAGATATATTTTTTAATAATCAAAAAAATATTTCAAAAGTTATAGATTTATTTATTAAGAATTTACGTTTGTTTAAAAAAGATATTCAATCTAAAAATAATAAATCAATTATTAAAAAATTAGTTGATACAAAAAAGGTAAGAAAAAAAATAATTAGATTGAAACAAGATATTAATAAACCTGATTTTGGTAGAAGCTAATAATCTATAGAAGAAATTTTTTTCACCACCAGTTTTGCTGTTCTTTCGATTTTTTCTATTGTTTCTTTTATTGTCATAATTAGAACCTTTTTTTTAGGACCATATGCATGAATTAATTTTTTAGAATTAATACAAATAGCAACATGGCCTTTCCAAAATATAATATCACCTTTTTTGAATGTTTTCCTTTTAATATTTTTTGTTGAATATTTAATTTGATCTTTTGTATCTCTAGGAAAGTATTTGTTATTAAATTGAT
>JAPYTV010000062.1 GCA_029941985.1 Candidatus Pelagibacter sp. | reverse complement strand
ATTTAACTCATTGTTTTCAGGATAAATTTTAGAAACATTCTTAATACTTTTTAGATGAATCAATCTTATTAAGAACATTTCTATAGATAAGTGCTGATTAGACACCACATCAAGCTCTTCTAGCGTTTTGATAGTAAATTGCCAAAATAATATTAAAGTTTCGTTGCTAACATTTTGCGAAATTTTTTCAATCTTATTAAATTCATCATCATTTAATAAAAAATTTGTACCATCAATATTTAAAGATTCTATATTTTTGAAGTAATACAAAAGTTCTAAAAAATCATTAATAAAAGTTTTAGGCTCAACTCCTTGATCATAAATTTCTCTATACGTATTTAAAACCTTAGTTTCCTTTCCTTCAAATATAAGTTGAAAAAGATTAATTAATTGCGACTTATTAAAATAACCAAAAATTTTTTGTGCTGCTGCTAAATCTAATTCCTTATCCTTATCAAAGGTTAATAAAGCTCTATCTAATAAAGATAAAGCGTCTCTTACAGAACCTTCTGAAATCTTAACAATTAATTTAAGAGCATCATCTGAAGCATTACCACTTTCCTTGTCTTTTATTTTTTTTATAAAATCAAACAGTTCTGTTGTTTTAATTCTTGGTAAATCAAATCTTTGACATCGAGATACCACTGTAATAGGAATTTTTTTTATTTCTGTTGTCGCAAAAATAAACTTTAAATATTCTGGTGGCTCTTCTAATGTTTTTAATAGTGCATTAAAAGCTTGTTTACTTAGCATATGAACTTCATCAATAATAAATATTTTATACTTTGCTGTGGTTGGGCCGTATCTAGAAAATTCTATCAAATCCCTAACATCATCAACTCCTGTTTTGCTTGCTGCATCCATTTCCAAAACATCAATATGATTTGAATTTGCAATGGCAGTACAATTTTCACAAAAATTATCTTTACAAAGGTTATCAACTCCATTGATGCAATTTAATGATTTAGCTACTATTCTTGCCGTGGTCGTTTTTCCTATTCCTCTAATTCCTGTAAATAGATAAGCATTAGGTACTTTATTTGCCTTAATTGAATTTGAAATCGTCTCTGCAACAACATCTTGACCTATCAAGTCATTAAATGTTTGAGGTCTATATTTTAAAGCTAAAACTTTTGTATTTTTGTTCATTTTAATAAGGAGACTAGAACCTGAATAACTGTCTCTACAACTGCTTCCGTTAAGATCTGGTCGGGTTCAAGCAGCATTCACCTCTAGCCTCCTCAACTATTATAGCAGTAATATTTTCCAATCTACAAGAAAAGTTTAAAATTATTTTTCTCTAAACTTATCAGCTTCAAAAACACCTAAGACGTGAAAATCTTCACAGTGTAATCCCAATTCTTCCAAAGATTTTTGAACTTTTGGCTCTTCAATGTGCCCCTCTAAATCACATAGAAAAAAATAAGAAATAAATGAATTTTTTTCAGGATAGCTTTGAAGTTTAGTTAAATTCACTCCATTAATAGCAAAACCTCCAAGTGATTGATACAATGCAGCTGGTTTACTTTTTAATTTAAATAAAAAAGAAGTAATGTATTTTTTTTTACCTAATTCTGGCTGATGAATAGACTTACCCATAATTAAAAACCTAGTTGCATTACCTTTTTCATTTTCAATATTAGAAGCAATCACATCTAGTTTATAAATTTTTGAACTTAATTTTGATGCAATAGCAGCATCAGATATTTTGTTATTTTTTGAAATAGATTCTGCTGATCCAGCTGTATCAGCTCTTACATTTTCTATTAGATTGTTTTTTTTGATATAATTTGAACATTGAGATAGTCCTTGAGCATGCGATAATACATTTTTAATATCTCTTATTTTGGCACCTGATATGCCAAGTAAATTATGTTCAATTTTATGAAAGTGTTCTGCATAAATATTTAATCGATATTTAAAAATTAAATATTCTATTCCAATGTTTCCTGTTGTCTTATTTGACTCTGGTATAATAATTTTTAATTTTTCATCTTGTTGAGCTCTGGAAAAACATTCGTCAAAAGTTTTACATGGTATTATTTCAGCTTCTGGATAAACTTCTAATGCTGCCAAGTGAGAGTAGGCCCCTAGTGAGCCTTGAAAAAGTATTTTCATTTTAAGATTTATATTCCATAATTTTTTTTAAGGCTAGATAATCTTCTTTTGTATCAACGCCAATTGGCGAAGATTTGGTTAAAATTACATTAATTTTTAAATTATTATCTAGCGCTCTAAGCTGTTCTAACCTATTTTCAATTTCATTTTTAGTTTGATTTAAGTTTATAAATTTTTCTAAAGTCTTAACTTCGTAAGCATATATACCAATATGATGATAAACATTTTCCCCTTTTTTGAAAACATGATTTCTTTTAAATGATTGAGCTAATGAAGAATTTTTATTATTTAATTTTTCCTTAGTTATCACCTTAACAATATTTTTATTAGAAAACATTTTGTGATCGTTAATTTCTGCTCCTAAAGTTCCGATATTTAAGTTGGTTTTGATCATCTTATTATTTAAATTTATAATATCATTTTTATTTATTAAAGGTTCATCTCCTTGTATATTTAAAATATAGTCCACTTCTTCAATGTCTAATTTTTTATAGGCCTCAAATATTCTATCCGTTCCCGACTTGTGGTGATTACCTGTTAAAATTGCCTCACCTCCATTTTTTATAACATCTTCCAATATTAATTGGTCTTCTGTACACACAACAACTCTTCCTATTTCAGCATTTTTTGCTTTATTAACAACGTGCGAAATAATTGATAAATTATTGATCTTTAAAAGTGGTTTGCCTGGAAGTCTGGTTGCAGACATTCTAGATGGAATTAAAATTAATGTTTTAGGCATTTTTTAGCTTACCAAATTTATGCGTCTAACCGCCGCAAAATAATATTTTAAAAATTAAGTATTTTTTAAATTATCATGTTATACGTCCTAAATAATAATAATAAAATGGATTCGTTTGAACTAAATAAAATCATAGCTGCAATTTTAATGGTTACACTACTTGTAATTGGACTGAAGAAAATTGCAGATAGTGTATTTCATGTAAATAAACCAGAAAAACCAGCATATGTGGTTGAAGTGAAAAAACAATCAACTGCTAGCACATCTGGAGCAATTGAAACTGAAGAAAAAATTGATATTGCTTCAATCATGGCAACTGGTGATCTTGCTGAAGGAAAAAAAATTTTTAAAAAATGTGCGGCATGCCATTCTATTAACAAAAATGGTAAAAATAAAATTGGCCCAGCACTTTATGATATAGTTGGAAGAACTGTAGGAAGTGCTTCTGATTATAAATACTCTAAAGCTTTGGCAGAATATGGAAAAATATGGACATTTGAAGAATTAAATGGATTTTTAATTAAACCAGCAGCTTATTTAAAAGGAACTAAAATGGCATATGCTGGGTTAAAAAAAGAAGCCGATAGAGCTTCTGTAATAAAGTACTTAAATCAAAATAGTGATAATCCAAAACCTTTACCTTAATTTCCCAAAACAATATAATAAAATACTTTTTTGGACATAAATTCTATTGAGTGCTTGTTGCCAAACTTTTGACTGTTTTCCCAAGAACACACCGTCAGAAACCTCTGATCCTCTAGGTAAGCAGTGTAAAAAAATTGCATCTTTTTTAGCAATATTCATTAATTTTGAATTAATTTTAAAATTTTTAAAATCTTTAATTTTTTTAGTTTTATTAACTTTATCATTTAAAGACACAACCTTATCTGAAAAGATAACATCAGCACTAATTGCTGCTCTTTTTACGTTATTAAATATATTAATTTTTCTTTTATTTTTTTTAACCCAATCCATTATAACTTTTTTAGGTTCATAATTTTTTGGACATCCTATATTTAAATTAAATGAAAATTTAACTGATGCTACGACCAGACTATTAAGAACATTATTAGAATCTCCTATCCAACAAATATTCATTGTCGAAATAGGTCTCTTTTTAATTTCTTCAACAGTAAATATATCAGATAAGACCTGCGTAGGATGCGACGAGGAACTTAGGCCATTGATAATTGGAACGTCTAAATATTTTTTAAATTCTTCTATTTTTTTATCACTATCAGTTCTAAGCATAAAACCATTTCCATACGTGGATAAAATTTTTGCAGTATCTGCTAAACTTTCACCACCTTTTGCTAAATGCAATTCATCTGTTCTTAAAGTCAAAGCTTCTCCTCCTAATTGTTTTATTGCAAGATAAAAACTCAACCTTGTTCTTAAACTTGGTTTTTCAAACATTTGAATAAGCAATTTACCCTTTAATGGACTGTCTTCATCTACATCTAAAGTATTAAGATTTTTTCTTTTCTTTTTTCTTTTTTTTGCCTCTGAGATTATTTTTCTAAGATCTAGAGCGGGAATATCTTTAAGATTTATAAAATGTTTCATTAAACCTTATATTCCTTACAAACTTTTTTTATAATTTTGATCGCCAAGTCAACTTCTTGTTTTTTAACTGTAAGTGGTGGAAGTATTCTTATTACATTTTCTCCAGCTCTAATTGTTAATAACTTATTATCCACTAATTTTTGAATAAATTTTGATTGATCATGAAAAAGCTGCAAGCCTATTAAAAGTCCAGTTCCTCTGACTTCATTTATTATTTTAGGATATTCATTTTTAATTTTATTAAGCTCAACATGAAAGTATTTAGAAATTTTTTGAACACTTTTTAAGAATCCATTTTTAAATATTTGATCCAAAACTGCATTTCCTACCGACATAGCTAAGGGATTTCCTCCAAAAGTAGAACCGTGTGTACCCCCAGTCATTCCTGATGCTGCTTTTTTATTCATTAAAACGGCTCCAATTGGAAACCCACCTCCAATACCTTTTGCTATAGGTACAATATCTGGTTTTATCTTTGAATACTCAAATGCAAAAAATTTTCCAGATCTTCCTATTCCACATTGAACTTCATCTAAAATTAATAATATTTTTTTTTGATTACAAATTTTTCTTAAATCTCTTAAACACCAATCAGGAATAAC
>JAPYTV010000061.1 GCA_029941985.1 Candidatus Pelagibacter sp. | reverse complement strand
GGATCTCTTGCTGATGATTTAATTTCAATTAATCCATCATAAATTTCAGGAACTTCTTGTACAAATAACTTTTCCATAAACTTTGGATGAGCTCTTGATAAGAATATTTGTTGACCCCTCGTTTCTCTTCTAACATCGTAACAATAAGCTTTGATTCGATCACCCGGTTTAATGTTTTCTCTAGGAATCACTTCATTTTTCTGAATAATTGCCTCTGTTCTTCCTAAGTCAACTATTATATTTCCAAATTCTAAACGCTTCACAATGCCAGATAAGATTGAATCTTTTTTATCTATAAAATCATTGTATTGTTTTTCACGCTCTGCTTCTCTTACATTAAAAGTAATAACTTGTTTTGCTGTTTGTGCTGCAATTCTTCCAAAGTCAAAAGAAGGTAATGGTTGTAAAATTTCATCACCAATCTTTTTGTCTTTATTTTCTTCATTTAATATTACTGCATCTTGCAAATTAATTTCTGTATTTGTATTTTCTGGATCTTCTACAATTATCAATTTTCTAAAAATTCCAATATCACCACTATCTCTGTTAATTAAAACTTTAATCTCATTATCTTGTCCAAACTTTGACTTTGCTGCTTTAGCAATTCCAGTTTCCATAGAATCTATAATTAATTCTTTATCAATAGATTTTTCCAAAGCTACCGCTTCAGCAATTCTAAGTAATTCTAATTTATCTGATCTTTTATTTAACATATTTTTATTAGCTTCAAAAAAAAATGGGCTTAAGCCCATTTTGTAATTTCAATAATGTAAAGGCAATATATAAAGATTTTATTTTAATTCAATAGCTACTATTTAGAAAAAATATCTTTTTTATCAGTTTTTTCCCAAGAAAATGATCCATTGTCTTCTGGAATTCTTCCAAAGTGGCCATAAGCTGCTGTTTTTTCATAAATTGGTTTATTTAAAACTAACATTTCTCTTATCCCCCTTGGACTTAAATCAAAGTTTTTTAATATTTTTTCTAAAATAAATTTATTTTTATCTAAATCATTATCAAATAAATCCACATAAATAGATAAGGGTTTTGAAACCCCTATTACATAAGCTAGCTGGATCAAACACTTGTCGGCAATTTTTGATGCAACAATATTTTTTGCAATATATCTTGCTGCATAAGCTGCTGATCTATCTACTTTTGTAGGATCCTTTCCTGAAAAAGCACCTCCACCATGTGGTGCTGCACCACCATAGGTATCAACAATAATTTTTCTTCCTGTTAGCCCACAATCCCCATCTGGTCCTCCTATAACAAAGTTTCCTGTGGGATTTACATATAATTCATCTTCATTAAAATCTTTTAAAAATTTTTCTGGAATTGATTTTAACATATATGGTCTTAATAATTCTCTAACTTTTTCTTGATCTACATCAGGAGAGTGTTGTGACGATATTACAACTGACTTAACTTTTGTTGGTTTTCCATCAACATACTCAAAAGTTACTTGGCTTTTTGAATCTGGTTCAATATTTTTTAATTTCCCAGATTTTCTATCTTCGGCCATAAGTTTTAAAATTTTATGAGAATAATGAATTGGTGCAGGCATTAATTCTTCAGTTTCATTGCAGGCATACCCAAACATTATTCCTTGATCACCTGCTCCCTCATCTTTGTTACCTGATGAATCTACTCCCATCGCAATGTCAGAAGACTGTGAGTGAAGATGACTTTCTATCTTAGTTGCTTCTCTCCAAGTAAAACCTTCTTGATCATATCCAATATCTTTAATGCAATCTCTAACTTTTTGAATTAATTTCTCTTGTTTAATCTCGGGGCCTCTTACTTCACCAGCCAGTACAATTTTATTTGTAGTTGTAAGCGTTTCACAAGCTACTCTAGAAAAAGGATCTCCTAAAAGATAATTATCTACCACCATGTCTGAAATGCGATCTGATACCTTGTCTGGGTGACCCTCTGATACAGATTCACTGGTAAATAAAAAGTTTTTTAAATTACTCATTTTCAATTCTATTAAATGAAAAAATGAAAAAAATATATAATAAAATTAATATTATAAAAATTATATTACCATGTATTGAAAATAATGTTGGTTTCATTGATTTACTTTCAGTAAAATCAATATAGCCAGTAGCACCATATTCTACTTCTTGTTCTATAACTCCAATAGGATTTATTATAGCTGAAATTCCATTGTTTGCAGATCTTATAATGTACTTTCCACTTTCAATAGATCTAAAAATACTGTGTGCAAAATGTTGCTTGTGTCCTATAGATTCTCCAAACCAACCATCTTCTGAAATGTTAATAATATAATCAAAGTTTTCATTTTTAAATAATTTACCTGAATAGATTATTTCATAACAAATCAGAGGAAGTAAAGTTAAATTAAATTTATCATTCTTAATATTTAGAGACTTTCTAATTGATCCACTAGAAAATGATTGATAATCATTTGTAATAGTTCTCAACCCTATAAATCCTAAAAAATTCTCAAATGGTATAAATTCACCAAATGGAACCAAATTTATCTTATTGTAGGAATTAATTAAATTAAGTTCTCTATCGAATATAGCCATCGAATTAAAAAATAAATTTTTACCATTTTTATTTTTTAGCCTGTTAATACCCATAATTATTAAATGATTACTTCCAAAATTCTCAAAAAATAAATTTTTATAGATCTTCATATCACCTAAATAAGTGTCAGGAATAATTCCTTCAGGCCATAAAAAAATGGTAGTTTGTTTTTTATCTGGTTTGCTTAAGGAGATTAATTCATTAATTATTTTTAATTCATCTTCACCTGAATAAAATCTATTCAAACTAATATCGGAAGAAATTACTCGAATAGTATAATCATTTTCAACACTTTTTATTGAATCAAATTGATTATTTTTTATTGTCCCAAAAATTAAAAAACTAACAGAGATCAATATAAAGATAAAACATACCACAATTTCCTTTCTAGAATTTCTTAAAATAAATAAAGCGGGACTTGTAAATAAAGATATACAAATCAAGTTAAAAGAATATGTTCCTATAATTGATAAAATTTGTATAAAATTTTTATTTTCATAAAAACTAAATGCAATTAAATTCCATGGAAAGCCTGTGAGAATATAGCCTCTTATTAATTCAATAATACCAAATAAAATTGAAAATATCAAAAATGAACTAATTACTTTTTTTGAATATAGAATTGAAAATAGATATGTAATTAAACCATAAAATATTGCGAGAAAAGCTGGTACTAAAATTATTGCTAGTGGTATTAAAAGTTTAAAACTTTGATCAAAAGTTAATGAAATTGATATCCAATACAAACTGCTTAAAAAATACCCAAAACCAAAGCACCAGCCATATTTAAAAAAAGATTTATTTTTATTAGTTTTTTTTTTTTTATTAAAAAGAAAAATAAAAAATAAAGTAAATGTTATAAAGTTAATTATAAAATAATTATAAGGTGGTAAACTAAATGCACTTATTGTTCCTAAAAAAAAAAGATAAATAGAGTTTGAAAATTTTTTTTTAAAAAAATTTTGTATTAATAAATTCATAAATTTTTTCTTCTTGCCTAAGCATTTTTTTATAATCTTTTAATTTAATATGATCATGACCTAATAAATGAAGGAAACCATGAATAAAAATCTTAGTTACTTTTCTTTTAAACTCTAAATTAGTTAAAAATTTTGGCTTATTCATAAATTCATAACTAATAATTATATCTCCTAAATAAGAATTTTTTTTAATATTAACTTTCTTTTCAGAAGGAAATGATAAAACATCAGTTGGCTTGTTTTTATTTCTAAATTTTTTATTTAATTTTTTAATATTAATATTGTTTGAAAGCAACACAGATAAGCTTACTTTTTTTTTAACAAATCTATATTTTTTTGGGAAAAAATTTATTAATGTATTAAAAAAAAGATGAGTTTTTTTTATCTTCTTATCCCAGAGTTTATTATCTGAAATAATATCAATACTAATCATTTTCTTTATCTGAATAAGCCTTTACAATCTTAGAAACTAAAGGGTGTCTAACTACATCAGAATGGTCAAAATCTACAACCGAAATTTCGTTTAAATTCCCTAATAATTTTTTTGATTTATTTAATCCAGACATATTTTTATTAGGTAGATCAATTTGAGAAGGGTCTCCATTAATTACTATTTTTGAATTTTCACCAAGACGTGTTAAAAACATTTTAATCTGTGTATCAGTTGCGTTTTGAGCTTCGTCCAAAATGGCAAAAGAATTTTTTAAAGTTCTTCCTCTCATAAAAGCTAAAGGTGCGATTTCAATATCTCCAATCTCAATCATTCTTTGAATCTTTTCAAAGTCAAAAAGATCATAAAGTGAATCATATAAAGGTCTTAAATATGGATCTACTTTTTCCTTCATATCACCAGGAAGAAATCCAAGACGTTCACCGGCTTCAACAGCTGGTCTTGATAAAATAATTCTTTCTATTTTTTTATCCAGTAACATTGTAAGCCCTACAGCAACTGCTAAGAATGTTTTGCCTGTTCCCGCTGGTCCAGCAGAAATTGTAATATCGCTTTGTCTTAGTGCTCTAACATATTCTTTTTGTCGTTCAGATCTTGGTATGACAGATTTTTTTGGAGTCTTAATGATATCAGAAATATTTTGATTTTTTCCTTTAGCTTTTTCTTCAATCATAAATTTATTTATGGATGAAATTATATCTTTTTTTTCAATACTACCATTATTAATAAATTGATCAGCTAAAAATTGAATAGCATTTTTGGTAATTTCATTTTTTTCTTTACTTGATTTTATTAGAATAGAATTTCCACGAGAATATAAACTTGTATTAGTAATTTTTTCTAATTCTTTTAAATTTTCATTAAATTCTCCAACAACTCCCATAAGCAGATTATTGTCATGGAAAATTACACTCAATGAATTATTATCAGAGTAAACAAATTTTAAAATTGAATTTATTTTTTTTAGTTGTCTATTCTTCAATTTTTAGGCTACCTTTTGGTTATAGTTTTCTTTTATTTTTCCAAATAAGCTAGTTTGACTGCTACCATTAATTTCTACTTCTACAATTTTTCCAATATTTTCTATATTACCGTCAAATATTACTGATGTCATGTGCTCTGTTCTGCCAAATAACTTTACTTTATCTTTCATTTGATTTTCAACTAAAACATT
>JAPYTV010000060.1 GCA_029941985.1 Candidatus Pelagibacter sp. | reverse complement strand
TTACGTTTTGAATATCATCAGAGTCAAAACATCTAATCATATGAATTATTGCATCAACTTCTCTTATATGAGATAAAAATTTATTTCCTAATCCTTCACCTTTTGAGGCGCCCTCTACAAGTCCTGCAATATCAACAAAAGATATTGTAGTATTTATTTTCTTTTTTGATTTAGATACTTCAATTAATTTTTCCAATCTTTCATCTGGGACCGGAACAATACCAACATTTGGATCAATGGTACAAAAAGGAAAGTTTGCAGCCTGGGCTTTGCTAGAATTCGTAAGAGCATTAAACAAAGTTGACTTACCAACATTTGGCAATCCAACAATCCCACACTTGAAACTCATTTATTTATTATTTACTGTACTAGAAAATAGATCTAATTTTTTATCAATTAGAATAGATATTGAATTAACTATATTGTTTGTAATTTTTTTTAATTCCAGCATTTCATCATCATCGAAGTCTTTCAGAACATGGTCAGATACACTAGCTTTTGTTTTTGGTTTTCCAATTCCAATTCTTACTCGAGAATATTCTTTGCCAATAAATTTATCTATTGATTCAATTCCATTATGACCAGCACTTGAACCACCAAACTTTGCTTTTACTTTTCCAAAATCAATATCTAGATCATCATGAAAAACTGTTACATCTTCAACGCCTATTTTGAAATATTCTATTAATTCACGAATACAAATGCCAGAATTATTCATAAAAGTTAATGGTTTGATTGCATAAACTTTTTTTTCACTAATGTTTCCAGTAGTTAATAATCCTTTGAATTTTGGTTTTTGCTTTGTTAACCCAAATTTTTGATTAAGTACATCAATCATTTTAAAACCAATATTGTGTCTATTATTTTCACTATCAGGAGTTGGGTTACCTAAACCTACAAATAAGAGCATAATTTTTTTAAATCAAAACTGGAAATTTTCACTGTAATTAGATTATTTTTTTTCTGCAGGAGCTTTTTTTTCTGCAGGAGCTTTTTTTTCTTCGCCATCTTTTTTGTCACCTTCGGCAGTTGCTCCAGTTGCTGCTTCAGCTCCTTCTGTCACAGCTTCTGCATCTTCTCCTTCAGCAGCTTCAGCAGGTTTTTCAGGTTCTTTCATTACTGTAGGTGCTGCTAGTGTAGCTATTACAAAATCTCTACCTTGAATAGTTGGAGTAACGTCCTCCTCTAATTTGATAGAAGAAATTTTAAAACTTTCACCAATATCAACTCCATCAAGATCGATTGTTATTCCATCTGGAATTTTTTCACTAGGGCATTTTAATTCTATTTTTCTTCTAACTATATTTAATACACCTCCTCTTTTTAAGCCGGGTGATTTTTCCTGATTAATAAATTGTACTGGGACTTCTATTCTTACTCTTACACCTTTTACGATTCTAAGAAAGTCAATATGGATAGGATTGTCAGTTATAACATTATATTTAATTTCTCTAGGTAAAACATTCTGAGGCTTACCATCAACATTGAGAGTTATAATGTTTGATAAAAAATTTTCTTTTTCAATTAAAAGTTTAAGTATTTTTTGTGGTATAGAAATTTTTTCGTTTTGTTCACTGCCACCATATATTATTGCTGGAACGTTACCGCTTGCTCTAAGAGATCTTACATCTCCTTTTGACTTGGTATTTCTAATACTTGCTTCAAGTGAATTCATAAAAACATGGATTTTTAACATATGTTTTCAATAACTCAAGTAAATTATTTAAATAGATCTGAAACCGATGTTGAATTAGAAATACGTTTTATTGCTTCACCCATCAAGTTAGATATTGTTAAAACTTCAATATTTCGAGCTTTCTTAACTCTTTCATTGTTATCTATAGTATCTGTTATTACTAATTTTTTAATTTTTGATTTTTTAATTTTTTCTACCGCTTCTCCACTTAATACACCGTGAGTGATATAAACATAAACTTCTTTAGCTCCTCTTTCTATGAGTGCTTGAGCTGCGTTTACAATTGTACCTCCAGAGTCGATAATATCATCAACAATAATACAAGTTTTACCTTTAACATTTCCGATTACATTCATTACTTTTGATTTGCCAGGAGCAGGTCTTCTTTTATCAACAATTGCTAAGCCTATATCTAATAATTTACCAAGAGCTCTAGCTCTTTCAGTTCCTCCCACATCAGGAGCAACACAAATAATGTTTTTACTTTTTATGTTTTTTTTAACATGTCTCGCAAAAATAGGTGTAGAAAATAAGTTATCAACAGGTATATCAAAAAATCCTTGAATTTGACCAGCATGAAGATCTACAGTTACAATTCTATCTGCTCCAGCTTTAGTAATTAAATTTGAAACTAATTTTGCAGATATAGAAGTTCTTGGTGCTACCTTTCTATCCTGCCTTGCATATCCAAAGTAAGGAATAACAGCAGTAATATTTTTTGCAGATGATCTTTTTAGAGCATCAATACAAAGCAATAGTTCCATTAAATTATCGTTAACTGGTGAAGATGTTGATTGAATTATAAAAATACTATTACCTCTAATATTTTCATTAATTTCAATATAAATTTCGCCATCAGCAAATTTTCTAATACTGGAATTAATTAATTTAGATTTAAGTTTTATTGAAATTTTTTTACTTAGAGCTTTATTGCTGTTTCCAGATAATAATTTCATTTGAGATCATTAATTAATCATAATTATTGAAATATTTCTACCATAATCATTCTCATTGCGACTAATAGATCTTCTCGCACTGAAAAAATTGTTTTTTTCATTAAATGTATCTTTATTAATTATTTCTATATTCTTTATATTTAGGCTTTTTAATTGAGAACAAATGTAACTATTTAAGTTAAAATAAGTTTTATTTTTAATTTTTTTAAAAAAGATTTTATTTTTTTTATCTTTTTTTAAAATTTTTTTTATAAAGTCTTGTTTTACTTGATAATTTTTAGTTGATATACATGGTCCAATAACTGCTGTCATAGTCTCTGTATCACAACCTTTTTTTAACATAAATTTTATTACATTTTTTATTACACCTCTGTATGCACCTTTCCAGCCGGCATGTATTGCTGCGATCATTTTATTTTTCTGATCGTGAATTAGTATTGGAGCACAATCTGCAGTTAATACGCCTATAGGTATATTTTTTTTATTTGTGATTATTGCATCACCGCTAAATTTTTTTTTTACAAATTTAGTTTTTTTATCAATATAATAAAATTTACTACTATGAATTTGATTGAGTAAAATAATCTTTTTAGGTTTAGTATTAATTTTTCTAATAACAGTTTTTAAGTTGCTTAATATATCTTTTTTTTTATCAGCTGAGCCAAGACCACAATTTAAACTTTTATATATACCTTGTGACTTCCCACCTAACTTATTAAAAAAAGCATGTTTTATGTCTTTAACCAAAGATAGTTTTTTTGATTTAATCAATTTAAAAGCCTAATTGAAATTTATTGTTTTTATTAGTAACTAACATTACTTTAAATAGATCACCCATAGCATTTTCATCAACTAATTTTTTAATCCTAAAATAAATGTCTGCCTTTTTAGTAAATGGCATATTTTTAGTTAATATTTCAGCTCTTTGAAATATACCCAATTTTATCAAAAATTTTTTTTGATTAGTAGTTATTGAATTAAATAAACCAAATTTTTTTACTATTTGTTCAATCAAATAAAAACTTAAATTATATGTAATATCTGATTTACTAAAGTTGCTTAATACATTTTTATATTTGTGTTTAGATACTGCCTGAATAGTGTTTTTGAACTTTTTATCTAAGTATCCATAATCTATAATCAAAATACCTCCATTATTGAATTTTATTTTTTTAGTAATCTTTTCAAAATAATTCATTGTTAATGAAGAATATTCAATAAATCTTTGTTTATAAGAAATTTTAAGTTGAATTTCTTTTTCAAATTTTTTCATATTAAATAACACATCAACATATTTAGGCTTTTTATGTTCGGTAAATTTAACATGTCTTTCATACCATTTATTTTTTTTTTTAATAAATTGTTTAATAGGTAAGGCATCAAAAAATTCATTAGCAATAAATATACAGGGTAAAGTATTTAAATCATTTAGATTTTTTAACCATTTTATTTTTTTATCTTTAATGTTTTCTTTTTGTAATTTTTTAAGGAAATTGCTTTTTTCTAAAATATTGATATTGCATGCTTTTTTAAATTTAGGAAATTGATTGAAAGTCTTAATTAATATTTTCATCATTTCACCATTACCTGCACCCAGTTCAATTAAATTAAACTCTTTTGGACATTTTAGATTTTCCCAAAAAGAAATTACCCAAATGGCAATCATTTCAGAAAATAAAATTGAGATGTTGGGAGCTGTAATAAAATCACCCTTTTTCCCAAAAGGATCTTTAGTCATATAATATCCAAATTTTTTATTATAAAGAGCTTCCTCGATGTATTTATCTATGCTTAATAAATTGTTTTTTTTAATTTTCATTCTTCTTATAAAAAAATAAAATTCCACCAAGAATTAAAAAAACAATACTTATAATTTGACCAAGCGTTAAGCTTAGCACTATATAACCAATTTGTGGATCAGGATTTCTAAAAAATTCTGTTGTAAATCTAAATAAAGAGTAAAAAATTAAAAACATAGCAGATATTAATCCTGGTTTTTTTAGGTAATCTTTTTTTGTAAAGTGTTTAAGAATTAAAAATAAAATTATTCCCTCAAAAAAAGCCTCATATAACTGTGATGGGTGTCTTTTAATATCGTCTATTATTATAAATTTTACTGACCAAGGGGCATCTGTTGGCCTTCCATAAAGTTCTGAATTTATAAAATTTGCAATTCTTCCAAAAAAGATTCCAATAGGAGCAGCTAGTGAAACTAAATCTAAAAAAATGAAGTGACTCATTGTACTTTTTTTTGAAAAAAGTAAGGTAGCTAAAATAACTCCTATCACACCACCATGAAATGACATCCCACCATTCCAGACCATAAGAATTTCAATTGGATTTTCTAAATAATAACTTAGGTTGTAAAAAAGAACATAACCTAATCTTCCTCCTAAAATGATACCAAAGATCAAATATGTAATAAAATCATCAAATAGATCGAATAAAATCTTATCTTTGATTATTTTTTTTTTGCAATATAGCCAACCTAATATAATTCCTGTGATATATGCGAGCGAATACCATCTAATTTCTAATGAAAAAATTTGAAAGGCAACTGGGTCAAAATTATTAGTAAACATTTTTAATAAATACTTATAAAGTATATTAATTT
>JAPYTV010000059.1 GCA_029941985.1 Candidatus Pelagibacter sp. | reverse complement strand
TTGTTCATTAACTAGCATTATTTCAAATTTTGAATTAAGTTTTCAAAAAAAAATGAACCATCATTACCTGAAAGCGCTGGATCAATCATTCGTTCAGGGTGAGGCATCATCCCCAATACATTTTTTTCTTTATTAAATACTCCAGCTATACTTTTAATTGATCCATTGGGATTAGTGTCTTCATCAATTTTCCCATTTATATCTGAATAATGTAGAGCTATTTGATTGTTTTCATTAATTTCTTTAATTTGTTCTTTTGAGCAAAAATAATTTCCTTCATTATGTGCAATATGTAGTTCTAGAGTGTCTTTTTTAATATTTTTGAAATAAGAATTATCTTTATCATTAATTTTCACAAAAACATTTTTACAAATAAATTCTAAATATTTGTTTCTTAATAAGGCTCCAGGAAGTAATCCAGTTTCTACTAAAATTTGAAATCCATTACAGACACCCATAACTTTACCACCTGATTTTGCAAAATTAATTACTGATTGCATAATCTTTGATTTTGAAGCCATACTCCCACATCTAAGATAATCACCATAAGAAAAGCCTCCAGGTAAAACTACTAAATCACTTTTAGGAAGCTCAGCATCATTGTGCCAGACCATTTTATTTTTAAAACCAAATTTTTTTAAAGCAACATCCATATCTCTGTCACAATTAGATCC
Organism: Candidatus Pelagibacter sp.; assembly: GCA_029941985.1. Taxonomy (GTDB): domain Bacteria; phylum Pseudomonadota; class Alphaproteobacteria; order Pelagibacterales; family Pelagibacteraceae; genus Pelagibacter. The sequence goes on along the minus strand of JAPYTV010000059.1, from coordinate 4,675 downwards.
TGGAAAAATTATTACAGATGAGTTCATTATTTATTATTGTGACTCAATAATTTTATAATCTTCGATTACTAGATTAGCTAAAAGTTTTTTACACATATTTTCAGTTTTTTCTTCAGCTTTTTTCTTGTCATTTTCTTTTATGTCAATTTCAAAGTATTTACCTTGTCTTACTTCATTAATATTATTAAATCCCATACCATCCAAAGTTTGATAAATAACTTTACCTTGAGGGTCTAGAACATTCTTTTTAAGAGTTATAATTACTGAAATTTTCATATTATTTTCTTTTTTTAATTGTTGTTAATTTTGTAACATTAACAGCGCTTACATTTGATTGTTCATGAAGAATTCCCAATCTTTTTGCAACTTCTGTGTATGCAGGTATTAGGTCGCCTAAGTTTTTTCTAAATCTATCTTTATCTAGTTTTTGGTCAGTAATTGAATCCCATAATCTACATGTGTCAGGGCTAATTTCATCCGCTAGGATTACTTCAGATTTTCCATTTGTCTTAAGTCTTCCAAATTCAAGTTTAAAGTCAACAAGCTTTATGCCAACTCCTCTAAACATACCTATCATAAAATCATTAATCCTTAAGATCATCTTTTTTACCTTTTCTATTTCTTTTTTAGTGGCCCAATCAAAAGCCAAAATATGTTCTTCAGCAATTAATGGATCTCCTAATTTATCATCCTTTAAACAGAATTCTAATAGTGGATGTTTTAAAACCGTTCCATCTTCAATACCTAATCTTTTTGTTATAGAGCCTGTTGCAATATTTCTAATAATAAATTCAATTGGAATTATTTCTACAAATTTAATTATTTGTTCTCGCATATTTAATCTTTTAACTAAATGATTTTTGATACCAATTTGACTCAAGTTAGTAAGTATGTGTTCAGAGATTCTATTGTTTAGAACACCTTTACCTTCAATGATAGATTTTTTTAAATTGTTAAAAGCTGTAGCGTCATCTTTAAAATACTGAATAACTAAATTTTTATCAGATGTAGCATAAATAATCTTTGCTTTACCTTCGTATAATTTTTTCCCTTTTTTCATTATTTAAATACTCTCCTAAAAATTAAATTTATATTTTTAAAATGTGACGAGTAATTAAATATAGCTTTTAGTTTTTTTTGAGAAATTTTATCCATAATAGATTTATCTTTTGATATTACATTAAACAAATCTAAATTTTCAGAAAAACACCTTTTTGCATAGCTTTGTACAATTTTGTAGGATTGTTCTCTACTTAGTCCTGATTTTGTTAATTCAAGCATAACTTCTTGAGAAAAAATTAAACCTTTTGTAAGATTCAAATTTTCAATCATTTTTTTGGGATAAATAATCATTTTATCCAGTATGTTTTCTAGTCGAACTAAAGCAAAATCTAGAGTTATATTTGCATCAGGTCCAATATTCCTCTCAACACTTGAATGCGAAATATCTCTTTCATGCCAAAGGGCAATATTTTCTAGTGCAGGTATTACAGCGCTTCTAACCATTCTTGCTAAACCTGTTAAATTTTCACTTAATATAGGATTTTTTTTGTGTGGCATTGCAGACGATCCTTTTTGATTTTTAGAAAAATATTCTTGAAGTTCATAAACTTCTGTTCTCTGAAGGTGTCTAATTTCTATTGCAACTCTCTCAACAGATCCTGCAATAATAGCAAGTATTGAAAAATAAAATGCATGTCTATCTCGTGGTATTACTTGTGTTGAAATTGGCTCAACTTTTAAACCCAGTTTTTTTGCTACATGTTTTTCAACATTAGGGTTAATGTTTGCAAAAGTTCCTACAGCGCCCGATATAGCGCAAGTTGATATTTCTTCAATTGCATAAACTAGTCGTTTTTTATTTCTTTTAAATTCCTCATAAAACGAAGCAAGTTTTAATCCAAAAGTTATAGGCTCAGCATGGATTCCATGACTTCTGCCAATGCATGGTGTGTATTTATATTTTTTTGCCTGTTTTTTTAAAACTTTTAAAATTTTATCAATATCATTTAATAATATTTTTCCTGACTGAACTAATTGTATATTTAAACTAGTATCTAATACATCTGAGGAAGTCATACCTTGATGAAGATATCTTGCTTTTATTCCTGTTTTTTCAGTAACTGAGGTTAAAAATGCTATTACATCATGTTTAACTTTAGATTCTATTTGATGAATTCTTTTAACGTTAATCTTTGCTTTTTTTTTAACTACAGATGAGACACCTTTTGGAATCTGACCAAGCTTTTCCATTGCTTCTGCAGCAGCAATTTCAACATCTAGCCAAATTTTGTATTTATTTTCTTCTGACCAAATGTCTCTAAGTTCTTTTCTAGAATATCTTTCAATCATTAATTATAAGTAAGGGGGCTTAGCATAACCTTTAACAGATTCTGTAAAGATTTCATAACCATTTTCAGTAATTCCTAATGTATGTTCAAATTGTGCAGATAAAGATTTGTCTTTGGTAACAGCCGTCCATCCATCATTTAACATTTTTATATCCCATTTGCCTGCATTTATCATTGGTTCAATTGTAAAAGTCATTCCTGGTTTAAGTTCCATACCACTATCTTTTCTTCCATAATGTAAAACATTTGGTGGTTCATGGAATGTTGTGCTTATTCCATGACCACAAAAATCTCTTACAACAGAAAATCCTTTTTTTTCTATAAAAGATTGTATTTCATATCCAATGTCTCCTAGCTTTAAACCAGGTTTTAATATTTTTATAGATTTCATCATAGATTCGTAAGTTGCATCAATTAAATTATTAACCTTCACTGAAGTTTCCCCTAGACAAAACATTCTACTGGTATCACCATAGTGTTCATCAACTACAGCAGTTACATCAACATTGATTGTGTCACCTTCACTTAAAACTCCATCTGAAGGTATACCATGACAAACAACATGGTTTAATGAAGTACATAATGATTTTTTAAATCCTCTATAATAGAGTGGGGCAGAGTAGCCACCATGGTCTCTTATGAATTCATATCCTAGTTTATCTACATAATCAGTCGTAATTCCTGGTTTAATATTTTCAGTGAGCATGTCCAACGTTCTTGCCGCTAAGTTTCCGGCAACTCTCATCTTTTCAAATTTTTCCAAATAATTATTCATCAATAATTTTTATTTTTTTTTCTATTTTAATTTCTTTTGAATTTATTTTGCAACGATAGGCTAAAAAGTTAACACCAGCTTTTTTTGCTAGCAAATAATTATTATAATATTCCCTATCAATATCTTTTGCTATTTTAAAATTCTTCACTCTCTCTATCTGAATTAAGAATAATATATAGGTTTTATACCCTTTTTTTATGGCATCAATAAGAGTTTTTAAATGTTTAGAACCCCTAGATGTAATGGCATCAGGAAATTCTGCAATTTTTTCATCTCTAAACAGGGTAACATTTTTAACTTCTACAAATATCTTTTTTTTATTTTTTTTAATTAAAAAATCAAATCTAGTTTCTTTATTAAAAAAAACCTCAGGTTTTATACTGTCGTTATCTTTTAATTCATCAATAAGATTATTAGATAATCCATGATAAGCAATTTTATTCGCAAAATGAGTATTAACACCAACTAAGTTTTTTTTAACCTTAATAATTTCTAAAGTGTATTTTAATTTTCTTTTTGGATCATTATTTTTTGATAAGAATACCTTATTACCTACATCTAAAAGACCTTTCATCGATCCAGTGTTTGGACAATGAGCTATTACTACTTTTTTACTAAGTTTAATATCAGTAAAAAACCTTTTATATCTTTTGATTAGTTTGCCTTTTATTAAAGTCTTGTTAAATTCCATACTTAAATTATATATTTAAAAATGACTAAAAACATAAAAGTAAATGCCGCAATATTAATTATTGGAAATGAAATTTTATCAGGAAGAACTCAAGATACAAATACTAGCACCATTGCTTTATGGTTAAATTCTATTGGCGTTCAAGTTCAAGAGGTACGAGTAATACCTGATATTGAGAAAACAATTATCGATACTGTCAATATGTTAAGAAAAGCTAATGATTATGTTTTTACAACTGGTGGTATAGGTCCAACTCATGACGATATAACAGCAGAATCAATTTCAAAGGCATTTGATTTAAATTATGAAATTCATAAAGAAGCATTTAAGATTTTAGAGGCATATTATAAGCCTGGAGAATTTAATGAAGGCAGACAAACAATGGCTTGGATGCCTAAGGATGCTAAATTGATTTTAAATCCTACTAGTGGCGCACCGGGGTTTAGTATTGAAAATGTTTTCTGTTTGCCAGGAGTGCCATCAATATTAAAATCAATGTTAGGTGGTTTAAAAAATGCGATAGTTGGTGGTAAACCAATCTTAAGTCATACTATCAGTTTAAGAACAGTTGAAAGTGAAATTGCTAGCTCATTAACACTGGTTCAGAATAATAATAAAGAAGTTGAAATTGGAAGCTATCCTTTTTTTCAAGCTGGTAAATTAGGTGTCTCAATTGTGATTAGATCAGAGGATCAATCAAAAATTGACACATGTAGTTCTCAAATATTAAATTTTGTTAATCAAAAAAAAATAGAAGTAGTTAATAGAGATTAATATGCTTTACTTTGCGTATGGTAGTAATTTGCATCATTTTCAAATGAAAAGAAGATGTAAAGATAGTATTTTTTTAAAAAAAAT
>JAPYTV010000058.1 GCA_029941985.1 Candidatus Pelagibacter sp. | reverse complement strand
TTAATAGAAGCTGGTGGAAAAGATTCTTATCCGTGGATTCATATACCAGTTGGTTATTACAAAACAATGCATAACCCTAAAACAGACTGGTGTTATAAAACAGAACCAGATGAAACTATGGAAAATAGATCTATACCTTATCCTAGAGGAAAAACTCTTGGTGGTAGCTCCTCTATCAATGGTCTACTTTATATAAGAGGTCAAGAACAAGATTATGACATATGGAGACAGTTAGGAAATAAAGGTTGGAGTTGGAATGATGTTCTTCCATATTTTTTAAAAGCAGAAAATCAAGAAAGAGGAAAAAGTGAATTTCATGGTGTGGGTGGGCCATTATCTGTTTCTGATCAAAGAATAAAATTACCTATATTAGATGCATTCATGAATGCTGCTGAAGAAGTTGGGATACCACCAGTAAATGATTTTAATAAAGGGGATAATCATGGCTGTGGTTACTTTCAAGTAACTGAAAAAAATGGTCTAAGATGTAGTACGGCAGTCGGTTATTTAAATCCAATTAAAAATAGGCAAAATTTAAAGATTGAAACGAAGTGTCATATTGAAAAAATTAATTTTGAAAATAATAAAGCTACAAGTATTTCTTATTGGAAAAATAATCAATCTTTTACAATAAATGCTAATAAAGAAATAATTTTAAGTGCAGGTTCAATTGGTTCTGCGCAAATTCTTCAAACTTCAGGGATTGGTGATGCTAAAAAACTATCTAAACTTGGAATTAATGTTGTAAAAAATTCTATCGGTGTTGGTAAAAACTTACAGGATCATTTAATGTTTAGACCAGTTTACAAAGTTAAAAATATTAAGACATTAAATAAAAAAATTAATAGCATTATTGGTAAATTAATGATTGGCATGGAATATGTCTTCTTTAGAAAAGGACCAATGACCATGGGTGCTAGCCAACTTTGTGGTTTTGCAAAAAGTGATTCTTCTAGAGAAACACCCAACCTGCAGTTTCATGTTCAGCCAATTAGTACAGATAATTTGGGTGGATCAAATTTACATGATTTTTCAGCATTCACACCTACGGTTGCAAACATAAGACCAACCAGTAAAGGTGAGATTAATATTGTTAGCAAAGACAGTAGAGAATATCCAAAAATAAAAATGAATTATTTATCAAGTGATGAGGACCGAAAAGTTGCTGCTGCTGGTTTAAAATTAATAAGAAAAATTGTTTTAGAAAGTAATGAATTTCAACAATATGAACCAGAAGAATTTAGACCAGGAATTAATATTCAAGATGATGAGGAATTAGTAAAAGCTGGAAGCAATTATGCTCAAACTATATTTCACCCTGTTGGAACATGTAAAATGGGAAACGATGAAAATGCTGTTGTTTCAGATGAATTAAAAGTACATGGAGTTGAAAATTTAAGAATAATAGATGCTTCTGTTATGCCTAATATTACATCGGGAAACACTAATGCACCAACAATTATGATTGCTGAAAAAGGTGCAGATATGATATTGAATAATCAGTAATGTCTGAACAATTAATTATATTTTCTCAAATAGTATTTATTGATTTAGTTCTTGCTGGTGACAACGCAATTATTATTGGAATGGTTGCTTCAAAATTCCCAAATGATCAGCGAAAAAAAATTATATTTTGGGGTATAGGTGGTGCTGTAATATTAAGAATTATCTTAACAATGATAACTGCATATCTACTTCAAATTACAGGATTAAGATTAGTTGGTGGATTATTGCTGCTTTATATAGTTTACAAACTTTATGTTGATGTTATTAAAAATACGTCTCATGATGAAGATATTAAAGTAGATAACTCAAGTTTAATTAAAGCTATATGGACAGTTTTAATAGCTGACTTTACAATGAGTTTAGATAATGTTTTAGGTGTTGCTGGCGCTGCAGGTGATCATTACATTTTATTAATTTTTGGATTAGCTCTATCTATAATATTAATGGCAACAGCCGCTAATTTAATATCAAAATGGATTAAAGAATATAAATGGATAGCTTGGGTTGGTTTATTAGTTATATTAATTGTAGCAATTCAATTAATTTATACAGACATACAAATACTATTTAATGTTTAAAAAAATTAATCTTAGAAGTAGAACGGCTTTGGTTACAGGAGCTGGTAAAGGACTTGGAAAAGCCTGTGCAATTGCTTTAGCAGAAGCTGGTGCTAAAGTTATAATAATAAGTAGAACTTTATCTGACTTAACTAAAGTTGAAAAAATTATTAAAAAAACAAAAGGATCATGTTTAAAATTTGAATGTGATGTTACTGATCTAAATAAATTTAAAAGTATATTAAAAAAAATTAAAAGATTGGATATACTAGTCAACAATGCTGGTACAAATAGACCAGAACATTTTACTAAAGTTAAAAAAAAGAATATGGAATATTTAGTTGAGCTAAATATGAAAGCTGCATTTAATGTTGCACAATTATGTACTAAGAAAATGGTTGAACTAAAAAATAGAAAAAAAGCAGGTGGTTCAATTATTAATATGTCTTCACAGCTTGGAAGAGTTGGCGCTCCACTAAGAAGTGTCTATAATATGACAAAATTTGGTGTTGAAGGATTAACAAGGGGAATGGCTCTTGAATTAGGAAAATATAACATTAGAGTAAATAGCGTCTGCCCCACTTTCGTTGAAACACCAATGGTTAAAGCTTTCTTTAAGAATAAAAAATTCAAGCAACAAATGCTAGATAATATTCCGCTTGGAAGAGCTGCTCAAGAGAATGATGTCTCTACAGCTGTAGCTTTTTTGGCTGCAGATAGTTCAAATTCAATAACTGGAACTTCGCTAATGGTTGATGGAGGTTGGACTGCTAAGTAATGGCTAAATTCTTAAAAGACATTAACCTTAAAGGTAAAATTGCAGTAGTAACAGGTGCTACAAAAGGAATAGGAAGATCCACAGCTATAGCCATGCATCAAGTTGGAGCTTCTATTATCGCTTTTGGTAGAAACAAAAATGACCTAAACTCTTTAAAAAAAAAATTAAAAATAAGAATTAAATGTATTGAATGTGATGTTAATGATTACAAAAAGATAAGTAAAATTATTAAAAATTTAAATAGAATTGATATACTTGTTAATAACGCTGGTACAAATTTACCTGAACCTTTTTTAAAAGTTAAAAAATCTTCATTAGAGACATTACTAGATGTAAATACAAAAGCAGCTTTTAATGTGGCAAAACTTTGTACTGATAAGATGTTAAAACTAAAAATTAGAAAAAAAATAGGTGGCGCAATAATCAATACTTCATCTATGTTTGGTCTGGTTGCTGGTCCAAATAGAACTGTCTATAGTATGACAAAGTTTGGTATAGAAGGTTTAACTAAAGGAATGGCTGTAGATTTAGCTAAATATAATATTAGAGTTAACAGTGTATGTCCCACTTTTGTTGAAACACCAAGAGCAAAAAAATATTTATCAAATAAAGCATTTAAAAAATATGCACTTTCAAATATCCCTTTAGGTAGGATTGCAACTGAAAGTGATATAGCGACAGCAATAACATTCTTAAGTTCTGATGCGTCATCAATGATTACAGGTAGTTCGTTAATAATTGATGGAGGATGGACTGCAAAATAATGAATAGATTTTTATTTATTCTAAGTTTTTTGTTTTTTACCCAGACAAATGCTATTGAATTTAACGGCAAGTTTATTCAAGGACACTTTATTCTAGGAAAAACTAACCCTGGTGCAAATATTTTAATCGATAAAAAAAAAATAAAAGTTTCAAAAGATGGTTATTTTGCTTTTGGGATAGAAAAAGATAGAAAATTTGACATGATTATTAATGAAAATGGTAAAAAAATTATAAAACAAGTTCAAAAAAGAAAATATAATATCCAAAGAATTGAGGGATTACCTAAAAAGAAAGTAACTCCTCCAGAGGAATTTTACACAAGAATTAAAAGAGAAAATCTATTAATAGCAAAAGCTAGGGAGGTTGATAGCAACTTATCTTTTTTTAAAGATATATTTATCATTCCCGTTGATGATGCAATAATAACTGGAGTTTATGGAAGTCAAAGAATTCTTAATGGAATACCTAAATGGCCTCATTATGGTTTAGATTTTGCACAAAAAAAAGGAGCACCCGTCAAAGCAATGAACAATGGTATTGTAACTTTAGCAGAAAAAGATTTGTTCTATACTGGTGCAACAATAATTTTTGATCATGGACATGGCATTTCAACACTTTATATGCATATGGATAAAATTTTTGTAAATGTTGGTGATCATGTAAAAAAAGGTGATATTGTTGGTACAGTTGGCGCTAGTGGTAGAGCGACAGGCCCTCATTTAGATATCAGACTAAATTGGTTTGATGTTAGATTAGATCCTCAAACTATATTAAATTAATAATTTATTTATAAGAAAGAAGAACTTGTTCTTTTGTCTCATTAATAATTTTAAAATTATTATTAAGCATATAATCAATTGAAAAATTAGTTTTGCTGCCTTTATCATCTAGTAAAACAAGCGATCCCTGTTTTAACTTTTTTATTGCAATTTTAATTTCATTTAATTGATGCAATGAAGCTCCATCAAATTGTCCATCTAATGAATCTAAATATAAAAAATCAATATTTTTTTTAAAACTTGATAAAAAATTTAAACTATCATCAGTTATAAAAGTTATAAATTTTTTATTATTTTTAACAAATTTTTTTGCATTTTTAATATTATTTGGATTTATATCGCAAGAATAAAGTTCACCATTTATGTATTTAGCATAATCAGAAAAAATCATTGTACTCATTCCATCTTTCCAATTAATTTTTGAAAAGAAAAAAAATTTTACTTTTCCACGAGCAACCCCTGTTTCTACTAGAATTTTATGATTTCTTTTATAAGCTTCATTTAAAGCAAACTCAAATGAATCAAACCTAATATTTTTGTTATTATTATAATAATCTAAAAATTTCATTTTAATCTATTAAACTAATTAAAATAATATATAAAGCTATAATTATGAAATCTGAAATAGAAGTATTATCAAACAAACTTGTTGAAGCTTTTCTTAAAGGTAAAATTATTAAACCATTACCATTAAGATTTACAAAAAAATTAAGTAATGCACAAAAATTTAGAAGATTATGTGAAAGTAAAATTAATGAGCCAATTATTGGTTTTAAAGCTGCTGGAACTGGAATACCTGTAATAAAAAAATTAAAGGAAAAAGAACCTTTTTATGCCTCTATTTATAAAAAAAATTTTTTGAAAAGTGGAAAAAAAGTAAAAATTAATAAATCAACTCTAGGTATTGAGCTTGAGGTTTGTTATTTGGTTAAAAAATCATTTTTCTCATCAAAAAACTTAATCACAATAAAAAATGTTACAAAATATATAACTCACATGGCTCCTTGTATTGAGGTTGTAGGTTATAGACAAAGAAAAAAAGGTATAACTTCTTTTGGTGATCTTTGTAGTGATTTTGGAGCAAATGTTAAATTTTTAATAGGTACAAAAAAAAAATATAAAAAAATTAATATAGAAAATTTAAAAACTAATATTACTAATAAAAAAGTAAAACAAAGCGTATATGGAAATACTAACAAAGTTTATATTAATCCATTAAATTCACTTAGATTTGTCTTAAATAAACTTAAAAAAGATAAAATAAATCTTAATAAAAATTTTTATGTTTTTACTGGTTCAACAGTTGGTGTTGTTCCAATTTTAGGAAAAGGACTCTACACTGGAAAAATTGATAAACTAGGCTCTGTAAAAGCAATAATCACTTAATGGCACTTCATTTTAGCAAAGAAGAGTTTCAAAAAAGAAAATTAGATGTTTTAAAATCTATGAAAGAGCAAAAATTAGATG
>JAPYTV010000057.1 GCA_029941985.1 Candidatus Pelagibacter sp. | reverse complement strand
GGTGTTGCGGGTGTAGTTCAATGGTAGAACGCTAGCCTTCCAAGCTGGATGTAAGAGTTCGATTCTCTTTACCCGCTCCAAGAAAAAAAATTATTAATAAAACAAAAAAACTGAGGTAAAAAAGTAATGTCAAAAGAAAAGTTCGTAAGAAATAAACCGCACTGTAACATTGGTACAATCGGTCACGTCGATCATGGTAAAACAACTTTAACTGCAGCTATCACTAAAGTGCTATCTGAAGCTGAAGGTAGTAGTGCAAATTTTGTTGCTTATGATCAAATTGATAAAGCTCCTGAAGAAAAGGAAAGAGGAATTACAATTTCAACAGCTCATGTAGAATATGAAACAAAAAAAAGACACTATGCTCACGTAGATTGTCCAGGTCATGCTGACTATGTAAAAAACATGATCACTGGTGCTGCTCAAATGGATGGAGCAATTTTAGTAGTTAATGCTGCTGATGGTCCTATGCCTCAAACTAGAGAACATATTCTTTTAGCAAGACAAGTTGGTGTTCCAGCTCTTGTAGTATACTTAAACAAAGTTGATCAAGTAGATGATAAAGAAATGATTGAACTTGTTGAAGAAGAAATTAGAGAACTATTAACATCATATAAGTTTCCAGGAGATAAAACTCCAATCACTAAAGGTTCTGCCTTAGCGGCAGTTGAAGGAAGAGATGATGAAATTGGAAAAAATTCTATCCTTGAATTAATGAAATCAGTTGATGAGCACATTCCTCAACCTGATAGACCTAAAGACAAACCTTTCTTAATGCCTGTTGAAGATGTTTTTTCAATTTCAGGAAGAGGAACAGTTGCTACGGGTAGAATAGAATCTGGTGTTGTTAAAACAGGTGAAGAAATTGAAATCGTTGGTATTAAAGAAACTAAGAAATCAGTTTGTACAGGTGTTGAAATGTTTAGAAAACTTTTAGACACAGGAGAAGCAGGAGATAACGTTGGTATCTTATTAAGAGGAGTTGAGAGAGAAGATATTGAAAGAGGCCAAGTTCTTTGTAAACCAGGATCGGTTACTCCTCATACTAAATTTGAAGCTCAGGCTTATATATTAAAAAAAGAAGAGGGTGGAAGACACACTCCTTTCTTTACTAAATACAGACCTCAGTTTTATTTTAGAACAACTGACGTAACTGGTGAAGTAGAATTACCAAAAGGTACAGAAATGGTTATGCCTGGTGATGATGCTAAATTTATCGTTAAATTAATTACACCAATCGCTATGGCAGAAAAATTAAATTTTGCTATCCGTGAAGGTGGAAGAACAGTTGGAGCTGGAGTAGTAACTAAAATTATAGAGTAAACTCTATAGGAGTGTAGCTCAATTGGTAGAGCGCCGGTCTCCAAAACCGGAGGCTGAGGGTTCGAGTCCCTCCGCTCCTGCCAATTAGCTTTACTTAATATAATATGAAAAACCCAATAAAATTTATTCAATCAGTAAAACAGGAAGCTTTTAAGGTTAGCTGGCCAACGGGCAAAGAAACTATCCAGGGTGCTTTAATGGTATTTGCAATGGCAGTTGTAATGTCTCTTTTTTTCTTACTTCTTGACCAAATTTTACGATTTTTATTAGAAGCATTACTTAAGGTAAGTATTTAATGAAAAATTGGTATATTGTTCAATCACACTCAAATTTTGAAAATAAAGTAGCGAGTTTAATTAAAGAAGAAGCTGAAAAAGCAAAAATTTCAGATAAAATTGAAGAAATAGTGGTCCCAACTCATGATATCACAGAAGTTAAAAGAGGAAAAAGAGTTCAAAGAAAAAAGAAATATTTTCCAGGGTATGTATTAATAAAAAGTGAAATGGATAATGATCTTTATCATATGATTAAAAGCATAAAAAGAGTTAGTGGTTTTTTGGGATCAAAAGGTATTCCTGCACCAGTGCCTACTGAAGAGGTAGAAAAAATACTAGGTCAAATAAAAGATGGTGTAGCTCAACCACAATTTGGTATAGAGTATAGCATTGGTGAAAAAGTTCAGGTTGTTGATGGACCTTTTGCATCATTCAGTGGTATGGTTGAAGATATTGATGAAGAAAAATCAAGATTAAAAGTTTCAGTTTCAATATTTGGGAGACTAACACCAGTTGATTTAGAATATAACCAAGTTGAGAAAGCAAATTAATGGCTACAAAAAAAGAAATTAGTGGATATATAAAATTACAGATCAATGGCGGTCAAGCTAACCCAGCTCCACCAGTTGGACCTGCACTTGGTCAACGTGGAATTAATATTATGGAATTTTGTAAAGCTTTTAATGATAAAACAAAAACATTGGCTGGAAAACCAATTCCAGTTATTATTACAGTTTATAAAGATAAAAAATTTGATTTTAAAATTAAATCACCACCTGCTTCTCACTTTATAAAAGAGGCTGCTAAACTAAAAGGTGGATCTAAAGAACCTGGAAGAAATATAGTCGCTTCTATTACAAGAAAACAAGCTGAAGAAATTGCAACGAAAAAAATGAAAGATCTTAATGCTCATGATTTAAAAGAAGCTGTTAAAATTATAGCTGGATCAGCAAGATCTATGGGAATAGAGGTTAAAGAATAATGTCATCAAAGAGATTTAAAAAATTACCAGAAAAAACTACTAACTTAGCTGCAGAAGTTATTGAAAAATTATTACCGGAAGTTAAAAAAAATTGCACAACCAAATTTGATGAGTCAGTTGATTTAAGTTTTCAAATTAATAATAAACAAAAAAAAGGTGAAGTTAATATAAGAACAGTAGTAAATTTACCAGGTGGATCAGGCAAGAAAGTAAAAGTTGCTGTTGTTTGTGAAGATACAAAAGCAAATGAAGCAAAAGAAGCTGGAGCAGATATAGTTGGTAGTGATGAATTTATTGAAAAAATTAAAGCTGGAGAATTAAATTTTGAAAAATTAATTTGTACACCAGGTATGATGGCTAAGCTTTCAAAACTTGGAAAAATTTTAGGCCCCAAAGGTTTAATGCCTAACCCAAAACTTGGTTCAGTATCTGAAAATATTAAACAAGCTGTTACAGACGCTAAATCTGGTCAAGTTGAAATTAGAAATGACAAAGATGGAAATATTGGTGTAAGCATTGGAAAAAAATCTTTTCATGATGATCAGTTATTAAAAAACTATCATGCTATTTTAGATACGCTTGAAAAAGAAAAGTCTAATAATACATTAAAAGGTGATTTAATTAAGAATACTTTTGTAACATCAAGCATGGGTGTATCTTACAAAGTCAAGTTAGGAAAAAATATATAGTTATGATTAATAAAGAACAAAAAAAACAGTACATCAGTGAAATGACATCTCAATTTGAAAATAGTGAAGCTGTTTTAGTAACTCACTATCAAGGTTTAACAATGTCTCAATTAAATGAATTAAGATCACAGATGAGAGAACATGGTATACAATTTAAAATTACAAGAAATAGAATTACAAAACTAGCACTTGAAAAAACTAAGTGTAAAAATTTATCAAATTTATTTACAGGGCCAACTGCAGTAGCTTTTTCAAAAGATGCAATTATGTCAGCAAGAATTTTATCAAAATTTTCAAAAGAAAATAAAAACCTTAAACTTCTTGGCGGAATCATGGGTAATGATGTTTTAGACCAAGCAGGAGTTCAAAATATAGCAAATTTACCAACCCTTGATGAAGCAAGAGCTAAAATAGTAGGAATTCTAGCCACGCCACCTTCTAAAATCGTGAGTATTTTACTTGCACGATCTGAAAAAATGAGTAATTTGTCCTCAGAAAATTCTGAAAACATAACCTAAAGAGTAAAAAAAATATGCCTGACCTAAATAAAATTATTAAAGATTTATCGAGTTTAACTGTTGTTGAAGCAGCTGAACTTTCAAAACAACTTGAAGAAAAATGGGGTGTTACAGCTATGACTGCAGCAGCACCAGCAGCAGGGGGCGAAGCAGCACCTGAAGAAGAAAAAGATGATTTTACAATCATGTTAATGTCAGTAGGTGATAAAAAAATTAATGTTATTAAAGAGGTTAGAGCGGCAACCTCTTTAGGACTTAAAGAAGCTAAAGATTTAGTTGAGGGAGCACCTAAAGAAGTTAAATCAGGCGTGAACAAAAAAGAAGCCGAAGAAATTAAAGCTAAGTTGGAAGCAGCTGGCGCTAAAGTAGAACTTAAATAAGTTAATTAGAAAGAATTTAATTACTGATTAATTTATTAATCAGTAACACGATATAAATGCAATTATCTTTTACTGAAAAGAAAAATATTAGAAAAAGTTTTGGTAAACTTTCCGAAACTTTATCAATACCCAATCTTATAGAGGTTCAAAAAAATTCATATAAACAACTTACTGATTTTGACAAAGACGCAGGTGATTTGACAAAAGGGTTTGATCGTGTTTTTAAAAGTATTTTTCCAATCGAGGATTTAAATGAAAAAGCAACATTAGAGTATATTTCTTACAGATTAGAAAAACCAAAATTTGATACTGAAGAATGCATTCAAAGAGGATTGTCTTATTCATCAGCTCTTAAATGTACTTTAAGACTTGTTGTTTATGAAATAAACCAAGAAGATAATACTAAAGACATTTTATCTGCAAAAGAACAGGAAGTCTACATGGGAGAAGTTCCAATGATGACTGATAGTGGAACATTTATAACTAACGGAGTCCAAAGAGTTGTTGTTAACCAAATGCACAGAAGTCCTGGTGTATTTTTTGATCATGATAAAGGAAAATCACACGCTAGTGGTAAACTACTTTTTAACTGTAGAGTAATTCCAAATAGAGGTTCGTGGTTGGATTTAGAATACGATGTTAAAGATCTTTTATATTTTAAAATTGATAGAAAGAAAAAAATGTTTGTTTCAACTTTGTTAATTGCATTAGGCTATACTAGACCTGAAATTGTTGATGAGTTTTATGATAAAGAGAAATACAGCTTTGATTTAAAAACCAATAAGTGGAAAACAAAATTTAATCCTGAAAATTATAAAGCAAAAAATTTTTCAGAAGAAGTTATAGATGCGAAAACGGGTAAGATTGTCATAAAATTAGGGGATAAAATTAATTATTTAAATGCAAAAAAATTAACTACTGATGGGTTAAAAGATATTTTGGTTAGTCAAGAGTCACTTTATGGAAAATTTTTACAAAGAGATGTTAAAGTAAGCGATGATGAAGAAGAAGGGACTTTTAAAATTGGAACTGAGCTAAATGAAACTATTATTAACCAAATATTAGAAGCCAATATTACAACAATTCAAATCTCTGTTACGAATTCAATTAACAAAGGTCCTTATTTACTAACGACTATTTTAAACGATAAAAATAATGATAAAGGCGAAGCTATCACCGAGATATATAAAGTTTTAAGACCTGGTGAACCACCAACAATTGAAATAGCTACTCAAATTTTTAATAATCTATTTTTTAGTTCGGATAGATATGATCTTTCAGATGTTGGAAGAGTTAAAATGAACTCAAGATTAAATTTAAAATGTTCTGATAAAGTTAGAATTTTAAGAAATGATGACATTATTGCAATAATTCATAAAATGTTAGATATTAAAGATGGTAAAGATGAAGTTGATGATATTGACCATTTAGGTAACAGAAGAGTTAGGTCTGTAGGTGAATTAGTTGAAAATCAAGCTCGTATTGGTGTTTATAGAATGGAAAGAGCTATTAAAGAAAAAATGACGATTCTTGATATAGAATCTGCAATGCCGCAAGATTTAATTAACGCAAAACCGTTAACTGTTTCTTTAAAAGATTTTTTTGCAAGTTCTCAACTTTCTCAATTTATGGATCAAACAAATCCATTATCTGAAATCACTCACAAAAGAAGAGTTTCAGCATTAGGCCCAGGAGGACTTACAAGAGAGAGAGCAGGATTTGAAGTTCGTGACGTCCACCCAACACACTATGGAAGAATTTGTCCAATTGAAACTCCAGAAGGTCCAAATATTGGTTTAATTAATAG
>JAPYTV010000056.1 GCA_029941985.1 Candidatus Pelagibacter sp. | reverse complement strand
GGGTCAAAATTATTAGTAAACATTTTTAATAAATACTTATAAAGTATATTAATTTTATAAATGAATATATGACAAAATCCAAATTTGTAATTGACAAATTAGCAAAGCTATTTGAGCAGGGACTTATTTCTTATAAGGATTTAAGCTCTGAAATTTTTAATATTTTAAGATCTAAAAGAGATGAGATAGTTTTTAAAATGAGGCTAGCCAGCAAGGAAGAAACAGATATTTTAATTAAAAGAGTTGAAAATATTGAAAAAAAAATTGAAAAATTGGAAAAAAATAATCTAAAAAAAAAATCTATAAGGGGAAGAAAATCCTAACTCTAAGACCATTTGTTGGAGATTTTTCTAATAAAATATTTCCGCCATGCGACCTAATAATATCTGAGGTAATTGACAAACCAAGACCAACACTTGATTTTGAGTCTCCTCTACTTTTATCTATTTTATAAAATGGTTTAAAAACGTTGTCATATTCTTCTTTTGGAATACCAGGTCCATCATCATCAGTAGTTATCATGATGCTATTATTTTTCTTTGATAATTGAATATGTATTTTATTTGCATGTTTAATTGAGTTATCTATTAAGTTGTTAATAGATCTTTGAATTAAATTTTTTCTCCCATTCATGTAAACCTCATAAGCTATGTTGCTGGAAATGTTATCATTTTCATATTTTTTGATTATATTCTCAATCAATTCTGAAATATTAAAAGTCTCATTTTTTTCTAAGAAACTAGAGCTTGTGAATTGTAAATATTCATTAAGCATTTTTTCCATATCATCTATGTCTCGTGAAATTTTTTTAGATAAATCTTGATCTTTAATAAAGGTTAACTGTAGTTTCATTCTTGTCAAAGGAGTTCTTAGGTCATGACTAATACCAGACAACATTTCCGATCTTTGATTTAAGTGTCTCATTATTCTTTTTCTCATTTTGTCAAATTCATATCCTGCTTGTCTTATCTCTAAAGCACCAGAGGGTTTAAATTCATCAATATTTTCTCCCCTCCCAAATTTTGCAGCAGCCTTAGCTAGATTCGTGATTGGCCTTGTTTGATTTTTTAAGAATATCATAGCAATAGATATTAATAAGATTGCTGGAAAAGTTATCCATAATGCAAATAATCTTGCAGAAGTACCTGTCACTCTATTCTTCGGTATTAAAAATTCAAAATAACCATTTTTATATTTAATATTTAAAATAATTAATTTTTTATAAGCCGTAGTATCAAATGAATATTGACCAAGGCCTATATTTGATTTTAATTCTCTTCTCAGTGTTCTATCGATAGGGCTAAACCATCTCTTCCCAGTTGATTGCTGAAAGAAACTATCTTCTTTGTATTTTACATTTAAGTCTAAATAAATTTTAAAAAGGTTTGATAAATCATTGTTGCTATATTTTTCACTATCATAAGCAGCAATAAAGGTTTTAATTTCTCCAACTAATGCTCGAGTCATTCCTTTATTTGTTTTAATCCAAAGACTATCAAAAAAAACAACTGTAATAACAAGTTGTAAAATTATAATTGGAGCAGCAACAATTAAAAGCGCTCTATAAAATAATCTATGAGGTAATAAATTTTTAAAGAAATTATTCAATCCATAAGACATAGCCAGCACCTCTTAAAGTTTGTAAATATTTAGGATTTTTTGGATCAATTTCTATTTTTTTTCTTAATCTAGTTATTATAACATCTATTGATCTTTCTTTATCTAAATTTATTAATTTTCCTATGGTTTCTCTTGAAAAAGTTTTACCAGGTTCATTTATCATTTTTTCTAATATAATTTTTTCTGTATTATTTATCTTAAATTCTTTATCATTTTGAATAATCAAAAGTTTGTTTAAATCTATTTTTATATTATCAAATTCAATAATTCTTTTCTGGTTACTTTTTATTGTTTTATTAAGAATATTCTTAATTCTCAATATAAGTTCTTTAGGTTCAAAAGGCTTAGGTAAATAATCATCTGCACCAACTTCTAGTCCCTCAACTCTTTCATTAGCTTTACCTTTAGCAGTAAGTAAAATTATAGGAGTGTTAATTTTTTTCTTGTGTTCTTGAGTAAATTCTAAACCATTTTTGCCAGGCATCATTATATCTAAAACTATTAAATCAAATTTAATGATTGAAATTTTTTCACCAGCATCTTCCGCGTTATTTGCTGTTGTAACTAAAAAATTATTTTTAGTTAAATATTGTTTAACTAATGATCTTATTCCATCATCATCATCAACAACTAAGATATGAGCTATAAACTTATTCATTAATTATTTTTTTTAAAACATTATTAAAGCTAAGTACTTCCTCAGAGCTTGAATCCAAAAGGGCACTATAAATTCTTTTTTTTTGTACAAAAAAAATCTCTTCAAAAAGCTTTTCACCTTTGTCACTCAGAAATACATGTTTTATTCTGGTGTCTTGTTGATCTTTTTTAAATATAATAGTTTCTAATTTAATAAGGTCTTTCAATACTCTATTTAGACTTTGCTTAGTAATCTTTAGTTTTTTTAATAATTCAGAAATTGTAATGCCTTTATTTATTGAAAGTAGATGAATAACTTTATGATGAGCTATTCCAATTGAATATTTGTCTAATGTTTTCTTTGCATCAGCAAAAGATTCTCTATAACCCATAAAGAGTTTTATAATTAACTCTTTTAATTGATTATCTTTTAAATATAAAAGTTCTTTCATTATGGGTAAGTTATATTGACATATTATAGATACAAAGATAATTTTTAAGAAAAATAAATTTATTTCATTTATGATACCTTACGATAAAAGATCTGGCAAAATTTGGTACAATAACGAGCTTGTTGATTGGTCAGATGCTAAAATACATATTTTAAACCATGGGCTACATTATGCTAGCTGTGTTTTTGAAGGAGAAAGAGTTTATGAAGGTTCAATTTTTAAATTAGAAGAACATACTTCAAGACTTTTTTATTCAGCAAAAAGGATGGGGATTACAATTCCATATACAGAAAAAGAAATAAATTTAGCATGTAATAAAATTATTTCAATTCAAAATGTTCAAAATGGATATGTAAGACCGATGGTTTGGAGAGGAAGTGAAATGATGGCAATCTCCGCACAACAAACAAAAATTCATGTTGCAGTAGCAACATGGGAGTGGGGATCTTATTTTGATCCAAAACTAAAAGTAGAAGGAATTAGATTAAATATTTCTAATTGGAGAAGACCAGCTCCAAATACGATACCATGGGATACGAAAGCATCAGGCCTTTATATGATTTGCACTTTGTCAAAACATGAAGCTGAACAGCAAGGTTATTCGGATTCGCTAATGCTTGATCATGAGGGAAATGTTGCAGAAGCAACTGGAGCCAATATTTTCTTTAAAGATAAAAATGGAGATATTCATACACCAACCCCAGATTCCTTTTTAGACGGAATAACGAGAAGAACAGTAATTGAAATAGCAAAATCAAAAGATATTAAAGTTCATGAAAGAAAAATTACACCCATAGAATTGTCAAATTTTGTTGGATGTTTTTTAACAGGTACTGCTGCAGAGGTAACACCTGTATCTTGTATTGCTGAAAATCAATTTAAAGTTTGTGAAATGATAATTGATTTAAATAAAAGTTATCAAGCTTTAGTTAGAAAAAAGAAAGCAGCTTAGTTTTTATTATCCTCAGACATTGCGTGGTCAATACCTTTTCTTAAATATTCATAACCTGTATACAAGGTTAAAAAAGCAGAAAGCCAAAGTAAAATTATTCCAATTGTTTGAGCATTATAATCTTGAAAATTTAAAATTTTATTTCCAGTTTCGCCTGTTAATAAAAGTGAAATTGAAATCATTTGTAAAAAAGTTTTTAATTTTGCTAAGTTTGATACTGGTAGTTTAACTTTCCCTTTGGCTAAAAATTCTCTTAAGCCTGATATTAAAATTTCTCTAGTTAATATTATTATTGCAGCAATTACTTCGTAGTGTCTAATAGTTCCACTCATAACAAGCAATATCAGCGCTGTAGCAACAATTATTTTATCAGCTATTGGGTCAAGCAATTCGCCTAACTTAGATTCTTCTCCTAGCATTCTTGCCAGCATTCCATCCAAAAAATCAGTAAACGATGCAATTACAAACAATGTAAATGCAGTTAAGTCGCCATAAAAACCAGGAAGATAAAACGCAAGCACAAAAAATGGTACAATTATTATTCTACCAATTGTCAAGATATTTGGGATTTTTTTAAGCATAATTATTCATGAAAAAAATTATATATCTTTTTTGCAACTTTTTCCTCAACACCTTCAACTGATTTAATTTCATCAAAACTAGCGGATTCTATAGCCCTAGCAGAGCCAAAGTGGTTTAATAATGATCTTTTTCTTATAGAGCCAATGCCATCTATTTGGTCCAAGAGTGATTTTCTAATTCCCTTGGCTCTCTTGGCTCTATGAGAATTGATTGCAAATCTATGAGCTTCATCACGAAGTCTTTGCATAAAAAATAGTGTAGGATCATTTTTCTCAAATTTGAATGATTTACCATTATAAAAAAATGTTTCATCACCACTATTTCTTTGTTTACCTTTGGCTATAGCAATCATTGGAAGGTCGTGTAAGCCAAACTCATTTAAGACTTCTTTTGCTGAAGAATACTGGCCTTTACCTCCGTCAATTAAGATTAAATCTGGTAAAGTTAAGTAGTTTCCCTTTTCAAGCATTGCTCTTTTAAATCTTCTAGTTAAAACTTCTTTTAACATCGCAAAATCATCTTGTTCAGCTCCTTTTGTTTTAATATCAAATTTTCTATATCTTTTTTTAACAAACCCCTCATCACCAAAAGTGACCATTGCACCCACACTATTTGTTCCTTGTATGTGACTGTTGTCATAAATTTCAACTAAGTTGATATTGCCTCTAAGGTTAAATTTTTTAGAAACACCTTCAAATAAATTTTTATTATTATTTGTTTCATAAAGTTTTCTATTCAACGATTCTTTAGCATTTTTTTCTGCTAATGAGATAACTTTTGCTTTTGCGCCCTTTTTTGCAACTGTAATTGAAATATTGTTATTTTCTTTTTTACTTAAGGTTTGTTCTATTAATCTTTTATCTTCAATATCTAGATTTATTATAATTAATTTTGGAACATTTTTATTTTCATAAAACTGCATTAGAAAAGAAGACATTATCTCAGAAATATCTTGATCAGGGTCATGCTTTGGAAAGTAAGCTTGATTACCCCAGTTTTGTTTTCCCCTATAAAAAAATACCTGAATACAAGTTTTTCCAGATTCTTTATAGGCAGCAATTATATCGGCATCAATTAAATTAGCCTGATTAACTCTTTGTGATGATTGAATTATATTTAACGATTTTATTCTATCTCTGAAAATTGAAGCTTTTTCAAAATCAAGTTTTTCGCTTGCATCTTCCATTTGTTTTGAAAGATTTTTTTGAATATCTCTTGATTTTCCAGATACAAATTTAATTGCATCATCAACTGAGTTTCTATAATCATTTTTTTCAACATACCCAACGCACGGGGCTGAGCATCTTTTAATTTGATAAAGTATACAAGGTCTTTTTCTATTTTTAAAAGTTGCTTCATCGCATACTCTTAATAAGAATATTTTTTGAAGCATTTTTATAGTCCAATTTGCAGATCCTGCAGAAGCAAAAGGGCCAAAGTAAAACCCGTCTTTATCTTTTTTACCTCTATGCTTAGTTACTTGTGGCCACCTATTCTTGTTACTTATAAAAATAAAGGGAAAGGATTTATCATCTTTAAGTAAGATATTAAATTTAGGCTTATGTTTTTTAATTAAATTTGCCTCTAAAAGTAAGGCTTCACTTTCATTTGCAGTAGTTGTGATTTCCAGTTTAAAGGTTTGAGATAACATTCTAGCAGTTCTAATAATGTGATTTTTTTCAGCGACATAGTTTTTTAACCTATTTGGTAGATTTTTAGCCTTACCAACATATAAAATATCACCTTTGTGGTTTAACATTCTATAAACACCAGGGCTTTTAGGGATTAAAGGTAGTTCTTTTTTGATGACTTCTTTGCCTAATTCAGAGCTTTTCATAACTTCTTTTTTTGGTAATTTGAATA
>JAPYTV010000055.1:3413-6213 GCA_029941985.1 Candidatus Pelagibacter sp. | reverse complement strand
TATTAAGCAAAGCTTCAAAAGTTGTATCAAATGCAACTTTTCCAGTTCAATTTAATAAAGCAATTGTTGGAAAAAATGCATTTGCACATGAAGCAGGTATTCATCAAGATGGTATGCTTAAAAATAGAAATACTTATGAGATTATGACACCAGAGAGTGTTGGTGTTAAAAAAACATCTTTAGTAATGGGAAAACATTCAGGAAGACACGCTTTTAAAGATAAATTAAATGATCTTGGTTATGCCGATGTTACAGATGATGTTATTCAAACTGCTTTTGGTAAATTTAAAATTTTAGCTGATAAAAAAAAACATGTTTATGATGATGATATCGCAGCTTTAGTAGATGATAGTTTAGTGCAAGATAAAAATGTTATTAATCTAAAATCGTTAAAAGTTTTTGCTGGAACAGGTGAACCGCAAAAAGCTGAAATGATTTTAGATGTTTATGGAGAAGTTAAACAAACTACAGAAACAGGTGATGGACCAGTAGATGCTATATTTAAGTGTATAAAAGTTTTATATCCACATGATGTTAAGCTTCAGTTGTACCAAGTACATGCAGTCACAGAAGGAACAGATGCGCAGGCTACTGTAAGTGTCCGAATTGAAGAAAATGGAAAAACTACAGTGGGACAAGCATCAGATACTGATACATTAGTTGCATCAGCAAATGCTTATTTAAGTGCTTTAAATAAAATGATTATTAAAAGAAATAAAACTGCTCTAATAGAGCACGAAACACAGAAAGTGAAAGGTATATAAGATGGCTAAATGGTTTAAAAATTTAACAAATATTTGGAGTCAAGATATGGCAATTGACCTTGGCACAGCAAATACACTTGTAGTGTTAAAAGAGCAAGGTGTTGTACTTAATGAACCATCTGTTGTTGCAATTATTGAAAATAAAGGGAAAAAAACTATTTTAGCTGTTGGAGATGAAGCAAAAACAATGCTTGGAAGAACACCAGGAAATATTCAGGCGATAAGACCTTTAAGAGATGGTGTTATTGCAGATTTTATTGTTACAGAGGAAATGATTAAACACTTTATAAAAAAGGTCCATAAAAATAGAACTTTTGCAAGTCCTAGGGTTTTAATTTGTGTACCAACAGGCTCAACACCAGTAGAGAGAAAAGCAATTCAAGATAGTGCACTTGCGGCAGGTGCAAGGCGTGTTCAATTAATTGAAGAACCCATTGCAGCAGCAATTGGAGCAGGACTACCTATTTCAGAAGCAACTGGATCTATGGTTGTTGATATAGGTGGTGGTACAACAGAAATTGCAATTATGTGTTTAGGGGGTCTTGTTTATTCTAAATCATTAAGGAGGGCAGGCGACGCAATGGATTTAGCATTAATCAGTTACATGAGAAGAGAATATAATCTTATGATTGGGGATAGTACTGCTGAAAAAATTAAAAAAGAAATTGGAACTGCAATCCCTTCAAATAATAATACTTTTCCAGTTAAAGGAAGGGATTTAAGATCAGGAACACCTAAAGAAGTTAATATTACTGAAGAAGATACAGCAGAAGCATTAAATGGAGTTTTAATAGAAATTGTTAATGGAATAAAAGATGCATTAGAAAACACACCTCCAGAATTATCAGCCGACTTAGTAGATATGGGCTTAACATTGACAGGTGGTGGAGCATTATTAAAAAATATTGATAAAAGATTTTCTAAAGAAACAGGTTTGCCAGTGTACATAGCCGAAGATCCAATAGCTTGTGTTGCAATTGGAACAGGAAAAGCTTTAGAACAAGAGGAAATATTTTCTACTATGCTATCTGAATATTAAAAAAAATGATTACAGATAGGGACGATTTTATAATAGCAATTCGTTCAGCTTTTTTACAAAAAGGAGCACAACAAACATTTTCACTATTAGTATTAATCTTATTTTCACTAATACTTCTAATTTTAGGAAGCTTTAACTTTAAAGGTCTTGATTATATTAAAATTGGAGTTAAAGAAGTGGTTTATAGATCTTCTTTTATTGTCTCTGTACCAGAAAATTTTTTTAAAAAAACTTACGTTGCAACAAATGATCATTTTATATTTTATAATGAATATAAAAAAATTAAATCAGAATTAGAAGTTTTAAAATCAAAAAATTTATTAAATGAATTTATTACTTTAGAAAATAATAGATTAAAAAGTATAATTGATGATTACTTAATCATATCAGATGAAATAATTGCAAAAATATTAATTGATAAACAAAGTCCATTTTCAAGATCAGTTATTGCAAATAAAGGAAGCAAACATAATATTAAATTGGGTATGGTAGTTTTAGAAGATCAATATTTAGTTGGAAAAGTTATTGAAGTTAATTTTTTAACATCAAGAGTTTTATTGTTATCAGATTTAAATAGCAAAATTCCAGTTTCCATAGAACCTCAGGGAATTCAATCTATATTATCAGGCACAGGAAAAGACGATGCGATTATAGAATATTTTAAAAATGATAATATTATTGAAGATGATGCTGTTGTTTATACTTCAGGTTCTGGAGGTATATTTAAAGCAGGTATTCCAATAGGAAAAATTAAAAATTTAAATGAGAAAAAAAGAGTTAGTCTTTTTTCTGATTTTACACAATTAAGCTTTGTAAAAATTTTATCATATGAGAAAGCCAGAATAAAAGCTGCGGCAGAAGCTAAATTAAAGGCAGAAAAAAAAGCAAAAATAAAAGCTGAGGAAACAAGAATAAAAATTGAAGAAGCAATAAAGGCGGAGAAAGCAAGAATAAAAGATGAAGAAGTAATAAAAGCGGAGAAAGCAAGAATAAAAGC
>JAPYTV010000055.1:0-3313 GCA_029941985.1 Candidatus Pelagibacter sp. | reverse complement strand
AATAAAAGCGGAGAAAGCAAGAATAAAAGCTGAAGAATCAATAAAAGCGGAGGAAGATATTAGATTAAAGATCGAAGAAGAAAAAATTTTTAAAGAATTAAACCTAAAGTATGGATCAAAATGTAAAAAAAGAATCTTTAATAAACTTTATAAAGTTGGAACACCCGAATATAGAGCTTGTGTTTTAAATAAGGGAATAAAAATAAAAAAAAATTAAATGACTGGAATAAGCAAACAAAGTTTAATTAAAATAATATTATCGAACGTACCAATAATATTACTTTTTATTTCTGTTTTAAATGAATTTGATTTAAATTATTTAGATTCAAAATATTTTTCATTTAATTTTGTATATATCTTAATATTTTATTGTAGTTTGAAAAAAAATATTAACTTAGGTTATGGATTAATTTTTTTAGCAGGAATAATTAATGATGTTGTAACCAATATACCAATAGGATTAAGTAGTTTGGGATATTTATTAATATGTGTTTCTGCAGCTTATCTTAGAACTATAACTTTAAGACCGAGTTTATTGAAAGATTGGATATATTTTTTATTGACAATTTTAGTTGTGAATTCTTTTATATATATTTTATCAACTTTATTTTTTTTACTTTCAATAGAATATTTTGATTTACTGATAAATATATTTTTTACTTTTTTGTTATACCCAATATTTTATTATTTATTTGAGACTTATCAAAAAAAAATAATTGGAATACCAAATGTTTAATGAAAATTTTAGCATTACAAAAATACAAAAAATTAACAGAAGAATGTTCATTATTTCTACCGCAAAAGTTATTGTATTTTTGGGAATAATAACCAAATTATTCTCACTACAAATTCATGAAAATAAAAAATATGTAACATTATCAGATAAGAACCGACTAAGAGAATGGAGACTACCACCTGTTAGGGGGGATTTTTTAGATTATTATGGAAATGTTGTTGCGGGAAATTTGAGAGTTTATCAGCTACATGTTGTTCCTGACCAAGTAGAAGATTTTAAATACGTAATGATGAGATTAAAAAAAATTTTAGAACTTACCGATAATGACGTTGCTAGAGTAATAAAAAAAAAAAACAGTCAAAAGTCTTGGGAAACTTTAATTATTTCAGAAAATTTAAACTGGGAGCAATTTACAAAAATAACTCATTTTTTATATGAGTTGGTTGGTGTAAAACCTGTTTTCTCAGTATCTAGGAATTATCCATTTAAAGAAAATTATACACATGTATTGGGTTATTTAAGTATAGCTAGTGAAAAAGACATTATTAATAATGAAATTATTAAAAAAAATCATGTTCCAGGATTAAGAGTTGGTAAAACTGGTTTAGAAAAAACATTTGAAAATGAACTTATAGGAACAAATGGAATTCAAAGATATGAAGTAAATGCTTACGGTAAAAGAATTAATCAGTTAGATTTTAAAAAGGGCACTAAAGGAAAAACAATTCAACTTACAATCGATACTGAGGTACAGAAACTTTCTAACCAATTGTTAAAGGGTAGAGCAGGATCTATAAGTGTTATGGATATTTATACAGGAGAGATAATTGCTATGCACTCTTCGCCTACTTTTGATCCGAACTTATTTGTATTTGGTATTAGCCAAGATGATTGGCAATTAATAAAAAATAATCCTTTAAAACCTTTAACTAATAAAACTTTATCAGGACTGTATTCACCTGGCTCAACAATTAAACCCATTGTAGCATTATCTGCTTTAGAAAATGATGTGATTTCTCCAAATTTTAAAGTGAATTGTAAAGGAAAAATTGAAATGTATGGTCAAACCTACCATTGCTGGAAAAAAAAAGGACATGGAGTTCTTAGTCTAAAGGGAGCCATAAAACAATCATGTGATTCATATTTTTATGAAGTAGCTCGAAAGCTTGGAGTAGATCGGTTAAGTGAGACAGCCTTAAAATTTGGACTAGGAGAAAAAGTATTAAATAATATTTTTAATAATGAAAAAAAAGGTTTAGTTCCAAATACTGAATGGAAAAAAGAAACCTTAGGTAAGGGGTGGGTTTTAGGAGAAACCTTAATTACTGGAATTGGCCAAGGTTACATTCTAACTACACCATTACAATTATGTTTAATGACAGCTCAACTTGCAAATGGTGGATATAAAATTTATCCGAAAATAACTATAGATAAAAATCAAGATACATTCGAAAAAATTAAACATACAATACAAAAAAATTCTGAAGATGTTAAAGAAATAAAAGATGCCTTAAAAGAAACGAGTGAACAATTACTTAATTTTATTAATGAGAAAAAGCACGAACCTCTTTACAAAAATCCAGAAAATGTAAAATTTGTTTTAAATGCCATGTTTAGTTCAACAAACGAAGTCAGAGGCACATCGTATTCTTCTAGAATAGATGATCCGAAATATCAATTTGCCGGAAAAACAGGAACATCTCAAGTTCGAAGAATAACAGAAAAAGCAAGAGAGCTGGAGTTAAAAACAATGCAAATACCATACAATGAAAGAGATCATGCTTTATATGTTGCGTTCGGACCTTATAAAGATCCAAGATATTCAGTGAGCATCATAGTTGAACACGGAGGCTCTGGAAGTGCAACAGCTGCACCTATTGCAAAAAAATTATTTAAATTAATAATAGATAGACATAAACTTAGAGAGAAAGCTAGAAAAGAAAGAAAGCTAAAAATATAAATGTTTCAGCAAAGTTCATTCAGTAATCAATTTACAATTTTTCAGAAAATCAAAAATTTAGATTATATTTTATTGATCTGTATTTTATTGCTTGGTTTGATAAGTATGCTTGCAATGTATTCAACTGACGGAGGAGAGATTTTATATCATACTCAAAGTCATATTTTTAGATTTTTGATTTTTTTTCCAATGATGATTTTTTTATCTTTTATGTCTATAAAATTTTGGCATGCAGTAGGATATGTATTTTACTTAATAGTTTTGTTATTTTTAATTTTGGTATCCTTGTATGGAGTTAAAGCTTCAGGATCTCAAAGATGGATAGATTTATATTTTATAAATCTTCAACCTTCTGAACTTATGAAAATTGCAATTATCTTATGTTTTGCTAAATATTATCACCGCATGCAGATAGATAAAGTGAATTCATTTAAAAGCATAATGGTGGCTTTGGTTGTTTTAATTTTACCTATTATGCTTGTTATTAGTCAACCAGATTTAGGAACTTCTATATTAATAGCATTAAGTGGTCTAGTTGTATTATGGCTTGTAGGATTTAATATAAAATATTTTTTATATTCATTTTTAACTTTAATTATCTCAATGCCATTTGTTAT
>JAPYTV010000054.1 GCA_029941985.1 Candidatus Pelagibacter sp. | reverse complement strand
CAAAATGAAAGTTTAATTTTTGGAACAGATTCAATTCCATTTTTGGCAACTTCTTATAAGGCGTCAGATAAACTTTGGAAACATTTAAAACCTGAGTTAACTAAAATATTAGATGATCAAGGTTTAGTTTTGCTTTATGGAGTTCCGTGGCCTGCTCAAGGATTATATTTTAATAAAGAAATTAATTCTGTAGCAGACACTAAAGGAATTAAATTTAGATCATACAATAACTCAACAGCAAGAATTGCTGAATTGATGGGAATGTTGCCAGTGCAAGTAGAAGCAGCAGAACTATCACAAGCTTTGGCAACTGGAGTAGCAGAAGCCTTTGTTTCTTCAGGTTCAACTGGTTACGATAGAAAAGTATGGGAACATTTGACTCATTTTTATGAAGTTAATGCTTGGTTACCAAGAAATTATGTAATGGTAAACAAGAAAGCTTGGAAAAAAATTGGTAAAAAAAATCAAGCTATAATTATGGGAGTTGCACAGATGGCAGAAGCAGCAGGTACAGCAAGATCTGAACAACTTTCAGGTTGGTATTTAACTCAATTAGCAGCAAATGGTATGACAGTTACTGAAGCAAAAGGTCAATTAAGAACTGATCTTGAAGCTATTGGTAAAACTATGTCTGATGAATGGATGGCTAATTCGGGTTCAGTTGGTAAAAAAATTATCGACGGATTTAAATCAGAAAAATAATAGTTAAATAAATAATTTGAATTGAGCCCAATTAATTTTGGGCTCATTTTTTTAAAAATTTCATGGAACAAAAAAAGCATTTATTAAGATCCTTTTTAGATAAATTGTATTTAGGTGCAGCTTATATAGCTGCAGTTGGATTACTCATGATATTAGTAATCATAGTTTATAATATGGTTGCCAGATGGACGGGTGGTACAGCTATGGGTGCAACGGCGTATGCTGGTTATGCAATGGCTACTTCGGCTTTTTTTGCAATGGCTTATACACTTAATCAAGACGGACACATAAGAGTTAAAATGCTTTTGAGCAAATTAGGTAAACATAGAAAATGGGGAGAAAGATGGTGTTATGGAATGGGCTCTCTTCTTAGTATCTACTATTTTTATTACGCAGCAAGAGGTGCACATTTTTCCTACATATTAAACGATATTTCTCAACAAGATGATGCATGGCCAATGTGGATACCTCAAATGACCATGGTTATTGGAACATTAATTTTAGCGATAGCTTTCGTAGATAGATTTTATCAAGTGATTTTTTTTGACTATGATGAACTCGAAGAAAAATGGGAAATAAAAGATGAAAAAGCCATTGAGGATGTATCTTCACACTCTGAGTATTATCATGGAGGAAAACAAGAATAGATGGAAAACTTATATTTAACAGTTATTTTTTTATTTACTCTTTTTTTTCTTTTAGGAAGTGGTGTATGGATTGGTTTAGCTTTAATGGGTGTTGCTTATGTTGGAATAGAAATGTTTACTGTTCGTCCAGCTGGAGATGCTATGATTACAACAATATGGACCACATCTTCGAGTTGGTCTTTAACAGCATTACCTTTGTTCATATGGATGGGTGAAATACTCTATAGGACAAAATTATCGGAAGATTTATTTAAAGGCCTAGCTCCTTG
This sequence comes from Candidatus Pelagibacter sp., assembly GCA_029941985.1. Lineage (GTDB taxonomy): Bacteria > Pseudomonadota > Alphaproteobacteria > Pelagibacterales > Pelagibacteraceae > Pelagibacter. The sequence continues at coordinate 4,623 of JAPYTV010000054.1, read as the reverse complement.
GATGAACAATTTACCAGGAAGGTTACTACATACAAATATAGTTGGTTGCACTTTTTTTGCTGCAGTCTCAGGCTCATCAGCTGCAACCTTAACTACAGTGGGCAAGATGTCGATTCCAGAATTAAGAAAAAGAGGTTATCCAGAAAATATGACCATAGGAACGTTAGCTGGATCAGCTACTTTAGGATTAATGATTCCTCCATCTCTAACTTTAATTGTTTACGGCGTTACAATTAATGAATCAATTGTGCAATTATTTATGGCAGGTATATTTCCAGGAATAGTATTAGCATTTTTGTTTATGGGGTATGTTGCGATTTGGGCTACTATTAATAAAAACAAAATGCCGCCAAAAGACCCTCAGATTAGTTTAATTGATAAAATTAAAAGCTCTAGATTTTTAATACCAATATTTTCATTAATTATTTTTGTGATTGGATCAATGTATATGGGGTGGGCGACACCTACAGAAGCTGCATCATTTGGTGTTATCGGAGGATTAATACTAGCAACATTGCAAGGGTCATTAACCATGAAAACATTTCTAGCAAGTTTAATGGGGGCAACAAAAACCTCATGTATGATAGCATTTATTTTAGCGGGAGGTGCATTTTTAACAATGTCAATGGGATTTACTGGATTACCTAGATCTATAGCAGAATGGATTGCATCAATTGGGATGTCAAATTTACAACTATTATTGTGTTTGATGGTTTTTTATATTGTGTTGGGGTGTTTCTTAGATGGAATTTCTTCAATAGTTTTAACAATGGCGGTTGTAGAGCCCATGATAAGAGATGCTGGCATTAATGTAATATGGTTTGGAATATATTTAACAGTCTTAGTTGAGATGGCACAAATTACACCACCAGTTGGTTTTAACTTATTTGTATTACAGGGCATGACAAAACATGAGATGTATTTTTTAGCAAAATCTGCACTTCCGATGTTTTTAGTGATGGTAGTAATGGTTTTTATAATGATTGCTTTTCCTGAACTTGCAACATACTTACCAAGCACAGTAAGATCAGCAAGTGCAGGGTAAAAATATGAAACAAAGTATTATTTTTAAGGAAATAAATAAAATAGGTATAATTACACTAAATAGAGAAAAAGTTTTAAATGCATGGAATAAAGAAATGCGTTTAAAAGTTTGTGATATTTTTAAAAAAATAAAAAAAGAACAAAAAATAAAAGCAATTATTTTAACAGGCTCAGGAAAAAAAGCTTTTTGTGCGGGACAAGATTTGAATGAATTAAAAGATTTTAAACCTAAGCAAATAGATTCTTGGATAGAAGAATTTAAAAAAGTTTACACAGCTATTCGGTCAGCAGAAATACCAACAATATCATGTATTAATGGGGTGGCAGTAGGATCAGGATTTCAATTAACTTTATTAACAGATATACGAGTTTCTCATAAAGATACAAAAATTGGACAGGTTGAAATAAACTCAGGAATTGTAAGTGTAGCTGGTCCTTGGATAATTAAAAAAGTGTTAGGTTTATCTACATCAATTGAACTTTCTTTAACAGGAAAAATGTTAAATGGAAAAGAAGCATTGGACAAAGGGGTAATTCATCATTTAACAAATAAAAACAATGTTATGAAACTGTCATTAAAAATTGCAAAAGAATTATCAAAAAAACCTCAGAATGCAATGAGAATTACAAAAAGAAGATTTTGGGAAGTTTTTAGAGTTGGAATGGACGAGGCATTTGAAAGTGCAAAAAAATATCACAGAATTTCATTTGAGTCTGGTGAACCTCAACAAACAACTAAAAAATTTTTTAAAAAATAATATTTTTTGATTAAGAGCTATTCATTACCAACTAAAAATATTTTAGATTTATTAATAGATACTGCAAAAATAAACCCAGGGCATGTTTTGTTTATTGAAAATAAAAGTGAAATTACAAGGAAAGAATTTATAGAAAAAATTTTGAAAGTAAAAGGAGGCTTAAAAAAATATGGGCTAAAAAAAGGAGATAGAGTATTAAGTTTATTAGATAACTCCTATGAAGAGATTACATTATTTTTGGCTTGCATAACATCTGGAATTATTTGGATTCCTTTAGGATCAGAAAGAAAAGGTGTTGGATTAAAGCATATTATACAATTAACAAAACCTAAAAAAATTTTTTCAAAAATTCTCAAACCAAAAAATTTACCAAAAAACTTTTTTAAAAAAATTTTTAAAATAAATAAAAATTTAAAAAATTTAGAATTGGAAAAAAATTTATTTAATATTTTGGATTTAGATGAATTAAGTTGTATTATCTTTACCTCAGGAACAACGGGGCCTCCTAAAGGTGTAATGGTTAGTCAGAAAATGTTGTTAGCGTCAGCTTATGCAACAGGAATAGCAGCAGACATTAACAAAAAAGACAAATTATTATTATGGGAATCTTTGCATCATATTGGTGGTTTAGAAATAATAATACTGGCTTTATTAAAAAATATTAAAATAATTATTACTAAAAAATTTTCGTCGACAAATTTTTGGTCTATAGTAAGAAAATATAAAATTAGTAAATTACACTATCTAGGTGGAATTCTTGATATTTTATTAAAATTAAAAAAAAATAAATATGACAAAAAACATGATATTAAACTTGGATTTGGTGCTGGTGCTCGACCAGACGTTGTCACTAAGTTTAAAAAAAGATTTAATATAAAATTAAGAGAGGTTTATGGTATGACTGAAGCTTCAAGCTTTACAACAATTAATTTTGATTTAAAAAATAATTCAATAGGAAAAGCTCTTCCATGGCTTGATGTTAAAATTGAAAAAAATAATAATAATAGTATGGATAATATTGGTGAAATTATAGTAAATGAAAAAATAAAAGGATTGCTCACCAAAGGATATTATAATGATAAAAAAGCTACTAAAGAATTATTGCAAAGTGATGGTCTTCATACAGGTGATGTAGCAAAACAAGACAAAAAGGGTAATTTTTTCTACATAGGTAGAGAAAACGATTCTGTCAGAGTTAGGGGTGAAAATATTTCAGCTTGGGAAATTGAAACAACTTTAAATAAGAAAGATTTTATTTCAGAAAGTGCTATTTTAAAAATTAAAGCTGAAATAGGCGAAAACGACATGATAGCTTTAATTATTCCAAAAAGTAATATTCTTAATGTTAAACAAATAATGAATAATTGTAAAAAAGATTTATCAAAAAATTATTTTCCTAGGTATTGGTGTTTAACAGATAAATTTCCAAGAACACCATCTTTAAGAATAGATAAAAAAAATATAAATATTTTTAAATTTAAATTATTTGATCAAATAAAAGATAAGTTTATTAATATTAAATAAATTAATATTTAGATTTCTTTGTTCCTTCAATAATTTCCTTCAGCTCATCATACTCTTCACAGTTACAATCTTTTAATATTTCTAATCTTTCTTTAGCTAAATCTATTCTTTCAGTAACCACATAAAGTTCCCCAAGGTATTCATTTATTCCTTTGTGATTAGGATTAATTTTTAATCCTAGTAGATAAAACTCTTCTCCTTTTTTATAGTCTCCAAGCTTTCTAGTAGTAAAGCCTAAATAATTTAATGTATCTGCTTGTAGAGGTTTTTCTTTATTAGATTTTAAAAGAAGTTTCTGAGCTTTTTTATATCTTTTTTGTGCTTTTTCAGCTTTTCCTTTTTTTTCATACTTTTTTGCCTGTTTAATCAAATTATATGCTTTTGTATAACTTGATGTACCATCAGAAGAACCACTATCCGTAGCAGCAGAAAAACTATTATTCGGAAAAATTATAATTAGTAATAAAATGTATATAATTTTTTTCATATCTTAATTAAATTTTTTCAATTTATTTAAGGGTTTAAGTATTAAGCCATTACCAACTAAATTATCTTTTATAGATTTAGCTGTTGCTAATGAACTTTCATTGTCGCCATGTACACAAACAGAGTCAATCTCGCAAGGTATTTGTTTGCCGCTGAAGCAATTTAAGGACTGATTTTTAACCATATTTAATACATGTTTTTTTGCTTGTTCAGGATCTATAATTAATGCATTGGACTTCTTTCTAGAAACTAAATTTCCATCATCTTCATAATTTCTATCTGCAAATATTTCACACGCTATTTTCATGTTAAGTTTTTTTGCAGCCACTTCCATTTTTGAACCGGTTGGAACAAGGTATATAATATCTTTATTTAGTTCATTGATAGCAATTGCAAGTGTAGTGGCTAACTCTAAATCTTCGCAAGCCATGTTATTAAGTGCACCATGTGGTTTTATGTGTGTAACATTTTCATCATGTTTTTGGGCTATAGTTTGTAATTTTTCGTATTGTTTAAATATTAACTTCTTTATTTCTGAAGAACTTAAGTTCATTCTTTTTCTTCCAAAATTTTCAAGATCATTAAAAGAGGGATGAGCGCCAATACTCACTCCATTTGTTTTTGAAATCTTAATAACCATATTCATTGTTTCTTCGTCACCAGCATGATAGCCACATGCAATATTTGCAGAATTTATGATATTAAGTAAATCAGGATCATTCTCAATTGAATGAAACTCTGATTTTTCTCCCAAATCACAATTGATATTAATTTCCATACACTTTAAGTCTGGAGTATAACATGGCATGAT
>JAPYTV010000053.1 GCA_029941985.1 Candidatus Pelagibacter sp. | reverse complement strand
TTAACTAATATCCAATATATAATAGTATTAAATGCTATCTCATTTATACCAAAATACAGTTCTCAAAAATCCTAAATCAATTTTTGTAATACTAATAATTGCTTTAATAAGTTTTGGGTATTTTTCTAAAGATTTTAGATTAGATGCTTCATCAGACACTCTTTTAATTGAAGGTGATCCAGACCTTGAATACTTAAGAGAAATAACTGAAAGATACGGTTTTAAAGAATTTCTTATTCTGACTTACACTCCAAATGAAAGAATGATTTCGGAGACCTCTTTTAATAATTTATTAAGCTTAAAATATAAGATTCAAAGTTTAGACTGGGTTCATAATGTTGTTACACTTCTGGATATCCCATTGTTAGATAATTCTGAAGCCTCTCTCCAAGAAAGACTAGAAAGCTTTACAACGTTAAAGGATGAGAATGTTGATAAAGAAAGAGGTTTTAATGAAATCTTAAATAGTCCTATATTCAGAAATTTCGTGATTAGTGAGGATGGAAAAACAAGTGGCATTATAATTTATATAAAAAAAAATCATAGTTTAAAACAGTTACAGAATATAAATAAAGAGGAGATAGAAAACTATAAAGACTCTCTAAAAAAAAAGAACCATAAAAACATTCTCCAAATAAGAGAAATTATTAAAAGTTATGACAATGTAGCAAAAATATACTTAGGAGGTATTCCTATGATTGCTGATGACATGATGTCATTTATTAAGAGTGATATTATTGTTTTTGGTTTGGGAGTGCTATTATTTATTATCGCTACTCTTTGGTTTGTCTTTAAAAAATTAATCTGGATTATAATTCCAATTAGTAGTTGTTTTTTCTCTGTTCTAATAATGACAGGTCTACTTGGTCTTATTGGATGGAAAGTAACGGTAATATCATCAAACTTTATTGCCCTAATGCTAATTTTAACAATGGCAATGAATATTCATATAAGCACACGTTTTTTACAACTGAGAAATGATTTTCCTGATTTAAAAAACTTTGAAATTATTTCAATGACAACTGAAAAAATGTTTTGGCCTATTTTTTATACTGTATTAACTACCGTATGCGCTTTTTTATCTTTAATTTTTAGTGGTATTAAGCCTATAATTGATTTTGGATGGATGATGACATTAGGATTAATTACATCTTTTATAATTACTTTTACTTTGCTCCCTACTCTTTTAAGTTTTTTTTCAAATAATAATATAAAAATTAAAAAAGATAGCGACTCTAAAATTACCTCTTTTTTTTCAAAAATTTCAATTAATAATAAAAATATAATTTTTACCTTTACTGCTTTAGTAATTATTTTAAGCGTAGTTGGTATAAGCCGCCTAGAAGTAGAAAATAGTTTTATTAATTATTTTAATAAAAATACTGAAATTTATAAAGGAATGAAACTTATAGATGAAAATTTAGGTGGAACAACTCCTTTAGAAATAATTTTAAAATTTCCTGACAAAGAAAAAATGAAAACTAACGAAGATGATGAGTTTGAAGATTGGGGAGATGATGAAAATCAAAATGATTCTAAATATTGGTTTACAAAAGATAAAATTGAAAGAATTAAAGCAGTTCATAACTATCTAGATAATTTGCCACCTGTAGGAAAGGTTCTATCCTTTAATTCTATTATTGAGGTTGCTACACACTTAAATAATAATAAATCTCTTGGTACCTTAGAAATGGGTATTCTCTATTCTAAAGTTCCAGAAAATATTAAAAAAGAAATTATCGATCCTTATATTTCGATTGAAAACAATGAAGCTAGAATAAGTTTAAGGATTATAGACTCTCAGAATGGCTTAAGAAGAAATGATTTAATTCAACAAATTAACTATGACCTTAAAAATAAACTTAAGTTAAAAGAAGATGAATTCAAGCTAGCTGGTGTTTTAATATTATTTAACAATTTACTCCAAAGCTTATTTAAATCACAAATACTTACATTGGGATTAGTTATGATTGGAATTTTTGCAATGTTTGTAATTTTGTTTAAAAACATTAAATTATCTTTAATTGGGGTAGTACCAAATTTTATAGCTGCCTTTTTTATTTTGGGAATTATTGGTTTATTAGGAATACCTTTAGATATGATGACTATAACCATTGCTGCTATCACTATTGGTATAGCTGTGGATAATAGTATTCACTATATTTATAGATTCAAAGAAGAGTTTTTAAAAAATAAAGATTATAATAAGACTTTAAAAGTTTGTCACTCTACAGTTGGAGTTGCTATATTGAATACATCAATAACTATTGTATTCGGTTTTTCAATTTTAGTTTTTTCTAAATTTATACCTACTATTTATTTTGGAGTGTTTACAGGTATAGCAATGTTGTTAGCTATGATCTCAGTATTAACTTTGCTTCCATCACTTATTTTAATAAATAAACCATTTGGAGAATAAAACTGTCAATGGTCGATACTTTAAAAAACTTTTATGAAGCAATCTCTATCATGGATTTAATTTTTTTAGTTATAACAATATTATCAGTAATCAAATGTTTTAGAAAAGGATTTGTTTTAAGTCTACTTGCAGCTTCTAAATGGCTGTTAGCTTACATTATAACATTGGTTATTTTTCCGAAAATAAAACCTTATTTTAAAAATGTAATTGATAGTGAGTATGTGTTGGATGTAACTCTTGGTATAGCAATTTTTATTTTAGTAATTTTCGTAATTTTGATGATTAATAAAGGTATAAGTAAAGCTGTTAAATACTCTGGAATAGGTAGGGTTGATTCAATTTTTGGATTCTTTTTTGGGTTTATTAGAAGTTATGCGATCTGTGTTTGTATATTTGCAACTATAGATATCATCTATAATCATAGCAAATGGCCAATAAATATGGATAAATCATACACCTTCCCCTTCATAAAAAAAGGTAGTAATTATCTGATTAAAGAATTTCCAGATGAAAAAAATTACGAAAAAACTAAAGAAAAAATTGAAGAGCTATAATTTAAAACTTAAAGAAGAATGCGGTGTATTTGGTGTTAGTAATAATACCGATGCTTCTGCCCTAACCGCTTTAGGTTTACACGCTCTACAACATAGAGGTCAGGAAGGGTGTGGAATTGTTTCTTTTGATGGCAAAAAATATCACTCTGAAAAAAGATTTGGTTTAGTTGGTGATAACTTTAGTAAAGAAAAAGTATTAAAAAATTTGTCAGGTAACTATGCTATAGGACACAACAGATATAGCACTACAGGAGAAAATACATTAAGAAATATTCAGCCTTTTTTTGCAGATACAAATGCAGGAGGAATCGGAGTTGCCCATAATGGTAACTTAACAAATTCAATTACTTTAAGAAATAAGTTGGTAGAAGATGGAGCTATTTTTCACACAACATCTGATACAGAAACAATTGTACATTTAATAGCAAAATCCAAAAGAAACAAAACAATAGATAAAATTATTGATGCAATATTTCAAATCCAGGGTGGCTATGCTTTAGTAATGCTTACTCAAAATATATTGATAGGCGTCAGAGACCCTTTTGGAATAAGACCTTTGGTTATAGGTAAACTAAAAGATTCATATGTCTTTACATCTGAAACATGTGCATTAGATATTATTGGTGCAAAATTTATCAGAGATGTTGAAAATGGTGAGGTTGTATTTATAGAAAATAATGAACTTAAAAGTATAAAACCATTCCCTTTAAGAAAAGTTAGACCTTGTGTTTTTGAATATATCTATTTTGCAAGACCAGACAGTATATTAAATGGTAAGTCGGCTTATGAATATAGAAAAAATTTTGGTATCGAGTTAGCTAAAGAAAATAATATAGATGCAGATATAATAGTGCCAGTGCCAGACTCCGGTAATTCAGCTGCAATAGGATTTTCTCAACATTTGGGTAAAAACTTTGAATTAGGTTTAATTAGAAATCACTATGTTGGTAGAACATTTATTGAGCCCAGTCAAAAAATTAGAAGTTTAGGTGTTAAATTAAAGTTAAATGCGAATAAATCATCTATTAAAGGTAAAAAAATTATTTTAATTGACGACTCTTTAGTTAGAGGAACAACTTCCTATAAAATTGTTAAGATGCTTTATGATGCTGGTGCGAAAGAAGTTCATGTTAGAATTGCTTGCCCAGAAATAAGGTATCCAGACTTTTATGGTGTTGATACTCCAACTAAAAAAGAACTTTTGGCGGCAAATAAAACCAATGATGAGATTTGTGATTACATTGGTGCCAAATCATTGAAATTTTTATCTATTGAAGGAATGTACAAAGCTATGGGTTTTGATAAGAGAAACGAAACTTATCCACAGTTAACAGATCATTATTTTACTGGTGATTATCCTGTGAAACCAATTGATAAATTGGGTGATGATAAAATAACTCAACTATCATTATTAAGTACAGCCTCAAATAATTAAGAATGAAAAAAGTTAGTTTTACTGAGATGAAAAATGGTTCTAAAGAGGACTATTTACTACTAGATAAACTTGAAAAAAATTATGTATCTAAAACTGCAGACAGAATAATTAATTATCTTCGATCTTACGAGGAAACTTTAGAAGGTTATCAAGTTAGCAGGCTTGAACACTCATTGCAGGCAGCTACTCGTGCTCTGAGAGATAATGCAAATGATGAGATGATTGTAGCAACAGTATTACACGATATTGGTGATGATTTGGCTCCTTTAAATCATGCTGAATATGCTGCTGCAATTTTAAGACCCTATGTAAGTGAAAAAACATATTGGATACTTTTAAAACATGGGGAATTTCAAATGTATTATTATGCACATCACATTGGTGCTGATAGAAATAAAAGAGATCAATATAAAAATCATAAATATTATCATGATTGTATAAAATTTTGTGAACAATGGGATCAATCCTCATTTGATCCTAACTATGATTCTTTAAAACTTAAAGACTTTGAGTCGCTAATAAAAAAAATATTTTCTAGGAAGCCTTATACTTCTTAACAATTATGATATTAATGACTTTAAAATAACAATTTTATACTTATATATAATTTAATGATTGCTAAAAAAGAACATATCATTGAATATTTCAAATCGGGGATAAAAAAAACTGATCAATTTAAAATCGGTATTGAGCATGAAAAATTTATATTTGATTTAAACACAAATAAAAGAATTGATTATCAAACAATTCTTAAAATGTTTAAGGCTTTATATGAATTTGGATGGAAACCAATATTAGAAAATAAAAAAATTATTGGTCTCAAAAAAAATGAAAAAAATATTTCTATAGAACCTGGAAACCAAATTGAACTTTCAGGAGCAAAATTAGATAATATTCATGAAGCATGCTCAGAATCCCAAGATTATTTGTTTGAACTAAAACAAGTAATACAAAAATTAAATTTAAAAATAGTCAGCGCTGGATTTGATCCCATATCAAAACTTTCAGAAGTTCCTAATAATCCCAAACAAAGATATGAAATAATGACAAAAGACATGCCTAACGGAGGTCAATTAAGTCTAGATATGATGTATAGAACTTGCGGAACACAGTTAAATATAGATTATAATAATGAACAAGATTTCATAAAAAAATTTAAAATTATCAATTCAATTGTACCTATTTCTATTGCTCTATTTGCTAATTCATCAATTGTAGAAAAAAGAAATAGTAACTATCTTTCTTATAGATCTAAAGTTTGGCAAAATACTTCTAGAGGTGGATTGCCTGAAGTATTTTTTGATAACATGAATTTTGAAAAATATTCAGATTTTGTGATGAATTTTCCACTTCTTTTTTTTCAAAAAGACAAAGAATATATTTCTGGTAAAAAATATTTGTTTTCAGATTTTATGAATGGAAGAATCAATGAAATAAATAATAAATTACCCACTGAAAATGATTTAACTACTCACTTAAGTACAATTTTTACAGAAAATAGACTTAAAAAATATATAGAATTAAGATCAATGGACGCTTGTGGTTGGGATTGTTTATGTGCGGGTCCTGCTTTTAACACTGGAATTTTATATGGTAACTTAGATGAAGCTTTTGAGTTAATTTCAAAATGGGATAAAAATAAAATTATAAACGCTTATTTAGAAGCTCCAAAAAAAGGTTTTGACACTCAACTTATGGGAAAAAACTTATTATATTGGGCATCACTATTATTAGAAATTTCAAGAAAAGGTTTAAAAAGAAGGGATATAATTGGAAAAGGCGACTACAATGAAACTAATTATTTAAAACATTTAGAAAAAATAATTGATAATAAGATAACAAATGCAGATCATATGATTGATAAATTTTCT
>JAPYTV010000052.1 GCA_029941985.1 Candidatus Pelagibacter sp. | reverse complement strand
TATCGATGATTGGTGCCCATAAATAATTGAAAGCGTAAACACCAAAAATTAATCCGGCCCATCCAATTGTTGATCTACTTAGACCCTCTTCTTTTAACCAAAGACTTAAACTACTTCCAATCAAAACCCATGGAAAGCCGCTTATTGCTCCTAAGAGCAATATTCTAACCATTCTTATATCTTTATAAACTCTAAGAGAATCTATCCAACCGTTTTTTGTTTCAATCATAATTAATTCCTCCAAAAAGAAGGTAAGAATAAAACTAATATAGCAAACAACTCAAGTCTACCTAAAATCATTCCAAGGCTTAAAATCCACTTAGAAACCTGTGGTAAAGCTGAAAAATTACCATTTGGACCTATTGTGGGACCCAAACCAGGTCCTACATTTGAAATAGATGTTGCCGCTCCCGAAATTGCTGTAATAAAATCTAATCCACTTAAAGATAAAAAGGCAGTTATTAAAAAAAATATGATTATATAAAGATAAATAAAAGAAATAATTGAAGCCATAAATTTATCATTAACATTATTTTTATCATATTTAATTACAAAAATACCTTTTGGATAAATAATTTTTTTTAATTGATTGATTATAAAAAGATATAGGATTTGAATTCTAAAAATTTTTATACCACAAGTTGTTGATCCTGCACATCCACCTATAAACATCAAGGTTAAGAAAAAAATCAAAGGAAAATTTCCCCAACCATCAAATTCTCCAGTGACATATCCTGTCCCAGTTAAAATAGATATAACATTAAAAGATATTGTTCTTATATTAATTTGTGAGATATCTTTATTTTGAATAATTAAATAAATAAAAAGTATAATAATTGAATATATAATTATTTTAATAAATGATTTTATTTGAACGTCAGAAATAAATATTTTTTTATTTCCATTTAAAAACTTTATGTAAGCAATAAATGGTAAACTTCCTAAAATAATAAAAATCATTGAAGAAATTTCAATAGACAGGCTGTTAAAATATCCTATAGATTGATCATAATTTGAAAAACCACCAGTAGCAATTGTTGTCATGGAATGAGTAAAACTATCAAAAAATCCCATACCAAAAATTTTATAAGTTACTGCACAAAGAGTTGTTAAACACAAGTATACATAAATTAATCTAAGAGCAATCTCCTTAGATTTTGGTAGTATTTTTTCAGATGAATCATTATTTGAAATTTTAAATAACTGCATTCCACCCACATTCATTATAGGCATTAAAGTTATTGCCATTACAATTATACCTATTCCACCCAACCATTGAAGCATTGCTCTCCATAAAAGAATTGCTTTTGGTGTTTGTTCTAAATTTGAAATTATAGTTGATCCCGTAGTTGTAATTCCTGACATGCTTTCAAAAAATGCATCAGTAATTGTTAAATTGAGAGTAGAAAAAATAAAAGGTAAAGATCCAAATATAGCAATAGTTAACCATGAAAGGGCAGTAAGTAAAAAGGCCTGTTGTAGATTTAATTTTTTATCATGATTTAGATTGGATAAAAAAAATAAGACACCAAATATTATTGAAATAATAGACGCACCAATAAACGAAGAATCTATTTCGGAATATATAATTTGGGTTAAAATTGGAAAGATCATAGATATTCCAAGAATTATTTGTAAAACACCCAAGGTAAAAAAAACAGTTTTATAATTAGACATTTTGAAAGAATATTATTTTATGGTAAATAAATTTCAACTCTATAAGAATTAATAAAAGCACTAAATATAAGATATTTTGTTAATATAACTCGTGATTGAAAAAGATAATTTAAATAAAACTAGCGCATGGCCTTTTGTAGAGGCTAAAAAAATGTTACGTGAGAGAAAATCTTTCATAAAAGAAAAAGGTAAAATTATTTTACAAACAGGTTATGGTCCTAGTGGGCTTCCACATATAGGAACTTTTGGTGAAGTAGCTAGAACTTCAATGATGGTTAATGCATTAAGTCATCTTACAGACCTTCCAACAGAGATTATTACCTTTTCAGATGACATGGATGGATTAAGAAAAGTTCCAGACAATGTTCCAAATCAAGAACTTTTAAATAATAATTTACACAAACCTTTAACACAAGTTCCTGATCCATTTAAAAAATTTAATAGCTTTGGTGAACACAATAATGAAATGTTAAAAAAATTTTTAGATAAATTTAATTTTAAATATAATTTTAAAAGCTCAACATCCCTTTATAAGACAGGTTTTTTTAATCCAACATTACAGATAATTCTTGAAAATTATCAAGGGATTATGGATATAATTATTCCTACTTTAGGTAAAGAGCGTCAAAAAACTTATAGTCCATTTCTTCCAATTTGTCCTGAAACAGGAGTTGTTTTAGAAATTCCAGTTGTTGAAATTATAAAAGAAAAATCAAAAATAATATTTGATAACAATGGCAAAAAACTTGAAGCAAGTATTCTTGATGGAAACTGTAAACTTCAATGGAAAGTAGACTGGGCAATGAGATGGTATGCTCTTGATATAGATTTTGAAATGTATGGAAAAGATTTAATTGAAAGTGCAATTTTATCAACAAAAATTATTAAATTGATGGGAAAAAATAATCCATCGGGATTTGCTTATGAATTATTTTTAGATGAAAAAGGAGAAAAGATTTCTAAATCTAGGGGAAATGGAATCACTATTGATCAATGGTTAGAGTATGCTTCACCTGAAAGTCTATCTTTGTATATGTACCAAAACCCAAAGAGAGCCAAAAAACTTTATAATGAGATTGTTCCAAAGGCTGTAGATGAATATTTAGATTTTATAGAAAAAGGAAAAACACAAAATGAACTACAATTGTTAATGAATCCAGTTTGGCACGTTCATAACGGCAAGATGCCCGAAGAAGAAATTATAATGACTTTTTCAATGTTGCTAAATTTAGTAGAAACGAGCAATGCAAATAGTAAAGAGCTTCTATGGAAATTTGTTAAAAAATATAAAAAAAATATTTTAGAAAAAAATCACCAAATTTTTGATAATTTAATTGGTTATGCAATTAGATATTTCAACGATGTAATTAAATTAAAAAAAAAATATAAAAAACCCAATGAAGAAGAAAAAAATGCCCTTAAAGCCTTAATTAAAACATTAGAAAATTGTAATGATGAGATGACACCAGAAGAAATTCAAACATTAATTTATTCAACTGGTAAAGAGAATGGTTATACAGAAAACTTAAGAGATTGGTTCAAATTAATTTATGAGGTGATTTTTGGAGATGAGAATGGTCCAAGAATGGGGTTTTTCATAAGCTTTTTTGGAGTTAATGAAACAAAGCAACTGATAGAAGATAAGATAAAATAATGTTTTCAAAATTTAGATCTTTAATTTTTAAAATTGATCCTGAAATAGCTCATAATTTAGCAATTAAATCTTTAAAATTAAATTTAGCTACAAATATATTTGATGAAAACAGAGGTGATTCTATGTTTCAATCAATTTTATTTGGTAAAAAAATAGACAACCCAATTGGTATAGCGGCAGGCTTTGATAAAAATGCAGAAGTTTATAACCCACTATTTAAGCTTGGATTTGGATTTGTAGAAGTAGGAACAATTACACCCAATGAACAGTATGGCAATCCAAAACCAAGAGTATTTCGTTTAGTTGAAGATCAGGCACTTATAAATAGACTTGGATTTAATAATTTAGGGGCAAAAAATGTAAGCTCCAGAATTAGATCTAATTTGCCAAGAGGATTATTAGGAATAAATATAGGACCAAATAAAGACACAAATGATAGGTTAAATGATTATTTAATTGGTTTAAGGATGTTTCATGATATTGCAGATTATATCACAGTAAATATTTCATCACCCAACACAGAGAATCTAAGAAATTTTCATGATGAAAAAAAATTTGATGAATTAATTAATTCTATAGAAGAAGAAAAAATTAAATTAAAATCTAAAACACCAATAGTTGTAAAAATTTCTCCTGATATTTTAGATAACCAAATCAATTTAATTAGTGAAATACTATTAAAATATAAAGTAAGAGCAATTATTGTATCAAATACAACAGAAAGTAATCGTGAAAATTTACAGAATATATTAAAACATCAAAAAGGTGGTCTTTCAGGTAAACCTTTAGAAGAAAAGTCTAATAAATTAATTGCTAAATTTTATAATTTATTAAAAGGTAAAATTGAAATTATTGGAGTAGGCGGTGTTGACTCTGGAAAAAGTGCATATGAAAAATTTTTATCTGGAGCTAGTTATGTGCAGTTATATACAGGAATGGTTTTTCAAGGACCAAATATTGTAGGAAACATAAAAAAAGAGCTTAAAGAATTATTAATTCATGAAGGTGTTAACAATTTTAGAGAAATAATAGGTAAGAAGCATAATTAATTGATCCTAATAAACTTGACGAGATCATTATCACATCTTATATAGTCACTAAATATTATGGCAAAAAAATGTGAATTAACTGGAAAAATCCCAATGAAGGGTCACAATGTTAGTCACGCTAACAATAAGTCAAAGAGAAGATTTTTACCAAATTTAAAAAAAGTTAAATTTACAAGTGAACTTTTGAAAAGAAGTCTAAAGCTTACAGTAAGTAATGCTGGAGTTAGATCTGTTGATAAAAAAGGGAGCTTTGATCAATTTTTAAAAGCTGTAAAAAATAGAGATCTATCGCCAAGGTTAAAAAAATTAAAAAAAAATATTTTAATAAAATCACCATTTAAAAAAGTCTCGATAAGAAAATCAGCGTAATGAATAAACTATTTTTAATTCTCTCATTTTTAATGGGAGCGGTTGTATTAGCTTCAAATTATTTAGTTCAATACCCAATAAAATATTATGGGCTAGAAGAGGTATTAACTTATGGTGCATTTAGTTATCCTATTGCATTTTTGATAACAGATTTAACCAATAGATCTTACGGTAAAGTAATTGCTAGAAAAATTGTATATATTGGGTTTGTTATAGGTATTATTTTTACTCTTTTATTTTCAACAAATTTTGCAGATTTAATTTCAGTAAGAATTGCTATTGGATCTGGTACTGCATTTCTGGTTGCACAATTATTAGATGTACAAATTTTTGACAAATTGAGAAAAAAGAAGTGGTTTGTGGCACCCTTAACATCATCATTCATTGGATCTACAGTTGATACTTTTTTATTCTTTTCAATATCTTTTTACGCAACAGGAATACCGTGGATTACCTTATCTTTTGGAGATTTAGCAGTTAAAATATTTGTAGCATTGGTGATGTTAATACCTTTTAGATTATTATTAGGAACTCTTAAAACTGTAAAAGCTTAATATAAAAATTTATAAGATAAAATTTTATACGCGAGCTTAGCTACTAAAAAATTATAAGAATTAAAGCCTTTAATTGGTGATAGCTCATTTATATCAGCACCAACAATATTAGAATTTTTAGCAGCGATCTTTATAATATTTAAAGTTTCGTCCCATAACAAGCCTCCAGGTTCAGGAGTTCCAGTAGCGGGCATAATGCTAGAATCTAATCCGTCAACATCAAAGGTTAAATAGACAGTTTTATTTTTTATTAATTGTTTAAATTTTTTTAAGTTCCATTTAAGCTTATCTTTTGCCCAAAAAATTTTAATTCTTGATGAGTTTTTTTTTAAAAAGGGTATTTCACTCTTCGAAATATTTCTTATACCAAATGAAATCACAGATACATTTTTATGATCTAGGCATCTTTTAATTGCTGATGCATGTGAAAATTTTTCACCATTGTAGCTTTCTCTTAAATCAGCATGTGCATCAAAGTGCAATAAACATATTTTTTTGTGTTTTTTTGTAAATGGTATAATACACCCGGGTGTAATCGAGTGTTCTCCACCAAAGGTAAGAGGAAAAAGTTTTTTATTTAAAATTTCCTCATTTATATTTGACATTTTTTTAAGAGCTTTTTTAATATCTTTATCAATTTTAAATGGTTTTAGTGTTTTAATTCCAATCTTTTTATAAGGTTCACAGTGCAATTCTTCATCATATAATTCTACTTGGTGAGATGCTTTAATAATTTCTTTAGGACCATTTCTAGTACCACCACCATAACTAACAGTTTTTTCCAAACCAAAAGGGACAATTACTACTTTTTCTTTAAAATTGACATTATTGTCTACTCCAAGAAATCCGTTTTTATTAGAAAGGTATTTCAATTTTTATCCAAATATCTTAGAAAAATTTTTTCTAGTTCTCTTTTTCCATTCACCTTTGTGGTAGGCATCACTTGCAATTAAAGGTAAAACGCTAGTTGCTTCAGCAAAAACCATTTGTT
>JAPYTV010000051.1 GCA_029941985.1 Candidatus Pelagibacter sp. | reverse complement strand
CCAATAAAGATAAATGCCGCCAAAATAAAAGTAACAATTATATGACTTGTAACTGTAAATGTGTATGGAATCATGCCAAACATATTACAAAATAAAACAAACATAAAAAGTGAAAATATAAAAGCAAAATATGGCTTCGCTTTTGAACCAGCGGTATCACTAATCATTTTTGAAACAAACGTGTAGCTGAGCTCCGCTAGAAGCTGAACTTTACTAGGTAGCAAAGAATTTTTTTTTGAGCCAAGGGTAAAAATTAAAAGTATTGCCAATGAACTAATCACCATAAATAAACTTGCGTTAGTAAATGATATATCTACCGCTCCTAGTTTAATTTCTGGTCCAATTCTGTAAACTTCGAATTGGTGCATTGGGTTTGTTGCCATAATTTCTAAATTTATTTTTGCATGTTTTTCGCAGATTTAAATACATTTACAATACCTGCTATTACGCCTACGAAAAAAAAAATTAATATTAACCAAGGTTTAGTACCAAAGGTCTTGTCTAAAAGAAACCCAATAATTGTCCCAACTGCCACAGCCGATACTAATTCTGCGCTTAATTTAAAGGCAGTTCCTATAGACGAGGGTGGTTCTTTATCCTTATACAAATTTCTCTTGGAAATTTTAGATTTTGCAATCTCTAGGCGAACTTTGAATGGATCTTTGGGCATTTAATTATTATGCAACCATACCCTCAGCTTTTTGTAAATCAACAGCAACTAACTGGCTAATACCTTTTTCTGGCATAGTTACCCCATAAAGTCTGTTCATTTTTGACATAGTTAAAGCGTGATGTGTTACAATAATAAATTTAGTATTGGTTATGCTAGTTAATTCTTCTAGTAAACTGCAAAATCTAGTTACATTGGCATCGTCTAATGGAGCATCAACTTCATCCAAAACACATATTGGAGATGGATTAGTCAAAAATACAGCAAAGATAAGAGATAGAGCTGTTAAGGCTTGTTCGCCACCAGATAATAATGTTATTGACTGAAGTCTTTTACCCGGGGGACTTACTAGCATTTCAAGACCAGCCTCAAGTGGATCATCAGAATCAATTAATTCTAGTTTTGCATTTCCGCCATTGAATAATTTTGTATAAACTTCATTAAATTTTCGGTTAACTTTTCTAAACGCTTCTAAAAGTCTTTCCCTTCCTTTTTGATTTAGCTCATTAATGCTTTCTTTTAACTTAATAATAGCTGAAACTAAATCTTCTCTATCTTGTTCCATTTTTTTAATTTCAACTTTATATTTACTTGTTTCTTCATCTGCACGTAAATTAACTGAGCCTAGTTTCTCTCTTTCTCTTTTCTTTTTGTCTAAAGTTTCTTCTTGAGTAATTGCATCAGGTAATTCTTCAGCTCCGTTTAAATCAGAATTTTCAAGAATATTATTTTCTTTAAGATTAAGTTCATCACTAATTCTCTCTAATAAATCATTTTTACGTTTTTTTAATCCGTCAATTGTTGCTTCAGAACTTGCTTTTCGTTCTCTTATTTGACTAGATTTTTCTTGGACTTCATTTAATTCTAACCTTAAAGAATTAATTTTTTTATCTGTTTGTTCAATAATGCTTTCATTTTCAATTTTTTCTTTTTCAGAAATTCTTAAGCCTTCAGAAATCTGTCCTTTCTTCTCAGCTTGGATTTGAGGTTGTTGATCGCTTTCATCTAATTGAACTGATAATTTATTTTTTCTTTCACTTAATTCTCTTACCATTTTTTCAGAATTTGAAAGTAAATTTTTCCAGCTCCCAATTTCTGTTTTAATAATTCTAATTCTCTCATTTCTTTTTATTGATTCCTTTTTAACAGATTGGTTTTTGCTAAAGCTATCCGCATAGCTCTCTTGTAATAATTTTATATTATTGTTTTTTTTATTAATGTTAGATAGTTTGTTCTTGCTTTCATCATTTTCTAAATTGTTTAAGAAATTATTTAATTCAATTTTACATCTATCTAACAGTGTAAGTGCTTGATTTATTTCATTACTGTTAATTAATTCTTTTACTTTTTCGATCGTGTTATTAACATCTTTAATGGGGTCTACGCTTATGTTTATATTTTCGTTTGCAAAAATATTAATAATTGCATCTACAGACTCTTGTTCTTCTTTAAGTTTATTTTTGGCTGTCTCTAAATCTTCATTAGAAAGCTTCTGAGTTTTAAAGTACTTAGAGTCTATTTCTATTAATTCATTTTTTTCTTCTTTTAATCTTTTTTCATTAGAATTAGCATCTATTATAATACCCTTTTCCCTATTAATATCTTCTTCTATAGTCTTTAAAGATTTTTTGATGTTTTCAATTTCATCTTGAGTTCTTGCATTTTCTTTATCTAAGCTCTGTAGTTCGAGATTTAAACGTTGTATTTTTGAAAGGTTTTCTATATTTTTTTCTCTTAGTGGAGAAACTTTATTAGTCTCTGTTTCAATTAAAGTTTCAAATTGTCCTATTTGTTGATTGAATTCACTTACTCCGCTTTTTGCTTCTGTATTAATTTCATTTTCTATTCTAATTTCGTTATCGATGTCTAATAACTTTAAATAATATAACCCTGCTTCAATTTTTTTAATTTCTTCGGAGATGAGTTTATATTTTGTTGCTTCCTCAGCTTGTTTTTGAAGGTTTACTAATTGTTTTTCTTGCTGTTTTCTTAATTCATCTGCTCTTTTAAGATTAACTTCTGCAGCATTTAATCTAAGTTCTGCTTCGTGTCTCCTTACATGAAGTCCTGAAATATTAGCCGCATCTTCTAAAATTGCTCTTCTATCCGTAGGCTTTGCCGTTACTAATGATCCTATACGTCCTTGGCTGATCATTGAAGGTGAGTGAGCGCCTGTTGATAAATCAGCAAAAAACATTTGAATATCTCTAGCTCTAACTTCTTTATTGTTTATATAAAATTTAGAACCTTTATCCTTTTCTATTTTTCTTCTTATTTCAATTTGATCTAAATTTTTATATCGCATTGGACTATCATTATTTTCATTAGATACGCTAATTGAAACTTCCGCAATATTTTTTGAAGCTTTATTTGAAGTCCCAGAAAAAATCACATCTTCCATTCCAGAGCCACGCATACTTTTTGCTGAAGATTCTCCCATCGCCCATCTTAAAGATTCTACAATGTTTGATTTTCCACAGCCATTAGGTCCGACAATACCAGTAAGACCTTCTTCAATTAAAAAGTTAGTCTTTTCAGCAAATGATTTAAATCCATTAAGTTCAATTTTTTTAAACTCCATGGATTAACTTATATCAGTTTTTCCAGTGTTTTTTTTAAATTTTTATAATTTAGAGGTTTATCAAACTTTTTTTCATTAATTATTATCGTAGGAGTAGCATTAACTTTATGTTTTTTTACGCCTTCGATTCGATCATTTAAGACATAATCTTCAACGCTTTTATCATTTATACATTTTTCAAAATTTACGTTGATGTCCTCACTCTTTAATAATTTTTTTAGATGATTATTAGCTTCCTCTGCCGTTTCTCCCTTTACCCATTTTTGCTGGTTAGAAAATAAAAAGTGTAACACGTCTGATTTTCCATCATTATTGCATTGAGCAATTTTTGATGCATTGAATGCCGCCACATCTAACGGAAAATGTCTGAATTCAATTTTAACTAATCCCGTGTCTATAAATTCTTTTTTAAGATCAGGATAAACATTATTATGAAAGTCTGCACAGTGTCCACAAGTTAAAGATTCATAAGTAATTATAGTTATTTTAGCATCTTCTTTACCTTCAAAAATTCTTTTAATTTTTTCTGAACTATCAGCATATGCATTAGCGCTAAAGTTAATGATTATAATAAATAATAATAAAGCTATTTTTTTCATTTTTGTTTAAAAATTTTAGTTAATTCAAGTAATGATTTTTTAATTTTATCGTTTTTAATTTTATTAATTTTATCTGTATATTTGCCAATTGTCACACTATTTTCATTATTATCATTTTTTTTAAATTTAGTTTGAGAGTCATCAAAGCTTATAAGTTTTAAATTTTCAATAACTGCGTATCCAAAGAAACTATTCATTCTATCCATTATTTTTTTTTTTGAATATTCTAAATCTATCTCGTGCCCTCTTTTAACCATTATCTGAAGAGTACTAACTCCAAACTTGTTAGAATTTTTAAATGATTTTGGGTAGCATATTTGAAAAAGTTCACTTCCGACTATGTATTTCCAATTGTTTAGGGTTTCAGAGAATATATGTCCTTTTTTTTTAATTATTTTTTTAATATTTTTTGGCAAAGTGTCCTTAAACGACCTTAAGCCTTGAATAGTTTTAAACCTCTGCTTAGTATTATTTTTAAATTGCATATGTCTAATTCTATACTAACAAAAAAAATTCTTCATTGGTACGATAATAATAAAAGAGTATTACCATGGAGAAAAAAAATTTCACAAATTAAAAAAGAATATTATACTCTAGTAAGTGAGTTCATGCTTCAACAAACACAAGTTGTTACTGTAATTCCATATTTTAACAATTTTACAAAAGATATTCCCAATATGAGTTCACTAGCAAAAATTAATGAAGGTAAGCTACTAAAATACTGGGAAGGACTTGGTTATTATTCAAGGGTCAAGAATTTAAAAAAAGCAGCACAAGTTTTAGAAAAAAATTTTAAAGGACGACTACCTCACACTATTGACGAATTAAAATCATTACCTGGAATAGGGAACTATACAGCAAACGCAATAATGGCAATTGCTTTTAACAAACCCTTCATTCCTCTTGATGGAAATATTGAAAGAGTAATTAAAAGATTGTTAAATCTAAAAACAATTAAAGAAGTTTCAAAAGAAAACCTTATTAGGCAGAAAAAAATATTAGGAACTTCTGTTAGATCAGGCGATTATGCACAAGCATTAATGGAATTAGGTGCGCTTGTTTGTAAACCTAAAAATCCTTTATGTGCTCGATGTCCTTTAATGAAAAATTGTAAATCTTTTAAAAATAATGATTTTAAAATTTTAAAAAAATATAAAAAAAGAATTGATAAATTTTACTCAATAGAAGTTTATAAAAAAAATAATAAATATTTATTAATAAAAAATACAAAGTTTAATTTTCTAAAAAATCTACAAATCTTTCCCATGAAAGAGATACCTAGGCTTCAAAATTTAGAACATACATTAAATTTTCAAATATCTAACATGAATATGAATGTAATTGTTAAGTTTACCAAGATAAAAGGCATTATTCCAAATTCCTCTTGGATTGATAGCTTAAAACTTAATAACTATACTTTACCAACATTTACTAAAAAAATTTTTAGATATTTAAATAAATATAAATGAAAAAAATAGCAATAATAGGTGGGGGAATTTCGGGACTGTATATTGCAAACCTATTAAGGCAAAATCCTAATTATGAAATTATAGTTTTCGAAAAGAATAATTCTGTAAATTTAGAAAAGGGCTATGGCATCCAACTTTCAGTTAATAGCATTAAGTTATTAAACAAAATAGGTTTTCAAAATATTAACTTAGAAGATAAATTTTATCCTAACAGAGTAGATTTTTACTCACTAAAAAATAAAAAAAAAATATGTGATTTAAATATATCAATTTTTAATGACATTGAAGCTAAGTATACGACGCTACAAAGGTTCACTTTAATAAATTTTTTAAAAGATAGACTTCCTAGCAACTTAATAAATTATAATAAGAAAATTACTAAGGTTAATCACAAATCAGAAAATATCGAAGTATTTTTTGAAGATAACTCATCATTTGAATGTGATTATTTAATTATATCTGATGGAGTATTTTCAGCAACTAAATCATTAATTGTTAATAAAGAAATTAAACCAAAGTACTTTAATTCTATTGCGGTGAGAGCAACTATCGATCAGAATGATCTTCACGGGATTGATCCCAATAATATATCGTTATTTTTAGGATCTAATTTACATTCAGTAGCTTATCCAATTAACAAAAATGGCCAGTTTAATTTTATTAATATCCTCAGGAAAGATCTCAGTAGCCAAGAACTAGCTAATTATACCTTATTTGATAGTAAGGATTTTGTTTCATCTGCTTTATTTGAAATATCAAAACAGGTTGACTCAAATATCATTAAAAATTTAAAAGATATTAAGTGCTTTCCTATATTTGTGAGTTCAGAAATATGTCAGCCAAAAAATAAGAACATTTTTCTTATTGGAGACGCTTTTTTTTCTTTCCCCCCAACTTTTGCGCAGGGCGCGTCTCAATCAATAGAAATTGCCTATGAATTATATATAAATTTACAAAATGCAAGCAATCAATTCAATAATGAAAGAATTAAGAGAACAAAAATGATTGATAGAAAATCAAAACTAAATTACTTTGCTTTTCACCTTTCTAATCCATTCATGGGTTGGTTAAGAAATTTATTAATGAAGTGTTTAGTTAAAAATAATAAATTTATTAATAGTTA
>JAPYTV010000050.1 GCA_029941985.1 Candidatus Pelagibacter sp. | reverse complement strand
AAAAATTAAAACTTATATAAATTGAGAAATTATAATAATTCAAAATCTAATAAATTATGAATAATTTATTATCTAATTTAACAGTTAATATTCTTACTTATCGAACAAATCAAGAAATATTAAAGAATTGCATTATGTCTATAGATAAAACTGTAAGAATAAATATAATAGAAAATTCTAATGAACTAAAAAATCAAGAGTTTTATAAAAAACTAAACCCTAATATTGAAGTATTTTTAACTGGTGAAAACTTAGGCTATGGAAGAGGCCACAATTTTGGATTACAAAAAGTTAAAACTAAATACGCATTAATTTTAAATCCAGATTTAGTATGTAAAGAAAATTATTTTAAGAATATTCAAATTTATTTTACTGAAAGTATAGATTTTTCAATTATTGGGTCTCAATATGAAAAACATAAAATGGATAAACCAGCTTATGGTCTATTTGAAAGCAAAATCTATAATGATAAATTGCCCACAAATGAAATTAATTTACAAAAAGTCGACTGGGTTGTTGGTTGTTCAATGCTATTTAATTTAGAAAAATTTAATGACCGAAATTTATTTGATGAAAATTTTTTCTTATTTTTTGAAGAAACAGATTTATGCAGAAAAACTAAATTATTAGGTCAAAATATTTATAGTAGTAAATCTTTATTAATTGATCACTTTGGTGAAAAAGGCTCTTTTGCATCTGATCTAAATAATAAATTATCTTATATAAAATTAAGAAATTGGCATTTAATGTGGTCTTCATTTTATTATTATAAAAAAAATAATAATTATATGTTCGCGTTTAAAAAATCTTTAGGAACTTTAGTGAGATCTTTTTTTAAAACTATATTTTACTCTATAATTTTTAACAAAACTGAAAAAACTAAATATTATTATAGATTTTTGGGTTTATATAATGCAATGATTGGAAAAAAGTCTTGGTATAGACCTTAATATTAATATGAAATTTAAAGAGTTATTATTTAAAAATTTTTTAACATACTATTTGTACAAAAAATTAAAGATATTTAGAAACTCATCTAAAAATGAGCATCTAGGTGAGTTTGGTGAAGATATTTTTATAAGAAGATTTTTTAAAAATGATGCTAAAGGATTTTATGTTGACATTGGATGTTATCATCCAATTAAAGGTTCACTAACTTATTACCTTCATAAAAAAGATTGGAATGGTTTAAATGTAGATTTAAGCAAAGTTTCAATTGACTTGTTCAAATTAGCTAGACCAAAAGATTTTAATATTAATGCTGCAGTTACAGATTTTAATGGTGAGACAGTTTATTATGAAAATGGAAAAATAAATCAACAAAATTCATTAGTTGAAGATATTTCTAAGAAACAAGTAACGATTCAAGCTTATAGATTAAACGATTTACTTGAAAAATTTAATATTACAAATATTGATTTTTTAAATATAGACGTTGAAGGAAATGATTTTAAAGTAATATCTACTTTTAATTTTTCAAAGTTTAAACCAAAATTAATAAGTATTGAACAAAATATTTATAACTTAGAAATTATAACTAATAGTGAATGTCATAAGTTATTATTAAAAAATAATTATTTCTTAACTTCTAAAATTGGAGTTACTTGTATTTATATAAATAAGGAGTATGAAAAATTTTTTGAAAAAATAATGAGTATATAAAATTTTTAATGACCAGGAAATTCTATTAAGTTTTCTACTTTATGGCCTCTTTTAATAAGATTTTCACAACCACCTAAGTCAAAAAGATTTATTACAAATATAAATCCAGCCACTTTAGCAGTAGATATTTCTACTAATTTTGCAGCTGCATCCGCTGTACCACCAGTAGCTATTAAATCATCAATAAGCAAAATTGAGTCACCTTGCTCCATTGAGTCTTTATGCACCTCCATAGTAGCAGTCCCATACTCTAAATTAAAATCTACAGAAAGAGTTTCAGCAGGTAGTTTGTTTTTTTTTCTAAATAAAATGAATGGTTTTTTTAATAAATAAGAAACTGCTGAAGCAAATACAAAGCCCCTAGACTCTATTGCAGCAATTTTATTAAATTTGAACTTTTTAGATCTTTCTACTATCTCATCTATTGATTTGGTAAATGCTTCTTCATTTTTAATTAAAGTAGTAATATCTCTAAATAGTATTCCTTTTTTTGGATAATCAGGAATAGATCTTATGTGGTCTTTTAAATTCATTTCTTTTAGTATTAATATATAAATACTTAAAGAATTTTA
Organism: Candidatus Pelagibacter sp.; assembly: GCA_029941985.1. Taxonomy (GTDB): domain Bacteria; phylum Pseudomonadota; class Alphaproteobacteria; order Pelagibacterales; family Pelagibacteraceae; genus Pelagibacter. The sequence continues at coordinate 4,224 of JAPYTV010000050.1, read as the reverse complement.
TAGATATGGCAAATAATAAATTAGCAATAATCGGTGGGAGTGGCCTTTATGACGTTGAAGAATTTAAAGACAGAGAATTATTGAATTTAAATACTCCATGGGGAAATCCCTCAGATGAAATTTTAAAAACAAAATATAATAATAAAGAAGTTTATTTTTTGCCAAGACATGGTCGTGGTCATTTTATTTCTCCATCTAAAATCAATTTTAGAGCAAATATTGATGCTTTTAAACAATTAGGTGTTACAGATATTATCTCTGTATCTGCCGTAGGATCATTAAAAGAAAATCTGTCACCAGGTAAATTTGTTATAGTTGACCAATTTATAGATAGAACTTTTGCCCGTGAGAAAACTTTTTTTAGTGAAGATATTGTTGCTCATGTGTCTATGGCTCATCCAACTTCAACTGGATTAATGAATGCTTGTGAAGAAGCAATTAAAAAAGAAAATATTGAATATCAAAGGGGAGGTACCTATGTAGTTATGGAAGGTCCTCAATTTTCTACACTAGCTGAATCAAATCTTTATAGATCCTGGAAAGCCGATGTTATTGGTATGACAAATATGCCAGAAGCAAAACTCGCTAGAGAAGCAGAAATTAGATATGCATCGGTATCAATGGTAACCGACTTTGATTGTTGGCACCCAGATCATGAAAATGTAGATGTTCAACAAGTTATTAAAGTATTATTAGGCAACGCTGAAAAGGCAAAAAAAATGATAAAAAATATTATTGATAACTTTGAAAATCATATTGATCTAAAGGATCCTGCAAATAATTGTTTAGATGTGGCTATTATTACATCGCCTGAAAAAAGAACTCAAAAGACAATTGATAAACTCAAAACAATTGCTGGAAGAGTTCTAAAAAAATGAGAATACAAGGCAAAGAATATCAAACAATTTGGTTTGAAAATAATGTTGTGAAAATTATAGATCAAACGAAATTACCACATCAATTTATAATCAAAGAACTTAAAACTGTTAAAGATGCAATTAATGCAATTAAAATTATGGAAGTTAGGGGAGCGCCACTAATAGGTGGAACAGCAGCTTATGGAATGGTTTTAGCTATTATGGAAAAGAACGATCCTAATTTTATTAAAAAAAGTTCAGAAGATCTAATTCAATCAAGACCCACAGCAATAAATTTAAAGTGGGCCGTTGATAGAATGGTAAAAAAATTATCAGGCGTTAATAATAATGAAACTTTAAAAATAGCTCTAGATGAAGCAAAAGCAATCTGTGAAGAAGATGTTAAGTTTTGTGAAAATATTGGATTAAATGGATTAAAAATTATTGAAGAAATTTATAATAAAAAAAAAGATACAGTAAATATTTTAACTCATTGCAACGCAGGATGGCTTGCGACAATAAACTGGGGTACAGCAACTTCTCCAATTTACCATGCGCATAAAAAAGGAATTCCAGTTCATGTTTGGGTTGATGAAACAAGACCAAGAAATCAAGGAGCTAATTTAACTTCATATGAATTAAATGAAGAAGAAGTACCAAATACAATAATTGCAGATAACACTGGTGGAATATTAATGCAGAGAGGAGAGGTTGATATGTGCATTGTTGGGACTGATAGAACTTTATCAACAGGTGATGTTTGTAATAAAATTGGAACTTATCTTAAAGCATTAGCTGCATATGATAATAATGTACCTTTTTATGTCGCAGTACCAAGCTCAACAATTGATTGGGATATAATAGACTTTAATAATATTCCAATTGAAGAAAGAAATTCAGAGGAATTATCTCATATAGAAGGTTTAGATGAAAGTGGAAGTGTTAAAAAAGTATTAATTTATCCAAAAAAAAGTAAATCTATGAATTTAGCTTTTGATGTTACACCAGCAAAATATGTAACTGGATTAATTACTGAAAAAGGTATTTGTGAAGCATCTTTAGAAGGACTAGAAGGTTTATTTAAATGATAAAAAATATTTTAATATTTATTTTTATAGTTTTGGGCATGGTTGTTATTTTGAACTTTAGTGATCATAATCTAAAAAGAGCAGTTGATGCTTGTTTAGCGGGAAGTCAAAAACTATCTAAATCCAAGATAACAGATCTTGAAGAAGCAAAAAAGTTTTGTGAAGAAGAAATAAAGAAAAATAAAAATAAATAATTAAAGTGTTAAATTTAATAGAACGAGAACAAGTAATTGAATATTCAAAAAAATTAAATACTACAAATTTATCACCCTTAAGATCTGGAAATATATCTGTCAGAGGAATTCAGGATGATGTTGAGGGTTTTTTTATAACTCCTTCTGGGAAAAAATATGAAACTTTAAAACCTGAGGACATTGTCTTTTTATCTTTAAATGAGGAAAAAGATTTTCTTTCTTGGTTTAATTTAGGAAAAAATCCATCTTCTGAGTGGAGATTTCATCAAGATATTTATAAAAGTAAATGGGAAGCCAAAGCAATAGTCCATGCTCATTCACCACATGCAACAGCGGTATCATCTCATGGGGAATCAATTCCTGCTTTTCATTACATGATAGCCTTAGCAGGTGGAGACGACATAAAATGTTCTGAATATGCAACTTTTGGGACCAATGAACTATCTGTGAATATAATTAAAGCATTAGAAAAAAGAAAAGCATGTTTAATGTCAAATCATGGACAGGTTGTATTTGGAAAAAACTTATCCACAGCTTTTGAGCTTGCTCAAGAAGTTGAAAATATTTGCCAACAATACATAATTACATTAAAACTTGGAAAACCTAAAATTCTTACATTTACAGAAATGCAAAAAATTTTAGATAAAATAAAAAATTATAAGAGTGGGTAATTTTTATGACAAAAGTTGGCGAACACATAACCTTAGATATTATTGGAACTACTCAGGAATATGATCCTTCTTTATTTGAAAATGTTATTAATAAGATTGCAAAAGCAGCAAATGTAACTGTCTTAAAGATTTCCAAATATAAATTTGAACCACAAGGATTTACAATTTTAGCTTTATTAGCAGAAAGCCATATCAGTTTTCATACTTTCCCAGAAAAAGAAATTATAAGTTTTGATTTTTTTACATGTGGAAATATCAGTCCATCGATTGCTTTAGATATTATTAAAAAAGAATTTAAACACAAAAGAATAATTAAAAAAGAATTTAATAGAGATACTAAAGATCTTTATCATGATGTTTATAGTTCATCCGGCTTACAAAAATCTTATGTAGTAAATGATGTACTTGAAGATTTTAAATCTAAAGTAGGGCAGCATATTGAGATATTAGATTTAGAACAGTTTGGAAAATCTCTTTTTATAGACAATGAAATTCAAGTTGCTACAAATGATGAACATTTATATAGCTCAACTTTTGTTAACGCTGCATTAAAACTTAATAAAGATATGGAGAACGCTGCTATAATTGGTGGAGGTGATGGAGGTGTTACTAGAGAATGTATTTCAAAAGGATTTAATTTTATAGACTGGTATGAATTAGATCCAGAAGTGGTTGATGTTTGTAATAAACATTTAGGGAAAATTGGAAATAAATCTACTGAAAAAAATTCTGTTAAATGTATTTGGGGAGATGCCTTTGAAAATATTAAATCAGTTGAAGATGACAAATATGATAAAATTTTTGTAGATCTTAATGACGATCAATTTTGTATAGATCTTGCTGCAAAAAATATGGATTCGCTAATTAGAATATTAAAGCCAAATGGTGTGATCACCGCACAGGTAGGCAGTCAAGATAAAAAACCCCTACAAGTACAAAAATGGCTTGATGTTTTTAATAAAAATTTTGGAAATACAACTTTAGATAGGGTTTATATTCCAAGCTTTGATTGTTCTTGGAATTTTTCTTCTTCAATTAATCATTAAAATTTTCTTTTTAAACTATTAAAATTGTGAAATAATATTTTTTTAATTAAAGGAGAAAATAATGAATATATTTAAAAAAACTATTTTTTCAGTTCTAGCTTCTTTATTGATTGTCGGAAATGTTTACGCTTCTGATAAAATTAGGATTGGAACTGAAGGCGCTTATCCTCCATGGAATTCAAAAGATGCTTCAGGTAAGCTAATTGGATTTGAGGTTGAATTAGCTTATTCGCTTTGCAGATACATTGGAAGACAATGTGATATTGTTGAACAAGATTGGGATGGAATGATACCAGCTCTACAAATGAGAAAATTTGATGCAATAATGGCTGGGATGTCAATTACTGATGAAAGAAAAAAAGTAATTA
>JAPYTV010000049.1 GCA_029941985.1 Candidatus Pelagibacter sp. | reverse complement strand
TCTGGACAAACTGCTATCGCTGGTAAAGGGGATGATTTGTTAAATAATCCTGATGTTGGTAGACTATTCCTGGGAGGCTAATGATTAATAAGGAGTTTTTTTTTAAAGGATTTAGATCAATCCTAACTCTAGATAGTCCGGCACTTGCGCTAGGTTGCTGCTTTATTGCAATAGGAGCTCTACTCAAGAATTTAGGTTTTAGTATTCAAGAAAGTATTTTTTCTACAATGTTGACTTATGCTTTACCAGGCTCATTAGTAATGGCAGAATCTTTATTGGTAGGTGCTTCATTATTAAATATTTTTTTGGCTGTTTGGTTTGTTAATGCTCGACTTTATCCTATGGCTGTTTCTTTATTTCCATTAATGATGCACAAAAATCAACCAAGATGGAAATATTACTTTTCATGTCATTTTATTGCTGTGTCTGCATGGTTAATAATGAAGAGTAATTATAAAAGTATAGAAAAAAAACATAGAATTGATTTTTGGATTGGGATTGGTTGTGCAACATGGTCCACAGCTGTAATAGGTACTTTTATAGGTTTTTATGCATCTGATTATTTAGATAAAAACATGATGATGGGTTTAGCAATTTTAAATCCAATTTATTTTTTATGCATGATGGTTGGTGCAATGAAAACTATCCAAATAGGAGCTTCTGTAATATTAGGTTTATTGTTGGGACCTATATTTTATTTTTTTTTCCCAGAGTGGTCAATTTTACTTGGTGGATTTATTGGTGGAACTATTGCATATTTTATAGGAGAATTAAATGTCAATTAGTGTAGTTCTTGCAATATTAGTTACTTCATTGGCGACCTTTTCATCTAGATTTTTAGGAGTAGTTACATCAGAAGGAATAAAAGAAACTTCAAAATTATTTAGATGGTTTAATTGTCTTGCCTATTCAACATTGGCAGCATTGATAGCTAGAACAATTATATTTCCTGTTGGAGTTTTATCTGATGCAAGTTATTTAAGCAGAATTACAGTAGTTTTATTTTGTTTATCTATATTCTTTATTTCAAAAAGAAATTTCGTTTACCCTACAGTTATTTCTGCTATCATGATGGCTTTATTAAGCAATTATTTATGATAAATGGAAACAATAAAAGGATTTGAAATTTCAGTACATAAACAATCTAAAAGAATAATCAATATTCAAATTGAAGATGAAATTCTTGAGAAATTAATATTTCCATTTAATAAATTTGATATTACAGCGCTTGAATACAAGCCTTTTACTCGTTTTACTATTGCAAAAAGTTTAGATGATCTAACATCAAATAAGCTAGCCAACCTTATGAATTCTATAATAAGAGATCGAAATACAGGCTGCTTTGTAATTAGTCCAAAGAATATTAATTCTAAAATTAATGATACTTTTTTGGTTAAATTATCAACAGCCATTGCACATTTGGTAGGCAATCCAAATCATGATTCAATGACGGGAAAATATTATGCAAGATTTTTTGTAAAGCATGAGGATAAGAGCGATTCATATTTAAGAAAAGCTTATACTAATATGGATCTTCATACTGACGGAACCTACGTTAAAGATGTTACGGATTGGTTATTAATGAGCAAAATAGAAGAAAAAAATGTAGAAGGTGGAGAAACGACCATGCTTCATCTTGATGATTGGGAACATTGCAAAGGTTTATTTAATGACCCCGTAGGTAAACAAAATTTTACTTGGAGTTCTCCCAAAAGTAAAAATGTTGATTACAAAATTGAACATCCTGTTTTTTCAACTGATAAAGAGGGTAGACCAGAGATTTCATATATAGACCAATTTCCTGAACCCAAAAATATGGCTCAAGGAAATTTTTTGCAAAAATTATCTGATGGATTAGAGGAAAGTAAGAATAAAATAGTAACAAAACTCATTGTTGGAGCAACAATAGTTGCTAATAATTATTTTTGGTTACATGGAAGAAAACCTTTTAAAGAAAACAAAGATTTAACTAGGGAACTCTTAAGAATTAGGGGTTCTTTTTTTATTAATTAATTCAATATTATTCATTATAAAGTATCTACATTTATGAAATTAGGATTTATAGGAACTGGAAAAATTGCATCTTCTGTAATTACAGGTATTTGCAATTCTGAAATATCTTTTAAAAAGATAATTATTTCTAAAAGAAACAAAGGAATAGCTCAAAGTTTAAAAAATAAATTTAAAAAAGTAGTTATAGTTAAAGATAATCAAAAAATAGTTAATTCATGTAATTGGATTTTTTTATCTGTTACTCCTACAGTTGGTAAAAAAATTATTAAAGATTTAAAATTTAGATCAAATCAAACTGTAATTAGCTTCATATCAACAATTACTTTGGCACAATTAAAAAAAGCAATTAAAGTTAAAGCTAAAATTGTAAGAGCTATACCTTTACCTCCAATATCATTAAAGAAGGGACCAGTTCCTATTTGCCCACCAAATATAAAAGTTAAGAATTTTTTTAATAAAATTGGAACAACAGTTGAAATTAAAAATGAGAAATCCTCAATTAATTTTTGGTCTATCTCAGGAATGATGGCGCCTTTTTATGAGTTATTAAGAGTAATGACTGATTGGTTAGTAAAAAGGGGAGTAAGAAGAGATAACGCACAAAAATATATTACTTCATTATTTTTAGCTTTATCAGAAGACGCCGCTGTAAATTCAAAGAAAGATTTAAAATATTTAGTAAAAGAGTCTCAAACTCCAAAAGGTTTAAATGAACAAGGTGTAAAAGAATTAACAAAAGCAGGTTTTTATAGGTCTTTAGAAAAAACACTTAACAGTATACATAAAAGATTAAATAAATAATGTTTTATGAATCAAAATATTTTACAAATTGAAAACCTAACCAAATATTTTGGGGGGTTGGCTGCAGTATCAGATTGTTCTTTAAAAATCAAAAAAGGTTCAATTACAGGAATAATAGGACCCAATGGATCAGGCAAAACCACTTTATTCAATTTAATTACAGGAAATTTAAAAACTTCAAAGGGGAAAGTATTATTCAATGATGAAAATATCACTGATGTGCCTTCTTATAAATTATTTTCAAAAGGTATATTAAGAACTTTTCAAATTGCTCATGAATTTACCAATCTTTCAGTGCTTGAAAACTTAATGATGGTACCAGCTAACCAATCAGGCGAAAAATTAATGACAGCACTGGTCAAACCAAGCCTAGTTAGAACTGAAGAACTTGCAATAAAACAAAAAGCACAAGATGTAGTAGATTTTTTAAATCTAAAACATTTATCAAATGAATTGGCTGGAAATTTATCTGGTGGTCAAAAAAAGTTATTAGAACTTGGAAGAACGATGATGGTAGAAGCCAAGCTAGTGTTGCTTGATGAAGTAGGAGCGGGTGTTAATCGGACTTTACTTAAAGACCTAGGAACAGCAATACTTAAGTTGAATAAAGAGCAAGGGTACACATTTTGTATGATTGAACATGATATGGAATTTATAAGTAGATTATGTGATCCAGTTATTGTTATGGCAGAAGGTTCTGTATTATTTGAAGGAACTGTTGAAGAAGCAAAGAAAGATGAAAAAGTTATTGAAAGTTATTTAGGAAGAGGATCAAAAATTAAGGAAGAAAATTAATGGCGTTTTTTGAAGGTATAAAAATGACAGGTGGTTATGGTAAAGGACCAGATATCATCAACGATTGTTCAGTTGATGTTAATAGAGGTGAAATAGTTTCAATTCTTGGACCTAATGGCGCTGGTAAATCAACAGTCATGAAAGCTATGTTAGGGCTTTTAAATTTGAAATCTGGCTCCGTTGTAATTAATGGAAAAGATATTTCAAAACTTTCACCACAAGATAGAGTGAGAGAAGGCATATCATTTGTACCACAAACAAAAAATGTTTTTGTAGGCATGAGTGTTGAAGAAAATTTAGAGATGGGAGCTTATTTAAGAGATGATAATTATCAAAATATTATAGAGGAAATTTATGATTTGTTCCCAATATTAAGAGAAAAAAAAGATCAATTAGTTGGAGAATTATCTGGTGGACAAAGACAGCAAGTTGCTCTTGGAAGAGCTTTGATGATTAAACCAACTGTATTAATGTTAGATGAACCTACTGCAGGAGTATCGCCAATTGTAATGGACGAATTATTTGATCATATCATTAAAGTAAAAAGAACCAATGTTGCAATTTTAATGGTTGAACAAAATGCTAAACAAGCACTTAATATTTCGGATAGAGGGTATGTTTTGGTTACTGGTGAAAATCGTTATTCAGGAACTGGAAAAGAATTATTAAACAACCCAAGAGTAAGAAGCTCTTTTTTAGGAGGATAATATGGATTTTTTAAATGCTATCATATTATTATTAAATTATATTTTTGTTCCAGCTCTTGCCTATGGTTCACAATTAGCGCTAGGTGCAATATTTGTAACATTAATTTATGGAATCTTAAGATTTGCCAATTTTGCTACTGGAGACATGATGGCATTTGGAACGATGGTAGCTATTTTAATTACTTGGTATTTTCAATCGCTCGGTATTTCTTTAGGTGTTTTACCAACAGCACTTCTTGCAATACCTTTTGCAATAATTTTTATGATTGGCTATATGCTTTTTGTAGATAAATTTGTCTTTAGATATTATAGAGTAAATAAAAGCCCCCCAGTTCAACTTGCTATGGTTAGTATTGGTGTAATGTTTGTAACTCAAGCTGTAGTTAGAATAATCATTGGTCCTGCTGATAGAAGATTTTTTGATGGCCAAAAATTTATTATTAAAGCTGGTGAATTTAAGGAAATGACGGGACTTAATGAGGGTTTAGCAATTAAATCTAGTCAGGTATTAACAATATTTATAACGATTATTTTAGTTTCCATTTTATTTTGGTTTTTAAATAAAACAAAAACTGGAAAAAGTATGCGCGCTTATTCAGATAACGAAGATTTAGCATTACTGTCTGGAATTGATCCAAAAAGAGTAGTTATGATTACATGGATTATTGCAGGTATTTTAGCAACAATTGGAGGAGTGTTGTACGGTTTAGATAAAAGCTTCAAACCATTTACGTACTTTAACAATATGCTACCAATTTTTGCTGCAGCTATCGTCGGAGGAATTGGAAATCCTTTTGGAGCATTTTTAGGAGGGTATGTTATCGCGTTTTCTGAAATATTTTTAACATATGCGTATAAGAAATTTTTTATGTATGTCTTACCAGAAAGTATGGAACCAGAAACTTTAGTACAGCTATTATCAACAGATTATAAATTTGCTGTATCATTTTCTATATTGGTAATTGTCTTGCTCTACAGACCTAACGGTATATTCAAAGGGAAAGTATTGTGAGAAAACATTTAAATGTAATTGTAGCTTACACAATAATGTTTGGGCTTATTATTTTGGTTGGAATATTTCAATCATGGAATGTTGCTTTATCAATTTTTAATATGTGTTTAATTTCAGCAGTGATGACAATGGGTGCAAACATACAATGGGGTTATGCGGGTTTAATTAATTTTGGACTTATGGGTTATACAGCTTTAGGAGGATTGGCAGCTGTTTTAATATCAGTTGATCCAGTTCAGGAAGCTTGGAGAGCAGGTGGTTTGAATATTATTGTGTGTTTATGGTTTATAGTAGTAATGATATTTGCGATACGTTTTGTATTAAAAAACTTTGAAAAATCAAAAATTAGAACTTACGGTATAGCTGCAATTATTATTGTAGGAATTGTAATTATAAGAATTACATCTGAGTCAAGTATAGAAGCTATCGAAAGTGTTAATCCTGCAACAACAGGATTCCTTGGAGGACTAGGTTTACCAATAGTATTTTCTTGGATTGTGGGTGCTTTTTTTGCAGCAGGCTTGGCCTTTATAGTGGGTAAAGTTGCCTTAGGTTTGCGTGCAGATTACTTAGCTATTGCTACACTGCTTATTTCTGAAATTGTTATAGCTATCATTAAACATGAAGACTGGTTAACTAGAGGAGTTAAAAATGTAATTGGTCTAAAAAGGCCAGTACCTTACGAAATCGAACTTCAAGCAAAAGAATGGTTTATTAATTTAGTAGCAAAATTTAATTCTGGTAAATTAGATTTAATTTCAAATATAACCGACAAACAAGCAGCACTTAATCAATTGGTTATTGAGGGATCCTCAGTTTTTGTAAAACTCTGTTATTCAGGATTATTTTTAATAGTAGTGATAGCTTTATTAATAATTACTCAAAAAGCTCTTTATTCACCATGGGGAAGAATGATGAGAGCAATAAGAGATAATGAGGAAGCTGCAAATGCCATGGGTAAAAACGTTGTTAAACAACATTTATTAATTTTTATTTTGGGATCTGCCATAGTTGGAATCGCAGGTGCCATGCTAGTTACTCAAGATGGTTTATTTACTCCAGGTAGCTATAGACCTATGAGATATACTTTTTTAATTTGGGTAATGGTTATTGTTGGAGGAAGTGGAAATAATTTTGG
>JAPYTV010000048.1 GCA_029941985.1 Candidatus Pelagibacter sp. | reverse complement strand
CTAAAACAAGGTGATAGAATTGGAATGATTAGATTTGGAAGTAGGGCTGATGTTTATTTTGAAAACTACAAACCATTAATAAAAATAGGACAAAAAACAATTGCAGGTGAAACATTGTTAGCTAAAAAATAACCGATGGAACAGCCAAATAAAAATTTTAAAATTGTATCTATTAAAAAGACAAGAATGATTTTACCAAATGCAATTACTTTAATAGGAGTTTGTATTGGATTAAGTTCAATTAAATTTGCATTAGATGGAAAATTCATAATTGCTGTAATAGCTATATTATTTGCAGGTCTTATGGATGCACTAGATGGAAGAATTGCTAGATTAATAAAAGGAACATCTGAAATGGGTAAGGAACTTGACTCACTTGGTGACGTAATTAGTTTTGGGGTAGCGCCTGCGTTTATAATGTATTTTTGGAACCTCCAGTATCAAGATAAATTAGGATGGCTGGTGTGTCTGATTTATGTAGTCTGTGTTGCCTTAAGACTTGCAAGATTTAATGTTAATTCTAATGATGAACCTTCATGGAAAGATAATTTTTTTGAAGGAGTTCCAGCGCCAGCTGGTGGAATTATTGTCTTGATGCCATTAATATTTAGTTTTAGTGGATTTGATAAATATTATTTTAATCTTAATTATGATTTAGTAGTGTTAATATTCTTTGTAGCAATTTCATTTTTGTTAATAAGTACGATACCAACATATTCCTTCAAAAAAATTGTAATTCCGCGAAACATGACAGTATTTTTATTATTTAGTATTGTTTTATTTTTTGGATTGTTATTAATTTATACATTTAAGGTTCTTGCTTTAAGTGGTTTTATATATTTATTTTTAATTCCAATTAGCTATTTTCATTATAAAAAAATAAATAAATCAAAAAATATTACTGATGGTAAAAATAAAAGTGAAGAATTAGAAGATATACTTTAGATGAAAAAAAATGTAATTATTTCATTAGCTGATTCAAATTACTTTGAATTACTTAATGAATTAATCGACTCAATAATTAGATTTAAACAAAGCAAAGAAGTTGCAATCTGTATTTTAGATGCAGGATTAACCGATGATCAAAAATCTATTTTAAAAGATAAAGTGGATGAAATTAAGTCTGCAGAATGGGATATAGACGTTCCTGCTAATAAAGTTATAGGCAAGGAATGGTTAAAGAGCCAAGTGGCAAGGGCATTTTTACCAAAATACTTTCCGAGTTATGAAAAGTATTTATGGATTGATTGTGATGCATGGGTTAATGATTGGAATTCAATTGAACTTTATTTTAAAGCTTGTGAAAAAGGTAAACTTGGCATTACCCAAACGCTAGGACCTGGATATAGAATAATGTCTAAAGTAAATTGGCTTGTTGGAAAAATTGCAATAATTAAATCTCAAAACTTTAAACATGCTATTAAATCTAAAATTGGCCTAGATAAAGCTAGAAAACTTGCGTTTGTACCACATATTAATATTGGAGTTTTTTCATTAGAAAAAAATTCACCAGGATGGAAATCATGGCAAACAAATCTTGAACTAACATTAAAATCTGGAAATATTTTTGGATCAGAAGGTTTAGCAATCAATATGTCTGTATATATTGATGGTTTAGAAACTGAATTTTTACCTTTGAATTGTAATTGGATTGCAAGCAACCTTCTTCCAAAATTTGATGAAGAGTTAAATACATTTGTAGAACCTTATTTACCAAATTATAAAATAGGAATTATGCACTTGGCAGCTGGAATTTGGCAGGGAGATAGGGATATGAGATTAGATAAAGAAGTAAAAATTGATATTAAGACTCTTCAAAATAATTTTAAGTCTAAGAGCTTAAGATTTGGTTAATAATTGAAAAAAAACAGAATTTCAAAAAACTGGATTAACAAACAAAGAAGAGATATTTTTGTAAGAAAATCCCAAGTTGATGGGTACAGGGCTAGATCAGCATATAAATTAATTGAAATTAATGAAAAGTTTAAAATTTTTAAAAATGGAATATCAGTAATTGACTTAGGAGCAGCACCAGGCAGCTGGTCACAATATACGGCTAAAATTGTAAAAAGTGGGAGACTAGTTTCTGTTGATTTAAAAGAAATGGAAAAAATTGAAAATACTCTTCAAATAAAAGGTGATTTTACTGAAAAAGAACAACAAAATAAAATAAAGGAATTATTTAGAACAAAAGTTGATGTGGTGCTATCAGATATGGCAGTGAATACAACGGGTATTAAAAATATTGATGCGATTTATACAGGTGAATTATGCAAAGAAGCAATGCTCTTTGCAAAAGAGGTTTTGGTTAAAGAAGGGAGATTTGTTGCAAAAATATTTTTGGGAACCTCGTTTAACGAAATAGTAGCAGAAGCTAAGACAATTTTTAAAGAAGTAAAGGTTTTCAAACCAAAATCTAGCAGAAAAGAATCAAAAGAAAGTTTTATTATTTGTAAAATATTAAGATAGAGACTTTTATTTTTAGGTGAATCATATATAAATGATTATGGTTCCTATAAAAGAAGCACTTACCTTTGACGACGTTACAATGGCTCCGAAATATTCGGAAGTACTTCCTTCAGAAGTTAATACTAGTACGCAACTATCAAAAAATTTATCATTAAAAATACCACTGTTAACATCAGCAATGGATACAGTGACAGAAAGCAAAATGGCTATAGCTGTTGCTAAAGCTGGTGGGATTGGGGTTATACACCGGAACCTTGATATAAAAAAACAAATCGAAGAAATTAAAAAAGTAAAAAAACAAAAATTACTAGTTGGTGCAGCGGTTGGAGCTGGTCCTTTAGAGCACAAAAGAGCAGAAGCTATATTAAAAGAAAAAGTTGATTTAATTGTAGTTGATACTGCTCATGGTCATAGCAAAAAAGTAGGTGAGATTATTAAGATTATAAAAAGAAAGAAAACAAGCAAAACTACTTTATGTGCTGGAAATATAGCAACAGCAGAAGCAGCGAAGTTTTTGATTAAACTTGGAGTAGATGTTGTTAAAGTTGGGATTGGACCGGGGTCTATTTGTACAACCAGGTTAGTTGCTGGAATCGGTGTTCCACAGTTAAGTGCTATTCTCGAAGTAAAAAAAGGTGTTAAAAATAATAAAACTAAAATCATTTCCGATGGAGGAATAAAATATTCAGGAGATATTGCAAAAGCATTAGCAGCAGGCGCAGATGCAGTAATGATAGGATCATTATTTGCAGGAGCAATGGAAACACCAGGAAAATTGATTAAAAAAAACGGAAAACTATATAAAAGTTTTAGAGGAATGGGTTCAGTCGGAGCAATGAATAAAGGATCAGCTGATAGATATTCCCAAATAAAACAGAAAGATATCTCTAAATATGTCCCAGAAGGTGTTGAAGGATTTGTAAAATTTAAGGGAGATGTGGTAAATATAATTTATAAATTAATTGGTGGGTTAAAATCATCCATGGGATATTTAGGTGCAAAGAAAGTTATAAAATTGAGAAATAAAACTAATTTTATAAAAATAACAAAGGCAGGTTTTTATGAAAGCATGGTGCATAATGTTGATGAACTTAAAAAAGATAGTAAATATTAATGTTTAAAAAAATCAAACTTTTATTGATCATCATAATATTTTCAAACTGTACAAATGCAATATTTGCAGTAGAAAACTTTTTTGAAAAAGGACAACAAAAATATGAAGAAAAAAAATTTGAAGATTCGAAATTTTTATTTCAGAGAAGTATTGTTTTTGAACCCAAACATGCAAAATCATATTTGTATTTAGCAAAAATCTATAATTTAGAAGAAAATGAAAAAGAAGAGGAAAAAAATATTAATACGGTTCTTTTATTAGAACCAAAAAATGAAGAAGCAATTTATATGCTAATAAAAATACAATTAAAAAAATCTAATTATTTAAAGGTTAAAGAGCTATCTAAAACCTTTATAAAAAATTGCAAAAATCTATGTGAAAAAAATAAATCAATATTAGAATCCTTAAAGAACTTAGAACCAAAGAATGAATCTTAGTAACAATTTAAACAAAATCTTAATTATTGATTTTGGATCTCAATTTACACAACTTATAACAAGAAGGATAAGAGAATTAGGAATTTTTTCTGAAATTGTTAGTCACAACAAAGTAAAAAAAGCAAACATTATAAAACAAAATGTAAGTGGCATTATCTTATCTGGTGGACCATTAAACGTTTATGAAATCAATAAATTTAATTTTGATAAAAAGATTCTACAGCTAGGTATCCCGGTGCTTGGCATTTGTTTTGGTCATCAAATTTTATCAAAAGAATTAGGTGGAAAAGTAAAAAAATCTAATCATAGAGAATTTGGTTTAGCTGAAATTAAAAAAGTAGATAATAGTAAACTGACTAAAAATTTTTTTAATAAAAAAAATAAAAATAACGTTTGGATGAGTCATGCGGATCAAGTATCTAAAATGCCAAAAAATTTCAAAGTAATAGCGTCTAGTAAAAATTCAAAACTTTCTATTATCGAGAATCACAACAAAAAATTTTATGGAGTACAGTTTCATCCAGAGGTAACGCATACTAATAATGGCAAAATTTTATTAAGTAATTTTGTATTTTTAATATGCAAAATGAAAAAAAATTGGTCTTCAAAAGATCAAAAATTAAAATTAATTAAAGAAATAAAACAACAAGTTGGAAACAATAAAGTTATATGTGGTTTATCAGGTGGCGTTGATAGTAGTGTTGTTGCGCAATTATTAAATAAAGCAATTGGTAAGAACTTAACTTGTATATTTGTTAACAATGGTCTTTTACGAAAGAATGAAGAAACGGAGGTAATAAATACTTTTAAAAAAAAATTAAAAATAAACTTAATTTATGTAAAAGCTGAAAAAGAGTTTATTAAAAAATTAACTAATGTTTATGATCCTGAAAAAAAAAGAAAAATAATTGGAAACTTGTTTATTAAAATATTTGAGAGATATGCTAAAAAAATAAAAGATGTTAAGTTTCTTGCTCAAGGAACACTCTATCCAGATTTAATTGAAAGCAAGTCTGTTACAGGTAGCCAAACTTCTAAAATAAAATCACATCACAATGTTGGAGGTCTTCCAGAAAAAATGAAACTTAAGTTGGTTGAGCCACTTAAGTTTTTATTTAAAGATGAGGTTAGAAAATTAGGCTTAGAACTTAATTTATCAAAAAATATTATTTCCAGACATCCATTTCCCGGTCCAGGATTAGCAATTAGAATGCCGGGTGTTATTACAAATGAAAAAATTAAGATTTTAAAAGAAGCGGACTATCATTTTATAAACGAATTACGAAAATCAAACTTATATCATAAAATTTGGCAAGCTTATGCTGCATTATTACCTGTAAAAACAGTTGGGGTAATGGGTGATAATAGAACTTATGAACATATTTGTCTTCTTAGGGCAATTACTTCAGAAGATGGAATGACAGCTGATTTTTACAATTTTGATAAAAAATTTATGCAAAATATCTCTAATAAAATAATTAATAATATTAAAGGGATTAATAGAGTTGTATATGATATTACCTCAAAACCACCAAGTACCATTGAATTAGAATAAATGAATAAATTAAAGAATTTATTAAATAAAAAAAATAAATCTAAAATTGTTTGTTTAACAGCTTATTCAAAAAACATTGCATCGATCCTTGATAATCATTGTGACATTATTCTCGTTGGAGATTCTTTAGGCTCTGTTCTATATAATTTTAAATCAACTAGAGACGTTACTTTAGACATGATGATTGAGCATTCAAAAAGTGTGAAGATGGGTATTAAGAAAAGTTTGATGGTCGTTGATATGCCACACAATACTTATAGAAATAGCGTGGAAGCTTTAAAAAATGCAAAAAAGATTATTTCACAAACAAAGTGTGATGCTGTTAAATTGGAAGGAGGCAATAAAATTATCAATATAGTTAAGCATTTAGTAAAAAACAAAATTCAAGTACAAGGTCATCTTGGTGTATTACCTCAATCGGAAAAAGGTAAATTTAGATTCAAAGGAAAAAAATTAGCTGAAAGAATAAAAATTTTAAAAGATGCAAAACTTTTAGAGAAAGCTGGTGTATTTTCAATCGTACTGGAATGTGTAGAAACTTCATTAGCAAAAAAAATAACTAACGAACTTAATATACCAACTATAGGTATTGGTGCATCCTCATATTGCGATGGTCAAGTTTTAGTCACTGATGATTTGATTGGGTTTAATCCAATAAATGTAAGGTTTGTAAAAAAATATGCAAACATTTCAAAACATATTAATAGTGCTATAATAAAATTTAAAAATGATGTTAAAAAAAGAAAATTTCCTAAGAAAAAACATAGTTACTAAAATATGAATTTTAGCAAAGAAGAGTACAAAGCTCGATTAAAAAAAGTTCAAAGCTCAATGCAAGAAAAGGGTATTGAATTACTAATTTCTCAAGATACCTCGAATATGAATTATTTAACAGGCTATGACGCATGGTCTTTTTATTATGCACAGTGTGTTATAGTTCATGTGAATGCTGATGAACCAATTTGTTGGATTAGAGCTCAAGATGCTGGTGGCGCTTATATAAAAACATATTTAAAAGACGAAAA
>JAPYTV010000047.1 GCA_029941985.1 Candidatus Pelagibacter sp. | reverse complement strand
AAAGCTCAAATCCTGATAAAGTATTAGATGGAGAAATAGACGATTTTTTAGAAAGTTCGTTATATAAAATAAAATGAATAAAAAATTAATTAAATTTTTATTATTTATATTGGCAGTTTTAATTTTAGTAATTTTTTATTTAAGTATTTTTGGATTTAGTACAGAAAAATTTAACAATAAAATTAAAACAGAAATTTTAAATATAAACAATGATGTAAATTTAGAATTAAAAAATGTTAAATTTTTATTAAATTTATCTAATTTATCACTTAATGTTAAAACATTTGGACCAGAAGTATTTTTTAATAATCACCAATTAAAATTAGAATATATAAAAACAAATATATCTCTAAAATCCTTTATTAACGATGAGTTTTCAATTAAAAATTTACAGATATCAACAAAAGCAATTAAACTTAATGATATTGTTCAATTAGCGAGATCATTTGAGAATTCAGTAGAATTATTCTTACTAAATAAAATTGTTAAAGATGGTTTTTTAATTGGAAATATTAATTTAAATTTTGATAGTAATGGAAGAATTAAAGATAACTACGAAATTAATGGTGTTATTAAAAATGGAAAATTAGTTATATTAGATAAACATAATATTAATAATTTAAATTTATTTTTTAAGATTAAAGACAAAGAATATTTTTTTGAAAATATAGAAACAAATTTAAATCAATTAAAATTATCCTTACCATTAATAAAAATTAAAGAAAAAAATAATCAATTTTTAGTCAATGGAAAATTAATAAGTAGTGAAAAAGATATTGATATAAAATTACTAAGAAGCTTATTAGGAGATAGTTTTAAAGTTTTTAATATAGAAAAAATCAATTTTAATTCAGATAATGATTTTACTTTTATTATTAGTAAAAAATTTAAGATTAGTGATTTTAATTTAGAGTCAATAATTAATTTAAATAATCTTGATTATAAGAATAATTTTTTAGATCTTAAAAAATATTTTCCAAATATTAAAGAATCAATTAGATTAGAAAACCACAAAGTTTTAATTAATTATAAAAACAATCAATTAGAAATTAGTGGCAAAGGTAAGGTAATAATTGAAGATAAGTCAGATATGTTAAATTACAATATAACAAAAAAAAATGATCAATATTTTTTCAACACAAATATTAGTATTAATAAAAATCCATTTTTTATTAATATATTACAATATGAAAAAAAAGAAGATTTAGAATTATTAATAAAGTTAATTGGTGTCTATAAAAAAAATAATCAAATTAAATTTGATTTAATTTCCTTAGAAGAAAATGATAATCGTTTTTTGATTAAGAATTTAAATTTAAATAATAAATTTAAAATTTATGATATTAAATCATTAGAATTAAATTATGTTAATAATAAAAAAATAAAAAACGAAATTAATTTAAAAAAAAATAAAAAAAACTATGAAATATATGGAAAAAGTTTCGATGCTTCCCAATTAATTTATGATCAATTAAACAATGATGAAGATTCCATATCTGTATTTAGTGATCTCAACACTAGTATAAATGTTAAAATTATTAAAACTTATTTAGATAATGTTACATTTGTAAACGGTTTAACTGGAAATTTAGATTTTAGAAATAATAAGATAAATAAATTAAATTTAGATTCTAGTTTTACAAATAATAAGAAATTAACCTTAACTGTTAATAAAAATGAAAATAATGAAACAATTACTACACTTTTTTCCGACTATCCTAAACCATTAGTTAAACAGTATAAATTTGTAAAAGGTTTCGAAGGAGGTATTTTAGATTTTTACTCTATAAAAAAAAATGGCATTTCAAACTCTGTATTAAAAATTGATAATTTTAAAGTGCAGGAAGTACCAGTTTTAGCTAAGTTGCTAACACTGGCATCGTTACAAGGAATTGCTGATCTATTAACTGGCGAAGGTATAAGATTTACAAATTTTGAAATGAAATTTACAAATAAAAAAGGATTAATGACCATAGATGAAATGTATGCGATTGGTCCTGCAATCTCAGTTTTGATGGATGGGTATATAGAAACTAAGAAATTAATTAGCTTACGAGGAACACTAGTTCCAGCAACGACTATAAATCGAACAATAGCATCAATTCCTTTGATTGGTAAAATACTTGTAGGAAAAAAAACTGGAGAAGGGGTTTTTGGTGTCAGTTTTAAAATTAAAGGTTCTCCAAAAAATCTAAAAACAACTGTAAACCCAGTTAAAACATTAACTCCCAGATTTATAACTAGAACTTTAGAAAAAATTAAAAAAAATTAAGACAGATCAACTTTAACATGTCTTTTTTTGCCAAGAGATAATTTAATGAAATTATCTTTGAATAGTTCTTTTGTAATGATCAATTTTTCATCATTAATTAGCTGATTATTAATTTTAACACCGTTACCTTTGATTAATCTTCTAATTTCACTTTTAGAAGTTTCTAATCTAGATAAAATAATTAAGTCAATGATATTTAATTTCTTATCTAATTGTTTTTTATTTATTGAAATCGAAGGTAACTCTGAGCCTAATGAATTTTCAGAAAATGTTTTTTTTGCTGTTTCTTCACTTGCTTTAGCTTCTTTTTTACCATGCAACATGGAAGTAGCCTCATTAGCTAGGGTAATCTTTAGTTGATTAATATTTTGGTTTTTAATTTTTTCTATTTCTTCAATACTTAAATCTGTAAAAATTTTAATAAATTTTAAAACGTCTCTATCATCTATATTTCTCCAAAATTGCCAATAATTATAAGGTGGTAAAATTTTTTTATCTAACCAAACTGCTCCAGTTTCTGTTTTTCCCATTTTAGCACCAGATGCTAAAGTTATTAATGGGGTTGTTAACCCATAAGCCTGTTTATTTGAATATCTTTTTATTAGCTCAACACCATTTACAATATTTCCCCATTGATCAGATCCACCCATTTGTAAAACACAATTTTCTTTTTTATTTAATTCTAAAAAGTCATAAGCCTGTAAGATCATATAATTAAATTCCATATAACTTAGTGATTGTTCTCTTTCTAATCTAGTTTTTACACTGTCAAAACTTAGCATCTTATTTATTGTAAAATGTTTACCGATGTCTCTTAAAAAAGAAATATAATTTAAATTCTTAAGCCAAGAATAGTTATTTACAAATATTGGTTTAGTTTTTGGGTCTTTAACATCTAAAAAATTTTTTAATATCTTTTCTATATTTTTAATATTTTTTTCTATTTCGTCTTCACTTAATATAGTCCTTGTTTTGTCTTTACCTGAAGGGTCACCAATTCTTGTAGTTCCACCCCCGAGTAATACTATTGGTCTGTGTCCATGTTTCTGTAATAATCTTAAACACATAATTTGAAGTAAACTACCAACGTGTAAACTTTCCGCTGTACAATCAAAACCTATATAACCATTGATTTTTTTTTTATCTAATAATTTAGATAATTCGTCTTCACTTGTACATTGGTAGAAGAATCCTCTATCTTTAAACTCTTTTAAAAATTTATTCATAGGTTTATAGTTCTACAATATACAAATTTTTATAAAAAAAAATAAGAATGGGAAAAATTTATACCTCCTTGGGATTAATGAGTGGTACATCAATGGATGGTATAGATTTATCTATTATTCGTTCTAATGGTGAAAATGAATATGAGGCAGTTTTTGATAAATATTTTGAATATGATAAGGATCTATATCAAGATTTAACAAATCTTAGATGTAAAATAAAGAGCTCTAAAGACCTCAAATTTCAAGTAGAAATAGTCAAATCTCTTGAAAAAAAAATTACTTTGTTTCATGCAAAAGTTACTAACGAAGTGCTTAAAGAAAACAATATAAATATAGATTTTATAGGTTTCCACGGTCAAACTATTTTTCACAATGCTGAAGAAAAACTTTCCAAACAATTAGGAGATGGAAAATTATTATCGAGTCTTACTAAAAAAACAGTTGTTTATGATTTTAGACAAAATGATTTAATAAAAGAAGGTCAAGGAGCACCATTAGCTCCAATATTTCATCAACTGATTGTAAATAAAAATAAAATTGATTTACCAGTTTGTATTCTAAATATAGGTGGCATAGCAAATTTAACAATTATAACTTCTCATGAAGTTAATAATCTTAAAAGCTATGATATAGGTCCTGGAAACTGTCTAATAGATGATTGGATTAGAAAAAAAATAAAAAAAAAGTACGATGAAAATGGTAAATTTGCAAAACTTGGAAAAACAAATAAAATTATTTTAAATCAAGCATTAGATAATTTTAATTATAAAAAAAATAAAAGTAACTTATCATTTGATGTTAATGATTTTGATTTAAATTTTGTTCGTGGTTTTTCTTTGGAAGATGGTGCATCAGTATTAACAGATTTTACAGGAAAAATTATAACTTCATCTCTTATAAGTTTATTATCTATTGAAAAAAATAAAGTTTGGAAGGTTTTAATTTGTGGTGGTGGTAGAAAAAATTCTTATTTAATGAAAAGTATTAAGAAAATAAATTCAAAAAATTTTATTATACAAACAATAGATAGTTATGGTATTAATGGTGATTTTGTTGAGTCTCAAGCTTTTGCATTTCTTGCAATTAGATCTCATTTAAATTTACCAATTTCTTTTCCAAATACAACTGGTTGTATCGAACCCTGCACTGGTGGAGTAATAGTTAAAAATTATTAAAATAAAGCTGATTCTTTTTTAATATATTTATCCAAGTTTTTCATTAGGATATCTTCATTTTTTGAAAAGAAATGGTTTGCATCAGTTATAGATTGAAAATCAACTTTAATACCTTTTTGTGCACTTAATTTTTTGTCTAGTTCAATAATATGTTCTAATGGAACTAATTCATCTTTTTTTCCGTAAATCATTAACCCTGATGTAGGACAAGGTGAAAGAAAAGAAAAATCATAAGCATTAGGCTGGGGAGAAATAGCTATGAACCTATTTATTTCTGGTCTTCTCATTAGTAATTGCATTGCAATTAAAGATCCAAAAGAGAATCCTGTTATCCAACACTGTGAATTATCAAAGTTTTCTCTTTCCAACCAATCTAATGCAGCAGCAGCGTCTGCTAACTCACCTTGGCCATTGTCAAATTCTCCATTACTTTTTCCAACACCCCTAAAATTTACCCTGCATACAGAAAACTCGTTATCCATAAAGGTATGAAATGTGTCTACTACAACTTTATTATTCATTGTGCCTCCATATTGTGGATGAGGCTGTAACACTAGCGCTATAGGAGATGTATTTTTATTGCTCTTATAATACTTGGCTTCCAATCTTCCAGCTGGTCCAGGTATAAAAACTTCAACTATTTTATTATCCATAAATGCGATTGGTAATTATTCTCAAAAAAAAATTAAGTTATTTATAAAAAAAATACTTTTTACATATGTTAGCAACAAAAGGCTATTTTTTTATTTAGTAAACTTGACTAATTTAGTATGGTATATATATAAACCCTAGTAAATAAAGGCATTTTATGAAATTAACTACCAAAGGAAGATATGCGGTAATGGCTTTGGCTGACCTAGCTAAATTCAATAATGGAGGCCCTGTTCCATTAAGAGACATTTCTTTAAGACAAGGTATTTCTTTACTTTATTTGGAGCAACTTTTTTCAAAGTTAAAAAAAAATAATATTGTTCAAAGTATAAGAGGAGTGAGTGGCGGATATATCTTAACAACCAAACCTGATCAAATAAAATTATCAAACATTTTTTCAGCGGTTCATGAAGAGGTAAAAACTGTTCAATGTAAAAAAGAATCCAAAAAAGGATGTAATGGTAAATCCTCAAAGTGTATTACACATGATTTGTGGGATGAACTTGAGAAGCATATTAATAATTTTTTTGAACAAAAAAATTTGAAAGATCTCATAACCAATATAACAGACAATAGAAACTAAGATGGATACTAGAGAAAAAGAAATAGAAAATTTAAAAAAATATAAATATGGTTTTACAACTGATATTGAAAACATAAGAGCCCCTAAAGGTTTAAGTGAAGAGGTTATAAGATTTATTTCAAAAATAAAAAAAGAACCTGAATGGATGCTTAATTTTAGGTTAAAATCATTTGAAAGATTTAAACAATTAAAAGAACCTAATTGGCAAAAACCAAAATATCCAAAAATTGATTATCAGGATCTTTATTATTATTCTGCACCAAAGAGCATGAAAGATAAACCTACAAGTCTTGAAGAATTGGATCCTAAATTACTTGAAACTTATAAAAAACTAGGGATACCTTTACAAGAACAAGCAAGATTAAATGGTATAGCAGTTGATGCAGTATTTGATTCAGTATCTGTCGCAACAACTTTCAAGGGAGAGTTAATTAAACAAGGAATAATTTTTTGTTCAATGTCAGAGGCCATTCAAAAACATCCAGAGCTTGTTAAAAAATATCTTGGATCAGTTATACCAATAACAGATCATTTTTTTGCAACTTTGAATTCTGCGGTATTTACAGATGGATCATTTGTTTACATTCCAGAAGGGGTTAGATGTCCAATGGAGCTATCAACTTATTTTAGAATTAATGCTTCAGAGACTGGTCAATTTGAAAGAACATTAATTATAGCTGAAAAAGGAAGTTACGTTAGTTATCTAGAAGGCTGTACAGCTCCTATGAGAGATGAAAATCAACTTCACGCAGCAAACGTAGAGTTGATTGCATTAGATGATGCTGAGATTAAATATTCAACAGTTCAAAATTGGTATCCAGGAGATAAAGATGGTAAAGGTGGTAT
>JAPYTV010000046.1:4336-6782 GCA_029941985.1 Candidatus Pelagibacter sp. | reverse complement strand
TGATTTAAATTCTAAAGAGTTTAACTTGAAAGAAGAAGAAGGTATTAGTAGTAGAGTTAAAAAAATATGAATGTTTTGATAAAAAATTTAGGTCAAGGAATTAAAAATGTAAAAATTAACGATCCTAAAACTTATAATTCTTTATCTTTTGCAACTTTAAATAACCTTTTAAATACTTTTAAGAAACTTGATAAAGATAACTCCACGAAAGTAATAATTTTGGAAGGGGTGGGAAAAGGTTTTAGTGCTGGACACAATTTAAAAGAAGTACGAAGTTTAAAAAAAAGATCTAAATATCTTAAATTATTTAATCTTTGTTCAAAAGTAATGTTGCAAATAGTTGAGGGAAGAAAGCCAGTTATAGCAAAAGTGCATGGAGCAGCTTACGCGGCTGGTTGTCAATTAGTTGCTAGTTGTGACTTAGCTTATAGTGCAAATGATGCAATGTTTGCTACTCCTGGTGTAAATATAGGTTTATTTTGTAGCACTCCAATGGTTGCTGTTAGTAGAAAAGTAAATAGAAAAAGAATGATGAAAATGCTTTTAACAGGCGAACCTATAAAGGCTAATTATGCTAAAGAAATTGGTTTAATTAATGATCATTTTTCTAAATCAAAATTAAATAATGAAGTTTTGAAAGTAGCAAAAACTATTGCATCTAAATCAAAGCTAACAATTAAAATCGGCAAACAAGCTTTTTATAAACAATTAGAAATGCCTTTAAGAAAAGCTTACGCATATACGAGTAAAATGATGACATTAAATATGATGTCAATGGATGCTAGAGAGGGAATATCAGCATTTTTAGAAAAAAGAGCACCTAAGTGGAAGCATAAGTAGTGAACGATAAAATAAAAGAAATTCTCTCTAAATATAAAACAATTGCAATGGTTGGTGTTAGTAAAGATAAAACTAAAGCTTCAACAATTGTAATGAAGTATATGCAAAAATATGGTTTTAAAGTTATTCCAGTTAATCCAGACTCAAAAGGTGAAAAAATATTAGGCGAAGAAGTCTTTGAAAAACTTGTAGATATTGAAATTCCTATAGATATAGTTGATATTTTTAGACCTTCAGTTGAAGCTCTTAAGTTGGCTGAAGATGCTGTTAAAATTGGAGCTAAAGTTCTTTGGCTACAATTAGGAATAAGAAACCAAGAAGCAAAAGAAATAGTGGAGTCAAATAATATTAAATATATAGAAAACAGATGCACTAAAATGGAATATCAAAAAATTTTTTTAAAAATAAACCCAGCCTTTCCAGTTTTACTAGATTAAATGAGTATTGTAAATTTTACACCCGCATCAGCTTTTTTGGGCGGGCTAATTATAGGCTTATCTGTAATTATATTTTTTATTTTTAATGGTCGAATGATTGGTATAAGTGGTATTGCAAGTAATTTTTTGAATGAAAGAAAGAATAGAATAGATAATTTCTTATTTTTGTTAGGCCTAATTCTAGGTCCACTTATTTATAAAATTTATACAAAACAACAAATCGATATTTCAATATCAAGTTCACTTATTTTATTAATCTTTGCTGGATTGTTAGTAGGAATAGGAACAAGAATAAGTGGTGGCTGTACTAGTGGACATGGAATAAGTGGTATAGGTAGATTTTCTTTAAGATCAATTATAGCAACTATAACCTTTATGATAGTTGGAATATTAACTGTATTTATTAAAGACATTATATGAGCAAATTGACATCTTTAATTTGTGGAATAATTTTTGGTATTGGTCTTGTTATTTCTGAAATGATCAATCCTTCTAAAGTTTTAGGTTTTTTAAATTTTTTTGGCGATTGGGACCCGTCACTTGCATTTGTAATGTTGGGTGCTTTAATAATATCTTCACCATTCTTTCATTTGTTTAAAAATAATAAAAAACCAATTTTTACAGAAAGTTTTTCTTATTCAAATAATAAGGAAATAAATAAAAACTTAATAATTGGTTCATCATTATTTGGAGCTGGCTGGGGTTTGATTGGTTTGTGTCCAGGACCTGCTATCGCATCCTTGGCTTTATTTAATATAAACTCTGCGGTTTTTGTAATAGCAATGTTTGTTGGTTTTTATTTAGTTAAACTATCAGACTTAAGAACCCAAGCACGATGATAGAAATCATCAATATTTTTTTGAATTAATCCTTTAGCAAATTGATCCGCTTCTTTTTCTTCAAAAGGACCATGCTTTTTTTCAGTTTCTTTTAATATAGTTTTAATTTGGTTAGGGTCTGTATGTTCACCTTCGATTACATAAAAATTTTTCATGGCTTTCTTCTATAACTAGTTTAAAATTAGTCAACAGTGACAAAAATATTTATAAATTTAAAAATCTTATTAATTTCTACATTTTTAATGTGTTTTAATATTGGTCAGGCTCAAAGTATAAAGACAGCTTATTTTGCTGGAGGTTGTTTTTGGTGTATGGAAGAGTCTTTTGAAA
>JAPYTV010000046.1:0-4236 GCA_029941985.1 Candidatus Pelagibacter sp. | reverse complement strand
AAGACAGCTTATTTTGCTGGAGGTTGTTTTTGGTGTATGGAAGAGTCTTTTGAAAAAATTGAAGGTGTTTTAGAGGTAATTTCAGGTTATTCAGGTGGAACAACTGAAAATCCAACATACAAAGAAGTTACTTATGGAAAAACAGGTCACTTTGAAGCCGTAGAAATTAAGTATGATATTGAAAGAATTAGCTACAAAGAACTTCTGGATATTTTTTGGGTAAATATTGATCCATTTGATGTGAAAGGTCAATTTTGTGACAAAGGTTATAGTTATAGGTCTGTTGCATTTTATACGTCAGATTCTGAAAAAGATTTAATAGATAAATCTACAGCTAAGCTCGAAAAAAAATTTCAAAAGAAAATAGTTACCTATATTAGAAAATTTGATAAATTTTATAAAGCTGAGGATTTTCACCAAGATTATTATAAAGAGAGTTTTATCAATTACTTAATGTATAAAAATGCTTGCGGAAGAGTTAAAATATTAGAAAAAATTTGGAATTAAATGAAAAAGTTATGGGAAGCAACAAAAAAAGTTAAAATTAATTCAAATCTTTATCAGTTTGAAAAATTTATTTCCAAAAAATATAATTTAAATTTAAATAAAAATTATCAAAAAATTTTAAATTGGAGCATCAAAAACTCGCCTACTTTTTGGGACACTGTTTGGGATTTTTGTGAAGTAAATGGCATAAAGGCTAAAAATAAAACTATTAAGTCTAAAATTTTTTACAAAAATAAATTTTTACCTAATTATAAATTAAACTTTACAGAAAATTTACTTGTCAAAAATAACAAAGATAAAGCAGCAACTTTTATAAGTGAAAATGGTTTTAGAGAAGTGAGAACGTGGTCACAATTAAATAACAACGTAAGTAAGGTTTATAAATTCTTAAAAAAAAACAAAATAAAAAAAAATGATAGAGTCGCAGCATATTTACCTAATTCAATTGAAACTGTTGAAGCATTTCTTGGAGCTTCATCTTTAGGAGCTATATGGTCATCATGCTCTCCAGATTTTGGAGTCAAGGGTGTAATAGAACGTTTTTCACAAATTAATCCTAAAGTTTTATTTATTATAGATAAATATTTTTATAATGGACAGGTAATAAATGTTTTGGAAAGGCTTCCACAAATTTTAAAAACAATAAGATCAATTAAACATGTTGTTGTTATTAATTATCCTGGTGAAAAATATTTAAAAAACCAATATAAATTTAAAAAAGTAAAATTATTTACATGGAGTGAACTAAGCAAAATTAAGCATGATAAAATTAAATTTTCAAAATTTGATTTTGAACATAGCCTAACAATACTTTATTCAAGTGGAACTACTGGAAAGCCCAAATGTATTTGCCATAGAAGTGGAGGTGTTTTGCTTCAACATAAAAAAGAGCATCAGCTACACTGTAATATTAAAGAAAATGATAATGTTTTTTATTTTACCACATGTGGATGGATGATGTGGAACTGGTTAGTTAGTGTCCTAGCTTCCAAGGCATCAATTGTTTTGTTTGATGGTTCACCAATGTATAAAAAAAATGATTTATTGTTGAAAATTGCCGAAAAAGAAAAGATTACTTTATTTGGAGTGAGTGCAAAATATATTGATGCTCTCCGTAAATCTAATCCGACATTAAAATATAAATATAAATTAAAAAAATTAAGAACAATTTGTTCGACAGGATCACCATTATCAAACGATGGATTTGAATATATATATAAAAATGTAAAAAAAAATGTTCATTTATCTTCTATATCTGGAGGCACAGATATTGTTTCTTGTTTTGTGTTAGGCAATTTATATCAACCAGTGATTTTAGGAGAAATACAAAATAAAGGGTTGGGTTTGGATGTTGATATTTTTAATGATAAAGGAAAACCTATAAAAAATAAAAAAGGTGAATTGGTTTGTAAAAATCCTTTCCCTTCAATGCCTTTAAAATTTTGGAATGACAAAAATAACACCAAATTCAAAGATGCATATTTTAATAATTTTTTGAATATTTGGCATCATGGCGATTATGCTGAAGTAAAAAAAAGTGGAGGCTTTATTATTCATGGTAGATCAGATACTACACTTAATCCAGGAGGCGTAAGGCTTGGAACAGCTGAAATATATTCTGAGGTAGAAAAATTTATAGAAATTAAGGAATCTATTGTTGTTGGCCAAACATGGGATAATGATGTTAGAATCATTTTATTTATAGTTTTAAATCCAAAATATAAACTTAATGAATATTTATTAAAAAAAATTAAAATACAAATTAGAAAAAATACATCTCCAAGACATGTTCCAGCTAAAATTATAGTAGTTGATGATATTCCAAGAACTAAGAATGGAAAAATAGTTGAATTAGCTGTAAAAAATACAATAGAAGGAAATGAAATTAAAAACAAAGAAGCGCTAGCAAACCCACACGTTTTAGAACAATATAAAAATTTAAATGAATTAAATTATTAAATGTTAAAAAATATAGTTAAAGAACTAGAGCCATCATCTACTCTAAAAATCAATGAAATTTCTAGACAGTTAGAAGACAAAGGTGAAAAGATTTTTAAATTTGGGTTTGGGCAATCTCCATTTCAAATACCACTTGATATAGTTAATGAGTTAAAAAATAACGCTTATCAAAATAAATATTTACCAATGCAAGGTCTTAAAGAGCTTAGAGAAGTTGTTGCAAAATATACATCAACTAAAAAAAATTATAATTATAAGTCTGAAAATGTAATTATTGGCCCAGGCTCAAAAGAATTAATGTTTTTATTACATGTTCTATTTGATGGCGACATAATATTGCCTGCTCCAAGTTGGGTTTCTTATGCTCCACAAGCAATACTTGGAAGAAATAAAGTTCAATTAATACAAACAACGAGAGAAAATAATTGGTTCCCAACTGGATCAGAAATCGAAAAAATTATTTTAAAAGATAAAAATAGAAACTATCTATTATTTTTGAATTCACCAAATAATCCATCAGGACAGATTTGTGAAAATTTAGAAGAAATTAGTGAAATTGCTAAAAAATATAATCTTATTATTCTATCTGATGAAATTTATTCAGAGTTAAGTTTTAAAGAAGGCTTTAAATCTATTTCTAGTTTTTGTCCTGAAAAAACTATTATAAGCTCAGGTTTAAGTAAATGGTGTGGAGCAGGAGGATGGAGATTAGGTTATTTTATAGTCCCAGATTCTTTAAGTTTTTTAAAAAATTCAATTAATGTATTAGCCAGCGAAACCTTTTCAGCTGTTAGTGCTCCAATTCAATATGCTGCAATCACTGCTTACGCAAATGATCATAGCGAATATATAAATAATTCTAGAAATATTCTTAGAGCAGTTGGTAATTATGTTTATGAAAATCTAAAATCAAATAAAATTTTAATCAATAAACCGCAAGGTGGATTTTATCTTATGCCAGATTTTATAAACAAAAAATTTAACACATCATCAGAGATGTGTGATAATATTTTAAAAAATACAGGTGTGGCATTATTACCAGGATCAGATTTTGGTTTTGTTAAAACAAAAATGTTTGCAAGATTAAGCTTTACAGATTTTAATGGGCAAGAATTTATGAATAAAACTAAAGATAAAAAAAAAATTAATAATGATTTAATTTTAAAATTTGCTCCTAAAATTGTTGAAGGTGTGAATAAGTTAAAAAAATGGTCTGAAACAATATAAAATATCTTCTATACATACCCCTTTAATTACTGTTAAAATTAATTAATAAAAATAACGATATAGAGGAGATCATAATGAAAAAAGTAATAACATCTCTATCAAGCGCTCTATTGATTTTTGTTGCATCTTTATCTTTTACAGGTGTTGCAAAATCTGCAGAGTTCTTCACGATAGGAACGGGTGGACCAACTGGAGTATATTTTCAAACTGGTAACGCAATTTGTAAAATGCTACATAAATCAGCAATTAGTGCTGAACATGGAAGAAAAAAAGGTACAGCTAAAGCATACAGATGTACTGCACCATCAACTGGTGGATCAAATTATAACATTGGCCAAATAGTAGCTGGTGAGTTTCAATTTGGTGTAGCTCAGTCTGACTGGCAATATCATGCTGTAAATGGTACAAGCAAATGGGAAGGAAAACAGTACAGTGATTTAAGAGCTGTATTTTCAGTTCATAATGAACCTTTTCAAATTTGGGCAAGGAAAAAAGCTAAAGTTAAAAACTTTTCTGACCTAAAAGGAAAAATTGTAAACATTG
>JAPYTV010000045.1 GCA_029941985.1 Candidatus Pelagibacter sp. | reverse complement strand
GAGTGTATTGCTCTTTTATCTACTGATAAAGCTGCTTCTTTTACTGCTTCTGAGAATGTTGGGTGTGCATGACATGTTCTTGCAATATCTTCAGCACTTGCTCCAAACTCCATAGCAACTCCTATCTCTGCAATTAATTCTCCTGCATGTGGGCCAATAATGTGTGCTCCTAAAACTCTATCTGTTTTTTCATCTGCTAGAATTTTTACAAATCCTTCCGCTTCATCAATAGCTTTAGCTCTCGAGTTAGCCATAAATGAAAATTTACCAATTTTATATTTTATATTTGTTTCTTTTAATTGTTCTTCTGTTTTTCCAATAGAAGCTACCTCTGGAGCTGTATATACAACTCCTGGAATAATATCATAATTAACATGTCCTGATTGTCCTGCAATATTTTCAGCCACTGCAATCCCTTCCTCTTCAGCTTTATGAGCTAACATTGGTCCTTCTATTACATCGCCAATTGCATAAACATTATTTACATTTGTTTTAAAACTTTTATCTGTTTTAATTCTTTTCTTCTCATCTAATTGAACACCAATTGACTCTAAATTTAAATTATTTGTATTTGGTTTTCTGCCAACTGATATAAGGACAACATCACAATCAAAATTAACTTTTTTTCCATCTTTATCAGATGTTAAGACTATTGCACCTTTGCTTTTTTTTTTTATTTCTTCTACTTTCGTTTGCATATGAAAATTAATTCCTTGTTTTTTTAAGATTTTCATAAACTCTGTTGATACTTCTCTGTCCATTCCTGGTGTAATATGCTCAAGAAATTCAACTACATGGACCTCTGCTCCCAGTCTAGACCAAACAGATCCCATCTCTAAGCCAATATAACCACCACCAACTACAACCATTTTTTTAGGAACTTTCTGCAAGGTTAAGGCTCCCGTTGAAGAAACAATTATTTTTTCATCAAATTCAATTCCTGGTAATGAAACTGGAACAGACCCTGTGCTAATTACTGTTTTTTCTGTTTCTATGACTGTTTCTTTTTTTTGACTGTCTAAAATAGAAATTTTGTTTACTGATTTAAAGCTTCCAGTTCCTTTGAAATAAGTAACTTTATTTTTTTTAAATAAAAACTCTACCCCTTTGGTTAAAATAGTAACTGCTTTATCTTTATTTTTCATCATTTTTTTAAGGTTAAGTTTAACTTTACCAACTTCTATTCCTATGTTAGAAAAATTTTTTGCCTTATGATAATTTTCTGAAAGATTTAATAAATTTTTAGAAGGTATACACCCTACATTTAAACATGTTCCGCCCAGTAATCCTCTAGATTCTACACACGCAGTTTTAATTCCTAATTGAGCTAACCTTATAGCACATACATACCCACCAGGTCCTCCACCTATAACAACTATTTGAAATTTTTCTGACATTTATATATCTAAAAATAACCTTCTTGGATCTTCTAAGTTTTCTTTTACCATTTTTAAAAATGAAACAGATTCTTTTCCATCTATAATTCTATGATCATAAGATAAGGCCAGGTACATAATTGGTCTAATTTTAATTTCTCCATTAATGGCTACTGGTCTTTCAACTATATTGTGCATTCCTAATACGCCAGATTGAGGTAAATTTAATATCGGTGTAGATAACATTGATCCATAAACTCCTCCATTACTAATAGTAAAAGTTCCTCCCTGAAGATCTTCAATACTTAATTTTCCATCTCTAGCTTTTTCAGATATAGCTTTTATATTTTTTTCAATATCGGCAAATGATAATTCGTCTGCGTTTCTTAAAACAGGAACAACCAAACCTTTTTCTGTACCAACAGCAAAACTTATATTGTAATAATTTTTATAAATAATCTCATCTCCTTCAATCTCTGCATTAACAGAGGGGAAAGTCTTTAAAGCAACAACACATGCTTTTACAAAAAATGACATAAAACCTAATTTAATTCCATATTTACTTTGAAAATCTTCCTGATTTTCTTTTCTTATCTCTATTATACTTGCCATATCAACTTCATTAAATGTTGTTAGCAGAGCAGCATTTTCTTGGGCTTGTTTTAATCTTTTTGCAATAGTCTGTCTTAGTCTGGTCATTTTAACTCTTTCTTCTTGACCATATTTAATTTTTTTTTCTGATGGTTGAGGGTTTACTCCCATTATACTAATCAAATCACCCTTTAGTATTCTTCCTTCTTTTCCTGATCCTCTAACTTTTTGTAAATCAATTTTATTTTCCACAACTATTTTTCTAACTGCTGGAGAAAGTGTTTCTTTATTATTTTTCTTTAAATTAAAATCTTCTTTTTCAATTTCTTGAGTTAATATTAAAGGTTTTTCAGCAGGCACATTCAAAGTTAATTTCTCATCAAAAATTTTAGGCTCTCTTCTTTCAATTTCTAAACTAACAACATTATTTTCTACTTTTTCGGGTTCATTTTTTTTAAGTTCCTTTTTTTCTGATGTAAAATCACTATTTTGACTAATAGAACCAAGCAAAGCACCTATCCCGACAATAGATCCATTTTCAGAATTTATTTCAGACAAGACTCCATCAATAGGTGAAGGGACTTCTAGATTAACTTTATCCGTTTCTAGTTCTACAATTGGTTCATCAACTTTAACGCTATCACCCTTGTTTTTAAGCCATTTTGAAACAGTTGCCTCTGTTATGCTTTCCCCTAAAACTGGTACTAAAATTTTTTCACTCATTATTATTTAAAAACCTTGTTAATAATTTCTTGTTGTTGAGAGACATGCCTTTTCGCGTATCCTGTTGCAGGAGACGCATCTGGACTTCTTCCTATATAAGAAATTTCCCCATTATTAGCTTTAATAGTCTCTAATGTCCATTGTATATAATCTCTCACTGAAAACCATGCACCCATATTTTTTGGTTCTTCCTGGCACCAATAAAACTTTGCTTTTTTAGCGTATGGTTTTAGTTCTTTAACCAGAGTTTTTGCTGGAAAAGGATAAAGTTGTTCAATTCTATACAGTACCACGTCATTTTTCTTTAACTTTTCTCTAGCCTCTAGTAAATCAAAATAAATTTTACCAGAACACATGATTACTTTTTTTATTTCTGAACTTTTTTTTAATTTTATAAATCCACTAATTTTTGGATCTATTGCATGATCCCACAGTATTCTGTGAAATGAATTATCTTTACTAAAATCTTCTAGATTAGAAATACAATATTTATTTCTTAATAATGATTTAGGTGTCATCATAATCAATGGTTTTCTAAAATCTCTGTGCATTTGTCGTTTTAAGGCATGAAAATAATTTGCTGGAGTAGTGCAATTCATCACCTGCATATTATCATTTGAACACATTTGTAAAAACCTTTCTAATCTTGCTGATGAATGTTCTGGACCTTGGCCTTCATATCCATGAGGTAGTAACATTACCAATCCAGATGCCCTAGACCATTTTCTTTCTCCTGATGCAATAAATTGATCAATTACAACTTGTGCTCCATTTGCAAAATCTCCAAATTGCGCCTCCCAAATTGTAAGCGTGTTAGGTTCTACTAAACTATAACCATATTCAAAACCGAGAACAGCTAACTCAGATAAAAAACTATCTACTACCTCAAATTGTTTTTGTTTATTTGAAATATTATTTAAAGGAATATACCTAGAGTTATCTATTTGATTTCTTAAAACAGAATGTCTCTGACTAAAAGTTCCTCTACCTGAGTCTTGACCAACCAATCTGACTGGGTACCCCTCCTCTAATAATGACCCGAATGCTAAGGCCTCAGCTGTTGACCAATCTATACCTGAGCCTTTTTTAACTGACTCCATTCTTAAGTTTAATATTTTAATAATTGTTTTGTGTAAATTTAGGTCTGATGGTGTGCTATTAATTTTCTCAGATATTTTTAAAAGTTTATTAATATCTGAGCCACTTACACCTCTTTTATCTTTTCCTTTTTCAGGTTTATATGCAGACCAAGTACCTTCGAACCATTCAATTTTTGGTTTATAATTTTTTGCATTTTTATATTGGTCATCAAGCAAGTTCTTAAATTTATTAATATAATCAATCAAGTCATCATTAGAGATTGTATTTTCTTTTACTAATTTATTCCCATAAACTTTTACTGGTGATGGATGAGATTTAATTTTTTTATACATAAGTGGTTGAGTAAAAGATGGTTCATCACCTTCATTATGACCAAATCTTCTGTAACAAATTAAATCAATTACAACATCTCTATTAAATTTTAACCTAAATTCTGATGCTATTCTTGCTGCATAAACTGCAGCTTCAGGATCATCTCCATTAACATGTAATATCGGTGCGTCTACCATTTTAGCAACATCAGATGGATAAGGGGATGAGCGCGCAAATCTTGGGCTTGTTGTAAAGCCTATTTGGTTATTAATAATGATGTGAATTGTTCCACCAGTATTATGACCAGGTAAACCAGACATAGCAAAACACTCTGATACAACTCCTTGTCCAGCAAATGCAGCATCTCCGTGGATTAAAATTGGAATAACTTTTTTTCTCTCTTTATCTTTATGAAAGAATTGCTTTGCTCTAGTTTGACCTAAAACAACTGGATTAACAGCTTCTAAATGAGATGGATTATCTGTTAAACTTACATGAACTGAATTACCACCAAACTCTCTATTAGAAGAGGCTCCTAAATGATATTTAACATCGCCAGCTCCTTCTTCAGATGACAAGTTAATTTCTCCAGCAA
The DNA here is from genome assembly GCA_029941985.1 of Candidatus Pelagibacter sp. GTDB lineage: Bacteria > Pseudomonadota > Alphaproteobacteria > Pelagibacterales > Pelagibacteraceae > Pelagibacter. Next base: position 2,285 of record JAPYTV010000045.1, on the reverse strand, counting down.
ATTCATTAAATATTTTTTTGTATGATTTTTGTAAAACATTAGCCAAAACATTAAGTCTCCCTCTATGAGACATTCCAATTTTAACTTCTTTAACATTGGATTGACCACCTATTTTTATTATTTGTTCCAAGGCTGGAATTAAGCTTTCTCCGCCATCTAATCCAAATCTTTTTGTTCCAACATATTTTGTGTGTAAAAATTTCTCAAAACCTTCTGCTTGAATTAGCTTATTTAAAATAGCTTTCTTTCCATTTTTTGTGAATTGCAAAACATCTTCAGACTTTTCCACTCTATCTCTAAACCATTTTCTTTCTGTTGGATTTGATATATGCATATATTCATAGCCTATTGGACCACAATAAGTTTTTTTTAAAAAATTTAAAATTTCACGAATATTAGAATGTTCTTTGTTAATTACTCCATCTAAATAAATTTTTTTTTTGTAATCTTCTTTTTTGAATCCATAAGACTCTGGATGAAGCTCATCTAAATATTCTGACTCCAACAATCCTAATGGGTCAAGCTTAGCTATCAAATGTCCTCTTTGTCTGTAAGATCTAATTAATGCAACAGCTTTTATTGAATCACTATTTGATTTAGTTAAATCTTTTTGATTAATTTCACCAATACTTTCTTTGCTGGATAAGTTTATTCCATTTTTTTCAATTCTTTTTTGAATTTCATCTATATCAATTTTGTTTTTTGCTGGGCTCCAAGACGGTCCATTAATCTCTTTAACAATAACATCTAGTTCTTCACCAATTCCTTCAAAATATTTTCTCCAACTTTCTGGTAAATCGGAATCTTTATTAATAAACTTTAAGTACATCTGCTCAATAAAGGCACTATTAGATTTATTGAGGAATGAAGTTTTTTCGTATTCGAGATTTTTTGATGATGACATATACTTTTAATATAATATCAGAAAAGTATTTTTCAATTAGACAATTTATTAAATAATGTTTTGCCTATCTCTGAAGGAGATTTAGCAATAGTAATACCACATTCTTTCATTTTTTTAATCTTATCTTCGGCACCACCTTTTCCACCTGAAATTATAGCTCCTGCATGGCCCATTCTTCTTCCTGCTGGCGCTGTTATTCCAGCTATAAAACCAACTATTGGTTTTTGTATTTTATGATTTTTTATAAATTCTGCCGCCTCTTCCTCTGCTACCCCGCCAATTTCACCTATCATAAGAATAGATTTAGTTTCATCATCATTCAAAAATAAATCTAAACAGTCAATAAAGTTTGTTCCGTTAATTGGATCTCCACCAATTCCAATACATGTAGATTGTCCCAATCCATTTTCAGTTGTTTGTGCAACTACCTCATAAGTTAGAGTTCCTGATCTTGAAACTATTCCAACAGAGCCTTTTTTGTGAATATTTGCTGGCATTATTCCAATTTTACATTCATCTGGAGTAATTATTCCCGGACAATTTGGTCCAATTAATCTACTTTTTGAATCATTAAGTTTTTTTTTAACTCTAAGCATGTCTTGGATCGGTATACCTTCTGTAATACATACTATAAGTTCAATGGAAGCTTCGATAGCCTCAATTATTGCAGCTGCAGCAAATTTTGCAGGAACATAAATCATCGTTGCATCAGCACCAACTTCTTTTTTAGCTTCTGATACAGTATTAAAAACTGGACGATCCAAATGTTTCTGCCCTCCTTTTTTTGGAGTAACTCCCCCAACTAGATTGGTTCCATATTTTATTGCTTGTTCGGAATGAAATGTGCCGTGCTTACCAGTAAAACCTTGACAGATAACTTTTGTTTTTTTATTAATTAATACAGACATTTTATTTTATAGCCTCAACTATTTTTTTAGCAGCATCATCTAAATTTTCTGCTGAAATTAATTTCAATCCTGAATTATCTAAAATTGCTTTTCCCTCTTTGAAGTTTGTACCTGCCAATCTAACCACTAGTGGTACACTAATATTTATTTCTTTAGCCGCATCTACAACTCCTTGTGCAAGTACATCGCATCTCATTATCCCACCGAAGATGTTTATTAAAATACCTTTAACATTTTTGTCTGAAAGAATTATTTTAAGTGCTGCAGAAACTTTTTCTTTTGAGGCTCCTCCACCCACATCTAAAAAATTAGCAGGTTCTTTTCCATATAATTTAATTATATCCATGGTCGCCATTGCTAGTCCCGCACCATTAACCATACACCCTATACTTCCATCTAGTTTTATGTAAGCAAGATTATGCTTGCTTGCTTCTATTTCGGTTGGATCTTCTTCATTTAGATCTCTTAATTCA
>JAPYTV010000044.1 GCA_029941985.1 Candidatus Pelagibacter sp. | reverse complement strand
TTTTTTTTTGATTACAAATTTTTCTTAAATCTCTTAAACACCAATCAGGAATAACCTTTATTCCACCTTCTCCCATAATAGTTTCAACCATAATTGCGGCTGTTTTTTTTGTTATGGCTTTCTTTAATGACTTATGATCACCAAATTCAAAATGATCAAACCCATCTACTTTTGGACCAAATCCTTTAGTCATTTTTCCTTTTGATCCACTTGCAAAAATTGCAGCTATAGTTCTTCCATGGAAAGAATTTTTAACACAAAGAATTCTATTTTTTTTTGGTTGACCTATAGAATAAAAATATTTTCTAGCTACTTTTATTGCTGCTTCTGTTGCTTCTGAACCGCTATTTTGAAACATCACATAATCCGCAAATGTTTTTTGCGTTAATCTTTTAGCTAACTTTTCACCTTCTGGTATTTGAAATACATTTGACACATGCCACACTTTTTTAGATTGTTTATTTAGTGCCTTAATTAAATATGGATTAGAGTGTCCAAGAGAATTAACCGCAATACCTTGAACAAAATCTAAATATTTTTTTCCATTCGTTGAATAAAGAAAACTACCTTTCCCTTTTTTAAATGCAATTTTTCTTCTATTATAATTTTTTGCTAAAGCGCTCATAGTTTACGATTTAATTTTATAACCTTTTTTATAAAGATAAAAAGATATGAACCACATTATAAAACTTAATATTGTTAAGTATATTATTCCAAAGCTTATCGATCCATCTGAAACACCAATAAAACCATATCTAAATCCATCAATCATATAAAAAAATGGATTAATATGACTTATGGTTTGAAAAAACTCTGGTAACTTGTCTATAGAATAAAATACGCCAGATAAAAAGCTTAATGGTGTAATAATAAAATTAGTTACCGTAGCGGTATGATCAAACTTCTCTGCCCAAAGACCAGTAATAAAACCTAAGCTCCCTAAAATAAAAGAACCTAAAAATCCAAAAATAAAAATATAAAAAATATTATTTATTGGAATTTCTACTATTAAAGAAAATACAGCAATTGAAATTATTGCAATTAAAAAACTTCTAGTCATGGCTGCCAATATTATTGCCATTGAAACCTCTAATGCAGACAATGGTGCATAAAGCATATCAACAATATTTCCCTGGATTTTACCAATCATCAAAGAAGACACCGTATGACTAAACGATTGAGTTAGTATACTCATTGCAATTAACCCTGGTGCTAAAAAGCTTATAAAAGAGTAACCTAGAACATCCCCTCTATTGTTACCTAAAGCTAAAGACAGAACTGATAAAAATAATAAACTTGATACAAGTGGAGATAGAAGCGTTTGTTGCCAAACTACCATAAATCTATTGCATTCTTTAAGCCATAAGCTTTTAAAACCAATCCAATTTACAAAACCAAATCTTCTTACCCCAATTTGATATTTTTTATTTAATTCAACCATAAGTGATCATATATAAAGTTTTTTTAATTAATTATGTAAAAAACAAAAATATGTGTTGTTTTTTTTTAAATCGTATGTGATCTATATATAGTTATAAAAATTAAATAACATACTAAATACAGACATTATGAGCTGGGATGACAAAAAAATTGCCAAATTAAAAGAGCTTTGGGGTAAAGGAAGCACGGCAAGCCAAATCGCCGAAATAATTGGTGGTATAAGTAGAAATGCAGTTATAGGAAAAGCTCATAGGCTTAATTTATCTTATAAAATAAAAACCAGAAGTGCTTCTTCAAATCAAAATTTTCAAAATACAAATAATGAAGAAAATAATTTAAAAGCAAAACGTGGGAAAAAAAGTCACTTTCAATCATTAATTATTGAAAAAGATTTTCAACCAGAAAACCCTAAAAAGCTAGAAGAATTAGATGAAAGTACATGCAAATGGCCAATAGGTCATCCCGATGAAGAATCTTTTTATTTTTGTGGTAGATCATCTTTAAAAGACTTTTCATACTGCAAGCTTCATTTACTCTACGCTTACCAGCCTAAAAATAAAAAAGAAGAGCCTACCACAAAAGAAGATGAAGTTCCTCAATATATTGAAAAAAAAATTAAGTCTGGTTAAAATTTTTAAATCTTAAAGTATTGTTTTTAATTTTTATACTTTCTGTATATTTATCTATTAATAACTTTAACAACTAAAAAGAAAATAAAAAATATTAAATTTATTAAACTCTATTAAAAATTAATTCTAATTAACAGGGTTATATTTTTTAGTTGAAAATTGTCCTCCTTCTCTCCACATATAACAGTACTTTTCAACTTCTTCTTCAAAAATACATACACTAGGCAGACCTATGTCAAAATTAGTTTGATATTTTCCAGATATAATATTGTCGTATTGAAGAAGCTTAATTTGATCCCGCGAAATTAAGGGTTTGGGAAATAACTGAAAAAAATTTGCTGAAATATTGGCAATAAATAATGGAAGTGGAATTAAAAGTCTATTCTTATTTATAAGTTTTAACAATTTATTTAAAATATCTTTTAATGAAATTGTTTGAGGTCCAACACATTCAATTATTTTTGAATGAATATTTTTCGAAATAACCTGATAAATAATATCCGTTAAATCAGAACAATGTATGGGCATGAATTTTGTTCTTCCACTATAGTAAAGAGGGAAAGCCGGAAGTCTATTTAATAAGGTCATGAAACTAGTAGTAAAATTATCGTCTACAGAATAGACAACTGATGGTCTTAGTATTGTAGTTAAAAGAAAGTTTTTTTGAATATTAACTTCTCCTTCTAGCTTGCTTTTTGCATAATCTGAATCCGTTGCTTCATTAATGCCTAAGGCTGATAAATGAATGAATTGTTTAATCTTATATTCTTTACAAAGTTTGGACAATAAAGATGGAAAGATAGAATGAATGTTTTCAAAAGTGCTACCTCTTTCTTTTTCATGCAAAATTCCTACTAGGTTAATGCAAATATCCGTTTTAGTAAAAAGCTTTCTAATTTTTACTTCATCAAAAATATTAACTTCAACAATATCAATATAACCTGCATTAGCTTGAGTTTTAATAACATATCCCTTTTGATGTAGGTTTCTGGTAACTACAGTTACTTTATAATTATTTTTGGTTAGCTTTCTTATTAAATGACGACCTATTTGCCCGCTGCCACCAAAAATTAGACAATTTTTTGCTTTCATATATATATATTTAAAAATGAACCCAGTTATAAAGTTGCACAAAAAAGATATACCAGCAGACATTGAACTAGGCAAACTAATTTCCTGTGATGGGGAGTTTCTTGGATTGAATGTTCAGAGAGATCCATTATGCCTCATACAAATATCATCAGGTAACTCTGATGCTCATATTGTTCAATTGGATAGGAGCACCTATGATGCTCCAAATTTAAAAAAATTACTTGGTGATAAAAATGTAACTAAAATTTTTCACTATGGTAGAGCTGACATGGCTCATATTAAACATTATTTAAAAATTGACGTTGAAAACGTCTTAGACACCAAAATTGCCTCCAAACTAGCGAGATCTTATTCTGATAGTCACTCACTCAAAACTTTAATTAAGGAATTTATTAATATTGATGTTAGTAAACAATTTCAAAGTTCTGACTTTGGTGGTGAACTTTCACCTGCCCAATTAAAATACTGTGCTAATGATGTATTATACCTACATAAAATTCATGAAGAACTTCATAAAATTCTAATTAGAGAAAATAGAATAAATTTATACAATGATTGTTTAAAATTTTTAAAAACTAGAGTTGATTTAGACTTGGCTTCTTTTAAAGATGATATCTGGTCTCATTAAATGAAAAAAAAAAATTATAAAAAAATTGCTAAAGATGTAATTGATCTAGAAATAAAGGCTCTAAAAAAACTAAAAAGTTCTATTAGTAATTCATTTAATGATGCTGTAGATGCAATCGTTAAATGTCAATCTAAAATAATTTTCTGCGGTGTGGGTAAATCTTCAAAAATCAGTGCTAAACTTAGCTCTACATTTTCATCTGTTGGAAGCCCATCTTTTGCTTTATCTGCCAGTGATGCTTCACATGGAGATTTAGGAAGTATTTCTAAAAAAGATGTTTTAATTTTAATAAGTTACTCAGGTGAAACTCAAGAACTTAAAAATATTATTCAGTTTGCTAACAGAAATAGAATTACCTTGATTGGTATAGTTTCAAAAAAAAATTCAACTCTTTACAAAGCTTCTGATATCAAATTATATATTCCGGAAGTTAAAGAAGCAGGACATGGCATTGTACCCACTTCCTCAACAACAACTTCTCTTGCAATAGGTGATGCGCTTGCAATCGCTTCAATGAAGTATAAAAAATTTGGAAAATTAGATTTTAAAAAGTTTCATCCATCTGGAAACCTTGGAGCCAAACTAAAAACTGTAGAAGATTTAATGATAACTGGTGGTAAAATTCCATTTATAAATGAAAATGAAAAAATGAAAACTGCATTAAAAATAATGACTTCTAAAAAGCTTGGAATTTTAATAATTAGAAATAAAAAAAATTTAACTATTGGGATAGTAACTGATGGTGATTTAAAAAGAGCAATTCAAAAAAATAAAGATATTCAAAATCTAACTGTAAAAAATATAATGACAAAAGACCCAATGTCTATTGATCGCAATGAACTAGCGGCTAAAGCTCTTAATATAATGAATTCAAAAAAGAAAAAAATCACTAGCCTATGTGTTTATGATAAACGCAATAAGCTTAAAACAATTGGCATAATTCATATTCACAATATTCTTGAAAATAATATCAATTAAATGCTGAACAAAACATTTTTACAATTATTTCTTTTTATGGTTGTTTTTCTAATTTCTTTTTTTTTTTTAAAAATTTATTTTATAAAAAAAAATATAACTAATACTTCAAAAAATGTTGAAACTATCAATAATGAAAAAAATTTAAATGAAAAAAAATCTAACCTTATATATAATATAGAATATGTTTCGGAGCTTAAGGATGGTGATTTTTATGTTATTTCATCTGAATTTGCAGAGATAATTCACAATAAAACTGAACTAATTAAAATGAAAAAAGTTATTGCAACCATAAACTTGAATAGTTCAATGCCAATAAAAATATATGCAGACAATGCTATCTATAACGATATAAATAATAATACTAACTTTTATGGAAATGTCTTAATGACTTATAATATGCATATAATCAATTCAGATAATTTAGATTTGATGTTTGAAAAAAATTTAGTAGTTCTATCCAACAATATAATTTATAAAAACTTAAATACCAAACTAGAAGCAGATAAGATTGAGGTTAATTTGATCACGAAAAGTTCAAAAATTTTTATGAATAATATTTCAGACACAGTAAAAATTATAAATATAAACTAATGGCTATAATTAAAAAATTTCGTATAAAATATTTTAAGACAAAAAAACCAATAATAAAATTAGATAAACTATCTTTATCATTTGGAAAAAGAAAAATTTTAGATAATGTAAGTTTTGTCGTAAATGAAGGCCAAGTTCTTGGATTACTGGGACCTAATGGTGTTGGAAAATCAACAATATTTAATTTAATTACTGGTCTTATTAAGCCTGATTATGGCTCTATAACTATTAATTCAACAACTGTTAACGATTATCCAATTTATTTAAGAACTACAAAATTTAAAATTGGTTACGTTCCCCAACATGGTGGGTATTTTCACGATTTAACTCTTTTAGAAAATTTAAATGCAATTGGTGAAATTTTAGTTCCTGATAAAAAAAAAAGAAATGAAAAAATAAATTCTTTGATAGGAAAATTTGAATTAGATGCAGTTAGAGATGTTAAAGCAAGTTATTTATCTGGTGGACAAAAAAAAAAATTAATAGTTTCATTAGCATTATTAGGTGATCCAAAAATTCTTTTATTGGATGAACCTTTTGCAGCATTAGATGTAATGACCATTAAAATGCTACAACAAATTATTGTTAATTTACAGAGTCAAAATAATATATCCATAATACTTTGCGATCATCAAGCAAGAGATTTGCTAACATGCGTTGATGTAGCGATTGTTCTTTCAAATTGTAAAATAGTAGCAGCCGGAACTCCTTCTGAGTTGATAAATAATAATGAAGCTAAATCTGCTTATTTTGGAGAATCTTTTAAACTTAGCTAGAATATTAATAAGTTAACATGAGCAAATTTCTTAAAATAAATAAAAAGATTAAATCTTTTAACAAAAAAATATCAATAGAAGGAGATAAAAGTTTGTCTATAAGATGGGCTCTAATTGCTTCTCAAGCAACTGGTAAATCAAGAGCTTATAAACTTTTAAAGTCTGATGATGTGCTAAGCACAGTAAATTGTCTTAAAAAATTAGGCGTAAAAGTTAATTTTAAAAACAATTATTGTGAAATTATTGGCAAAGGTCTTAACAGCTATAATTACAAAAATAATTTAACATTAAATGCTGGAAATTCTGGAACATTAAGCAGATTAATGTTTGGTTTGCTAGTTCATTCTAAAAAAAAAATTAAAATAATCGGTGATAAAAGTTTATCAAAAAGAGATTTTTCTAGAGTAATTAAACCACTAAAAAGTTTTGGCGCTAAATTTTACCCTAATCAAAGAAAAAAATTGCCTTTATCAATTATAGGATCTGAAATAACAAAACCTATAAACTATATTGAAAATAGAGCTTCGGCTCAATGTAAGAGCAGTGTGATGTTAGCCGCACTTAATACTTCGGGTATAACATCAATAAAAGCAAAAAAATCAAGAAATCATACAGAATTACTTTTTCGATATTTAAAAATTCCAATCAAAGTAAAGAAAACAAAAAAATTTGATCATATTAAAATTAAGGGGAAAAAAAAAATTCACTCATTTAATTATACAGTTCCAGCTGATATTAGCTCTAGCGCATTTTTTATAGTTCTTACGGCCTTATCTAATAATTCAAAATTACTAATTAAAAATGTAAATATTAATTCTTCAAGAGCTGGCGTTATCAAAATTTTAAAAAAAATGGGTGTTAAAATATTACTTAAAAATAAAAAGAATTATAAAGGAGAAAAAATTTCAGATATTTTTGTAAAAAGTTCAAAAAAAATAAAAAGTATTAATTGCCCTCCAAGTTTAAATGCTAGTGCTATTGATGAATTTTTGATTATTTTTTTAGTTGCTGCTAGAGCGAATGGAGTTTCTTATTTTAGAGAATTGTCTGAACTCAATCAAAAAGAAAGCCCAAGATTAAAATGGGGTTCTAAAATTTTAAATATGATGGGTGTAAAAACTGAATTAACAAATCATTCTAT
>JAPYTV010000043.1 GCA_029941985.1 Candidatus Pelagibacter sp. | reverse complement strand
TTTTTCTAAATTTATTATCTGGTTTATATCAATCATATTAATCAGCTAAACCATCTGATCTAGCTTTATTTCTCTCAATATGAATGGGTAATACTTTTCCATAAATTGCTTCTGAATGTTCCGGAGTATTTACTCTCCAAGGATCCAAAACGTAAGCTGGTATACAAAGATATCTTGAAACGTTTCCTTCTATTTTTGTAACACGATGTAATGTAAATCTTCCTTTAAATATTTGAAGATCGCCCGGTTCTAATTTTAACTGGCGAACTCTTGCGCGGTCACCATCAAGTACTTTTTTAACCTCTTCAAAATTTTCATTTCCTGGTTCACGAATAAATGGACAGTATTCAAATATTCCACCTTTTTTAGGTTTTTGTATCATTAAGCTTAAAGTAAATTCACAGCTATCAAAATGCCAAGGAAGAATACCTTCTGGTTTCATCACATTATAAGCATGACAAGCTAAAGGGTCGGCCCATCGATAAATTGGCGAGATACCCAAGCATGCAGATACAAATTTCAAAAGTTCTTCTTGCTCATAAAGAAATTTCATTTCTGAATTTTTGTCAAAAAGATCTGAATTTAAATATCCATTATCACGTTTCATAAATATTCTTTTTGGATGATCTTTTGTTAATGCAAGGTCATCTTTAGAATACAAATATGCATTTATACTTTTTTTGGACATATAAACTTCACCTATTTGTTTTTCTAACTCTGTATTCATGATTTTTAAAGATTTATGTAAAATAAAATTAGGTATAGTAGAGCAACTAAACTGATCTAAATCACTCTTACATTTATTTATTAGTTCTTTTACCTCAAGAGAATTCAAATCTTGGATTGGGTATTTCTCTAGATCGACAATAGTTTTAAGTCTATCGTTCATTGTTATTATTCTAGTTTTCCTTCTTCTCTCATTTTGGCTCTAATTTTTGTTGCAGAGATTTTTTGGATTTCTTTTGGAAGCACAACTTCTTCAATTTTATAACCTACACCTCTACCATAACTAATGTTAGTAATGTTAGGTACTAACATTATTTTAAATCTTCCTTCAAATTCTGCATTTAATTTACCCTCTATATTTTTTTTAACTATTTCAAAATCAAATGGATTATCATCTACCCCTTGAACATCTCTTATTTGAATACAAACTTGTCCAGTAATTTTTACAATTTCTTTAAATAAAACAAAATGACCCTCATGAAAGGGTTGCCATCTGCCTAACATTTGTGCAGTAGGTTTTCTATTGTCCCATTTGTAAGACATTATTTTATCTCCTTTAGAATTATTGGTGCCCAACGTTTAGCATCTTGTGTTGTTACATGATAATCAAATTTTTCAGGTTTAACAAACATCTTATTGGTATCATCAAATCTACCTTTTTTTATTGTATCTACCCAAATAATGTAATCTGAAGGAAAAAGACTTCTTGCTTCTGGAGTTGGGCAAATAAAATCTGCAACTACATGGCTTCCATCTTCATTTAATTTTTTTGCTAAATCTGCCATACGTTTAGATTGTCTCGTCCTTCCTTCTTCTGAAAAATCCCAATCATTTGCCTTTTTTCTAACTTCATCCGCATTAATTCTTTTTGCATTTAATAAAGGAGAAAGTTCATTTGCTAGAGTTGTTTTACCAGAACCTGGTAAACCCATAATTAAAATTATTTTCATTAAATATCTTCTAACGGATGTTGGGACATAAGTTCAAGTCCATTTTTACCAACCAAATATTGCTGTTCTAGTTTAACACCTTCTTTTCCCCTTACTTTTCCAATATAACTTTCAATTGTAATTGTCATATTCATTTCAAATGAACCAGACCTTTCCCCTCCATCAGTTGGATATCTAATCATTGGCCATTCATCACATAGTCCAATTCCATGAACCATACATGAGTATCTGTTGCCATAATACTCATCTGGAAGTTTCCAAGATTTTTCGGTGAATTCTTTAAATGATATCCCATTTTTAATTAGTCTAGAATTGTGATTAATATGTTCAACAGCCATTTGATATAATTTTTTTTGCTCATTGTTAAATTTATTTCCTTCTACAAAAGCCCTCGATATATCTGCACAATAACCATAAGGTCCAACCATGTCGGTATCAAAAGAAACAATTTCTCCTCTTTGAATTATTTTATTGCTGCTTTCTTGCATCCATGGATTTGTTCTTTGTCCGGAAGATAAAATTCTGCATTCAATCCATTCACCGCCATGTTCAATATTTGTTTTATGTAAAATTGACCAAAGTTCATCCTCAGTCATTCCAGCTTTTAACTCATTACGCATTTTGGTAACACCAATTTCTGCCACTTCAATTGCAGCTTTCATACATTTTAATTCTTCTGTTGATTTAATAACTCTTGCTTGTTCAAGAATTAACTTTGCATCTAGAACTTCAATTCCAGCATTGCTTAAAGCTGTAACAGCAGGACCATTTAAAACATCAATAGCAATTTTTTTACTCTTAAAATATGAATTTGACAAATCTTTAACTTCATTAATCCATTTTTCTAACTGAGCTCCAGCTTGATCTCCATTACTAAAATAATCCCAAGTTATCGATGGTCTTATTTCGTCTATCAAATTTAAATGTTTAGATAATCCTTCGCAGTTAAAATACTCATAAAGTATTACTGGGCCATTCACAGGAACAAAACAATAACGAGTTAAATTATGCATATTATAAATACTCATATTAACAGTGTCTAATGCATACCTAATATTAACTGGATCAAATAACATGCATGCTTCAAGGTTATTTTTTTCTAATTCTTTTTTAACTCTATCTAACCTGTACGATCTAAGTTTATCAAAATTGATTTCATCTTCTTTTAATCTTTTTTTGGTAATAAAATTTGGTTTAATTTTTAGTTTTGGTACAATTTTTCTCTTAAATTTCATATCAAACTATATTTGTTGCAACCCACTTATGAAAGTGATGAGTTGGATTATCCATAACTGGAGAAAAATTACCCCCATTATAAGATGGAGAATTTCTACCTTCTTGCATTCCTTCAATTATATTTAAATCTTCTGTCTGTATTTCTTTCCATAATTTAAAATTTTGTTTTCGAAGAGATTTAAATTTTTTTGAATTTGCAGCTTTTTCACCAACGTAATAAACCTCCATATGTTCTTTTGTATATTTATGATTTACTGGCTCTAACCAAAAAGTATAAAAATGATCTTTATGAATACCCAACATTACATTTGGGAATAAAGCTACATATTCAGCAATATGCTCTTTATCTTTAGGCCAATTAGGAAAGCATGGAAATTTTTCTTTACCTTTTAATTTTGGATTATAAACTTTTGTACCTTGTCCTGCAAAACGATTAGGTAGTCCTTGAATATGGTAATGATCGTCTATTTTTGAATAAGTATTCAATCCTGGATGAACCCATGGAAGATGGTAACTTTCACAATAATTTTCAATCGCAAATTTCCAATTACATTTAGCGTTTAAATTAAAATACCCAAAATCATTTGAATTAACAATTAATTCTCTATCTTTTTTAGGCCAGAATTTTTCCCACCTATCACTTAAAGGTTTTATATATTCTTTAAAAGAAATTTCATTTGCACTAATGTTAACAAAAATCATATCAAGCCAAACGGTTGATCTAATTTCTTTTAATCCACTTTTAGATTTATCAAATTTATTACATTCATGTTTATTCATTCCACCAACATGAGGTGTTGCAATCAATTTACCACTCATATCATAAGACCAAGAATGGTACGGACACCTAATTACATTTTTGATTTTACAGTTTTTTTGCAAAATTTTATAACCTCTATGACTACATACGTTATGAAAAACTTTAATTTTATTATTTTTATCTCTTAAAATTATGATTGGAATTCCTAATAGGTCAAAAGTTTTAGCATCTCCTACCCTTGGTACAGAACTTGCAACTCCAATTACAACCCATTTATTTTCAAATAATTTTTTTCTCTCAAGCTTAGTGTATTCTGTGCTTGTATAACATTCATTTGGTAGTCCATGTGATGTTTCAATAGGATTACTTACAACATCTAATTTTTTCTTATCAATTATGTTATAAATTTCTGGCATTATTTAATTACTTCATAAAGACCCAGCCAAGCATTAACATCTTTGGTTGCAATATAATCTGATTTAAAAAATTCTATTTTTTTCCATTTATTGTGTGCTTCTAATTCTTCTATTTTTTTATCAAACCCATATTCCTCATGAATACCCTCATTAATAGTAAAACAAATTAAACCTTTATTTTTAGTAATTCTTATAAATTCATCTAACGCTTGAGGTTTTACGTGACCAAAAGTAAAAGTTCCAACACACATTACTGCATCATAAGTATTATCTTTAAGATCTATAGGTTTGTTTAAATCTGCTTTCATTAAATTTTGATAAAGATCTTTAGGAACTAGATCTAATAATTTTTGAGATAAATCCGCACCATCATATTTATTATAACCAAACTTTTTTAACTCAACTCCAACCAAACCAGTTCCACACCCTGCGTCATATATTTTGATATCTTTGTTTTCTGCATACTTTTTAAAAACTTCAACTGTTTCTTTTGGTCCTGAATATTTCCAATCAATCATATCTTGGTCATATTTATTTTCTACACCCCATTCGTCATAATATTTAATAACTTCATCAGTTTTTTTTAATTTATAAATTGGAATTTTGTTTTCTATATCTTTTTGCACCATTTTAACTCCTCATATTTTTTCCACTTGGGTCGTAAAGTGGTTTTAACTCTACATTGGCCTTATAAAATTCTCCATTAATTTCGACTTCTATTTCCGAGCCTTGTTTTGCTAAATTACTTGGAATATATCCCATTGCCATGCTTTTTTTAACATAATGAGCATATCCTCCAGAAGTTATATAGCCCACACATTTACCATTTTTCATAATTGCTTCATCGCCTGTTACATCAATATCTTTAGTATCTATTGTCATTGTAACTAATTTTTTTTTAGGTCCATTTTTTTTTTCTTTTAAAGCTATATTTTTTCCTAAAAAATCTTTATCCCAATTAATAAAAAAATCTAAACCAGACTCTGCGGCTGTAAAATCTGGTCTAAAATCTAATGTCCAAGCACCCCAATTTTTTTCCAGTCTCATTGACATTAAAGCTCTACCACCAAAAATTTTAAGTCCTAAATCTTTTCCATTATTTTCAATTTCTTCAAATAGTTTTATTTGAAACTGAGGTGCAGTATAAATTTCATAACCAAGTTCGCCAGTAAAAGAAATTCTATTTACAATAGCCGGTACACCTCCAACAAAAGTTTCTCTTATATCTCTAAATTTAAATCCTTCATTTGAAATATTGTCTCTACATATTCTTGATATTAATTCTCGTGACTTAGGACCTGATATTGCTAAACCATGATAATCATCTGATCTATTTCTATAAGATACACTAGTTTCTGGTAAATGTTTTTCAAACCATCGTCTATGCATTTCTTGGACTGCACCTGAACCAAATATCATAAACTTTTTCTCGTTAAGGCAAGCTACAGTTAAGTCACCATAAAGTTTTCCTTTTTCAGTAAGCATTGGATTTAGTGTAATTCTTCCAGGTTTTGGAATTCTACCAGCTAATATAAAATCTAAAAATTTACGGGCACCAGTTCCTGTAAATTCATGTTTAGAAAAATTTGCAATTTCAGATACTCCAACTTTAGTTCTTACAGCATCCACTTCTGATCCTACATAATCATGAGAACGTGATCTTTTAAAAGTTGGATCTTCAAAAGCGTCTTCTTTATCTTTTGCAAACCAAAGAGCTTGCTCTAACCCAAAGCCATCCCCCATAACAGCACCTTTGTTAATTAATCTATCATACAAGGCTGTTGTTTTTTGTTTTCTTCCTTTAGGTAAAGTTTCATTTGGAAAAGTCATAATAAATCTTCTTTCATAGTTTTCTGCAGATTTGATGGTACCGTAATCTGGAGAAGCATAATCACCAAATCTTGCAACATCCATTGCCCAAACGTCTAATGAAGGTTCTCCATCAATAATCCATTCTGCAATACATTTTCCAACACCACCCGCTTGACAAAAGCCTGCCATAACACCAACAGCAACCCAATAATTTTTTTTACCTGGCACAGGTCCAATCAAAGGACTACCATCTGGTCCAAAAGTAAATGGTCCATTAATAATATTTTTTATACCTGCTCTTTCTAAAGCTGGTATTCTTTTAAATCCAATTTCAAGCCTATCTTGAATATTATCTAATTTAGGCTCAAGCAATTCATGCCCAAAGTTCATAGGTGTCTGCTGAACTTGCCAGGGTGTCGATTTAAATTCATAAGTTCCCAACAACATTCCTTGTGCTTCTTGTCTAAAGTAAATATTACCCTCAAAATCAGTTCCAATTGGAAGTCTTGGTTCGTTCTTTCTTTCTTCAATTTCTGGAATTGCTTCTGTTATTAAGTAGTGATGCTCCATAGGCTGAACTGGTAGATTAATACCTGCCATTTTACCTACTTCTCTTGCCCATAATCCACCTGCATTAATAACTATTTCTGCATTAATATTTCCCTTCTCTGTTACAACTTCCCAAGATCCGTCTTTTTGTTGGTTTGTTTCTATAACAGGCGTGTGAGTATAATATTTTGCTCCATGAACTTTTGCAGATTTTGCATAAGCATAAGTAACTCCAGATGGATCTACTTCTCCATCAATAGGATCCCATAATGCAGAAATATAATGTTTTGGGTCAATTAAAGGGTGCTTTCTTTTTACTTCTTCAAGGGAAATAAATTCTTGATTGAGACCCAGGTATCTTGCTTTTGATCTTTCTCTCTTTAAATAATCTGCCCAAATTTCATTAGAAGCTAAATAAAAACCTCCACTTGGTTTAAAACCAACTGAATGCCCTGAAGTTTCTTCAATCTCTTTATAAAGATTAATAGTGTAAGCCATTAACTTAGAAATATTTGGATCAGATGAAATTGCGTGAACTGATCCAGCTGCATGCCAAGAAGAACCTGAAGTTAGTTCATTTCTTTCAAGTAAAATGCAATCCTTTAATCCAAATTTTGCAAGATGAAAAAGAATTGAACAACCTACAACTCCACCTCCAATTACAACTACCTTGGCATGTTTTTCCATTTACTAAACCTTATAATGACTTGGCTACTTTAGTATTTAAAGCTTTTAAAGTTGGATCAGTACCATGAGCATAATGTTTTGACATATCAGGATAGTATTTATAAGAAATCGGTTTTCTACCCAATGCAACAGCCATTTCTCGTACATGATGAGGTTCTGCACCACAACAAATTCCAATAAAGTTTATTTTTTTATCAACACATTCTTTTGCAAA
>JAPYTV010000042.1 GCA_029941985.1 Candidatus Pelagibacter sp. | reverse complement strand
AGTCCATTTACCAAAACCATTTTCACAATTTCCTTCACAACCTGTCTTTCGAGCTAATACTGAAGTCGTAATTAAAAAACTTAAAATTATATAAAAGAGATATTTTTTCATTTTTTCATTTTACACAAAATTATATAAAAAAAAATCAGACTTTTTTTTTATTTTTGCTACATGAATAAAAAAAAATATCCTTTTCAAGGTTATCACTTTTTAAACCTATTGTAATTTCATGCACTAATTCACCCGATTTTCTATTAATTATACCTGACTCAGAGTAATTCTTTTCTTTATCAAAAGCTTTAAATAAAACTACGTCTTTATTTACCACTTTTACATCAAATTTTGCAGCTTTTGAAAGAAACAAAGATAATCCATTAATCAAAAGTGTTTCTGGTTGTTTTGCCTCAATTTCAAATTTATCTAAATTTTTATCATCTAAATCTTTGGCTAGAAAAGTTTTATAATTATATTCTGAATTCTTAAGTATTTTCTTTTCTAACTCACATACAAAAGCAAGTTTAATATCCTCTTGTATATTTACATTTTTTGCAAAAGATAAAGTAAAGGTTAATAAGCTGAGAAATATATATAAAAAATACTTTATCATTTAATTAATAGGTACGTGGTTTGAATCCGTGCGAGGGCATCACCTTTAAAAAAAATCCCCCCCAACATAATTGGGAGAGATTTTAATTTATTAACTTTGATCCTTATTTAGTAAAAGCTTTCCAAACTTTCTTATTATCTTTTAACCATTTTTTAGCTGCATCTTCGTGAGTCATTTTGTCAAGATCAACTGAAGCTGCCATTGCGCCAATATGACTTGTAGAAAATGCCATTTTCTTAAACGCTGCTGCTGCTGCTGGATGAGTTTTTGGAAAGTCTGCATTTACAGCCTTTTTCAAATAACCATCTGGCGAACCACATTTTCCATCACCACCATCTTCTGGTCTACAACCAGCAGAGTATGGGGGGAAGTCTATAAATGTAAAACCAGCACCATCTGTAAAGTTTGGTGTCCAGTTGAATATTATAGTTCCTCTTCCTTCTTTTTCAGCTGCTTTTAATTCTGCCCAAAGTGCATCGGCACTACCAGCAAATTTAACTGTCCATAGATCATCTAGTCCAAGTGCTGTCATACGCTGAGGCATCAAATCTTGGTGCCAAGTTTGCGGTCCTTCTAACCAACGACCTTTTCCACCTGAGTCAGGTGTTGCAAAGTTTTTAGCACAATCAGGGTTTTTTAAAGCAGTCCAATCTGGAAGACCTGGACATAATCCTTTGTCAGTAACCCAGTTTGGATATCCCATATCTTCAAGACTTCTTGCTTCATGATCACCCCAATCAAGTACACCACCTTTATCCATAGCTGTTGTAAATGATTTACCAAAAGCAGATTCCCAAACTTCGTGTACTATAGTTACATCGCCAATACGCATAGATTCATATACTGCTTGTGAGTCCGCTGGTACATATTTAACGTTATTTCCCATGCTTTCGAAAATTCCACCAATAACATAAGCCATTACAACTTGACTTGACCAGTTATGGGTTGCGATTACGATGGGTTTTTTACTATCTGCTGCGTTAGAAACTCCAGTAAAACTTACTACCGAGATTACTAGAGCAGATAACAATGATATTATTTTTTTCATTATATTCCCCTTCATTATTTTAATACTTTCAAGTATGTTCTTATTTGAAATTATAGTCAATATTAAGCACTTACAAAAAATATATATAATTTTTACTAATACTCTAATTTACTTAATGAATTGGTGTTGCTAGAATTAAGTAATTATAAATTTGAATGCAAACAAGCTTAAACATTAAAAACCCTGGATTAAAAATTTTACCACCTGGAGTTGAAAAATATTTTGTAAGAGGTGGTGGTCTTTCAATAATAGAAGTCTCTCCAGAAGATAAAATAGAAATTATTAATGAAGAAGGAAGACAAATTTGTGAAATAATTGTTTTCAATTCAAAGAATAAACCAGATTTATCAATTTTAAGTTTAAAAGAAAATGCAAATGCAGATTTTTCAAAAAGAACTATTGCTAATGATGAAAAAATTTCAAAACTATTTAAGAAAAAAAAATTAGACCTTAGCAAGGTTAAGTCATCAATTATTTTTAATGAAGATTGTTTGATGGGTGAAAAAATAACTTTAACTTCAAAAGAGAAATGTGTTGTCATAATTGCTGCACCCGGTGATGCAATGAACGTTCATGAGCAAAACCCACCAACAGATCTAACAATTTTTTTAAATAAAGCAAAATTTACAGAAACAGATGAGCAGTTCATTTTACCAGATCCGCTTAATGATCCAATTATTGAACAACTTGTAAAAAGAAGAACCGCCGAAACATATGAGGTAAAAGCTGGAGAATATATTCAAATAATTGATCCTGGGGGAAGGCAATGTTCTGATTTTTTAGCTTTTGATACACATAAATTAAACGATGGAATTGAAAACATTATAGATGATAAGGCAACTCGAACATTCATGGGTAGTGCTTATCCTGGACCAGGATTGTTTTCAAAATTTTATGATGGTGATCATGAAGCAATGATTGAGGTTGTGAGAGATACAGTTGGAAGACATGACACTTTTAATCTTGCTTGTACATCTAAGTATTACGAAGATATGGGTTATATGGGTCACATCAATTGCACAGATAATTTTAATAGTGGACTGAATAAATATGATATTAATTCTCGAAAAAGTTGGTCGGCAATAAATCTTTTTTTTAATACAGCTATTAACGCAAATAATGTTGCTAGCTTTGATGAACCTTATTCAAGACCAGGCGATTATGTATTATTTAAAGCATTAAAAGATTTAACGTGTATTTCTTCAGCTTGCCCATGCGATGTAGATGCAGCAAATGGGTGGAATCCAACAGATATATTTGTTAGAACTTATCCAAAGGAAAAAAAATATTCAAAAGCAATAGCATTTAGAATGAAAACAGACGCTGAACCAAAATTAACTCAAGAAACTGGTTTTCATAAAAAAACCTCCGAACTAACAAGAAATTTTGTTGAATATAAAGGTTACTGGTTGGCAAATAATTTTACTAATTCTGGAACTACAAAGGAATACACAGCTTGTAGAGAAAGTGCGATTGCAACTGATCTTTCGCCTTTAAGAAAATTTGAAATTTTAGGCCCGGATGCAGAAAATTTAATGCAATATACTCTTACTAGAAATGTTAAAAAACTATCAGTTGGACAAGTTGTTTATACAGCGATGTGTTATGAAAATGGATGTATGCTTGATGACGGCACATTATTTAAATTAGGGCAAGATAATTTTAGGTGGATTGGTGGAGATGAGTACAGTGGTGAATGGTTAAAAGAACATGCTAAAAAGAAAAACTATAAAGTCTGGATTAAATCAGCAACTGATCATATTCATAACATTGCTGTACAAGGACCAAATAGTAGAAAAATTTTAGAAAAATTCGTATGGACGCCTCCAATACAACCATCAATCACTGAACTTGAATGGTTTAGGTTTACCATTGCAAGAATAGAAAATGAGACAGGAACACCAATTGTTGTTTCAAGAACAGGATATACCGGTGAGCTTGGCTACGAAATATGGTGTCACCCTAAAGATGCGAGTGAGGTCTGGGATAAAGTTTGGGCCGCGGGAAAAGAATTTGCTATTACTCCATTAGGTTTAGAAGCATTAGATATGGTTCGTATTGAAGCTGGACTTATTTTTTATGGTTATGAATTTGATGATCAAACAGACCCTTTTGAAGCAGGAATTGGTTTTACTGTTCCGCTTAAAACTAAAGAAGATGACTTCATCGGTAAAGAAGAATTAATTAAAAGAAAAGCCAATCCACAAAAAAAATTAGTTGGTCTCGAATTAGTTGGCCATGAGCCAGCAATAAATGGAAACTGTGTTCACATAGGTAGAGGGCAAGTCGGTATTATAACCAGTGGAATGTTGTCTCCTAAACTTAGTAAAAATATTGCTCTTTGTAAAATTGACGTAAAATATTCTGAAATAGGAACTGAAGTTGAGATAGGTAAACTTGATGGTCATCAAAAAAGAATTGGTGCAAAAGTTGTACCTTTTCCGTTCTACGATCCAACAAAATCAAGAGTAAGAGCTTAAATGCAAAAAACAAAAGATTTACTAAATTTCTGGGAAGTGCAAATGAAACATTCTCACACCTCAAGTAATTATTTTTTTAGAAAATCACCCTCACATTATCACATGATGCTACTGGTTATGTCTGCATACAAACATGAAGAAAAATTATCTGTAGAAGAACTTAAAACAAAACTTTTTAAAACCTCAAGACCTAAATCTGCTTTAATGATAAATGAAGCGTGCGAAAAAAATTTTTTCTTCTTAGAAAAAACATCCACAGATCAAAGAAAAAAAAATATCAAACCAACTGTGTCATTTGAAAAAGAATTTAATGACTATATAATTACTTTAAAAAATCTAGTGCTTTAGATTTAACCAACATTCTTCATTGCTGCGGCTATACCTGCGATCGTAATTAACATTGCATCTTTTAAAAGTCTTTTGTTTTCAATGTTTAATTTACCTTTATTAAGTTTTTTCATAATATCAGCCTGTAATATATTTAAAACTTCAGCATAAGTATTTCTTATTCTAATTGACTCTCTATATTCTTTTCGTTGTTCTAAAATATAATTTGGTATGATTTTTTTACTTAAATAAATTAATGATGATAATTGTTTTCTTAGCTTTTCCCCAGTATTAATTAATTTTTTATCCCCCAGACTTTCTTCATAAATTTTAATACTATAAAATATATATATAAAAAATATATGATTAAATTTTAAATTCCATTAAACTCTAAACATGTCAAAATCAAATGCTTACAAAGCAGGAAGACACTTTCTACAGGTTCCTGGACCGACAAATATACCTGATAGAGTTCTACAGGCTATGGCTTTTCCAGCTATGGATCATAGAGGTCCTGATTTTCAAAATTTATCAAATAGTATTTTAAAAAAAATTAAATTAATTTTTAAATCTGAAGATCCTGTTGTTATTTTTCCAAGTGCTGGCACAGGTGCACTGGAAGCCTCTCTAGCTAATACTTTAAGCCAAGGTGATAAAATTTTAATGTTTGAAACTGGGCATTTTGCTACTGAATGGTGTCAAGCTGCGCGTAGATACAAATTAAATGTAGATTTTGTTCCAGGAGATTGGCGAACAGGAGCTGATCCAAAAATTGTAGAAAAAAAATTAAGCGAAGATAAAAATCATGAAATAAAAGCTGTATTAATCACACATAACGAAACATCAACAGGAATTAAAAGCCAAGTAGAAGAAATAAGAAAAGCAATTGATAGCACAAATCATCCTGCTTTATTTATGGTTGATACCATTTCTTCATTAGGCTCTTATAATTATGATCATCAAAAATGGAAAGTTGACGTAACAGTTGGTGGCTCTCAAAAAGGCTTGATGTGCCCTCCTGGTTTATCCTTTAATGCAATGAGTCCTAAAGCTCTAGAGGCTTATAAAAAATCAAATCTTACCAAGTCTTATTTTGACTGGGATCGAATGTTAGAAAATAATAAAAGTGGATTTTATCCTTACACACCTGCTGTAAATTTATTATATGCTTTAAATGAAGCAGTCGACATGCTGTTAGAAGAAGGTTTGGAAAATGTATTTAAAAGACACAAAAGACATGCTGATGCTACAAGAATTGCTGTTGAGACTTGGGGTCTTGAAATATTGGCTAAAAATCCAATTGAAAGATCAGATTCCATAACTGCAATCATGGTTCCAGATGGACACGATTCTGATAATCTTAGAAAAATAATTTATGACAACTATAATATGTCCCTAGGTACTGGTCTTAATAAAGTAAAAGGAAAAGTTTTTAGAATAGGTCATTTGGGAGATTTAAATGACTTAACATTAGCCGGAACCCTATCGGGAGTTGAAATGGGTTTAAAACAATCTGGAATTCCTTTTAAAAAAGGTGGCATAATGGCTGCACTGGATTTTCTTTCAAAATAACCTTATGGCCTTTCCAACTAAAGCTAAATATGTAATTATCGGCGCTGGAATTCATGGTCTAAGCACTGCCTGGCATTTAGCAGAAAAAATTAAAAAAAACGGAAACGGAAGTAATAACGATATAGTAGTTATTGACAAAGGTGGAATAGCTTCAGGAGCTAGTGGAATTGCTTGTGGAGTTGTAAGAAATAATTACTTCCAGCCGGCAATGAGAGAGCTAATGGCTCATTCAGTTAAAGTTTGGGAAAGTGACCCAAAAACATTTCATTATCATCAAATCGGCTATATGCAAATAAGCCCTGAAAGTATGAGAAAAGATGTAACCAGTATTTACGAACAACAAAAAGCAATTGGCTATGAATCAACTTTTATTGAAGGTGAAAAAGATTCAATGAAATACATGAAAGGAATGTTAGATGATTGGCAAGCCAAAGATATAACTTCTGTGTTGCATGAAAAAAGAGGAGGTTATGCAAATAATACTGCAGCAATTTATGGTTTAGCAGATAAAGCCGAAGCAGCTGGAGTAAAAATAATTACCGGAACCAAAGTTACAGGTTTTAAAAGAGGAAGTAATAGTAAAGCAGTAACAGGAGTTGAAACTTCAAAAGGCACAATTGACTGTGAACAGGTAGTTGTGGGAGCAGGACCATGGGTAAAAACTTTTTGGGATATGCTTGATCTACCAAATAAGATTACAATAAAAGATAAAAATGGTATTCTTCATAAAGACAACCCCATGTGGATCTATTGGTTTTTAACCGAAGGTGTTTTAGGAGTTGATCCAAATTTTCAAAAAACAAATGATGGAAAAATGCCTCCAGTAATTCATGTTGATAGTGATGCGCCATTACATTCATGCGAAGATGGTTCGCTTATAACCGATAAAATGTGGGGAATATATTATAAACCTGATTTTAACTTTAATGGAATTCAAGGCGGAGCTTCTCCGTATAAAGTGAATAAGTCAGCTAATGAAGTAAACGTTGATCCTTATGGAATTGACTCTCCAGAATTTCAAACAACAGATGAATTTGCACATATGTGGTGTTCAGCTTTAGCACATTGCCAAAAAAGATTTGAAGGACAAATAAAAAATTATCATGCCGGACCATCAGGAGGTTTGGGCTGTTTCACTCCAGATGCATTTCCTATCTTTGATCGCTTCTGTGAAAATGTATATATAATTGCAGACTCTAATCATGGCTATAAAATGCTTGGGGTTGGAGAATTAGTGGCTGATGAAATGCTAGGTAAAGAAAGAGATTTATTAAAACCATTTAGATTCAACCGTTACGAGAAGGGTAAACTGCATCCTACTTCAAGCAGTCCTTTTCCTTGGAGTTAATTTTTAACGACTAGTTATAAAAATTATATATATTTATTATACCCAAGTAACCTAGACAAAAAAAAATTTATCAGTTAACGTTCAACTAATAAAAATTTATTAAGGGGAGAGACAATGACTGACCTAGAAAAACATGTTAACCAACCTGGTAGAGACAAGTTAGTAAAACAAGTTAGAGCTAAAATTAACGAGCTAGGTGTTGAATATATATTTTTTC
>JAPYTV010000041.1 GCA_029941985.1 Candidatus Pelagibacter sp. | reverse complement strand
ATAAAGAAGAAGAGAAATTTAGAGCACAAGGAATTAATGATTTGATTGTATTTACCATAATGGCATTAGCAAGTTTATCGGCAGGAATATTGCTAAGCTTAACTAGTTGGAAAACAATGAATTTAATCTGTATACCTTTTCTACTTTTAATTGTTATGTCAACGTTAAGAGCAGATTTTATAGAAAAAAAATAAAATGGATTTTTTATCTTATTTCCAACTCAGTTTAATTGAGTTTTTTTTTATAATATTTACGGTATTCATTGCATCAATAATAAGAGGCTTTAATGGTTTTGGTTTTTCAGCGACATGTATTTCTGGTTTTTCTTTTATACTCCCAGCAATTGAAATAGTCCCTGTTATTCTGATACTTGAAGTTATAATCAGTATTTTTATGGTTCCATATATTTGGAACAAGATTGATTGGAAGTTTGTTTTTCAAATATTAGCCGGAATAATTGTTGGCTCACCGATTGGTCTTTATCTATTAAGATATTTATCTGCTGAAATAACACATTTATCAATTTGTTTAATAATCATATTTTTTTCAATTTTATTAATGAAAGGTTACACCAATCAAAAAATTAATAACACCTATGTTAAAACTTTTACAGGAATAATATCTGGAACACTAAATGGACTTACAACATTAGGAGGAATGCCAGTTGCACTCTTTTTATTAGTTACAAGCATTCAACCTGCAATAATTAGAGGATCGTTAGCAGCTTTATTTTTTTTAACAGATATTTATGCATTTATTCTAAGTTTTTTTGCTGGCATTGTTGATATGACAACTATTTACAGAACTCTTCCATTAATTATTGTTTTACCAATTGGTGTTTATATAGGAGATAAATTTTTTGTTAAAAGTAAAGAAGAGACTTATAAAAAAGTTGTTTTCTATTTTCTTATATCTATTTCAATATTTGGTATTTTTAGAATCTTGAGTAATTTTTAGATATAAAAAAAACCCCAGCAATTTTCACTGCTGGGGGTTTAAAATTAAGATTTAATAACTATCTTTGTTTTTTAGTTTTAAATTTTCCACCTTTGATTTCTTTTTCTAAGAAAGAACCTTCGGCTTCACCAACGCTAGTAAATACTACTCCAGTTGCACCTTCGTAGTCAATTTTTTTACCTTTAGCTAGTAAGTCTAAACCTTTTTTAAGTTGACCTGGATAAATTTTAGTTCCAGGACCGTTAGCAACTGCCATTACATTTTTAGCAATAGAAGCTCTATCAGCTGATCCACCTGCTTGCATCGCAAGAACGATTAAAGCAGCAGCATCATAAGATTCACCTGTATAAGGTCCTGATGAATCTATACCAGCTGCTTTAGCAACTGTTTTGAATACACCTGCACCTTTACCAGTCGAACCTGGAAGTGAACCAAAAGATTTATTTAAATCTTTTCCAAATGTATCAGTTAAAGCGTCTCCGATCATACCATCTGATAAAATAAATGTATCAAATGCTCCAGAGTCTAAAGAACCTTGGATAATTCCTTTACCACCTTGGTCTATATAACCGATTACAACAACTGCATCTCCACCTGCTGAAGCAAGTGTAGCTACTTCAGATGAGTAGTCAGCTTTTCCATCTTCATGAGCTGCTACAGTTGTTACTTTAATACCATGAGCTTTAACAGCTGCTTCGTAAACATCCGCTAACCCTTTTCCATAGTCATTATTTGTATAAGTAATAGCAACACTTTTGATTTTTCTATCTTTAGTAATGTCAGCTAAAATCTGTCCGCCTCTAGCGTCAGAAGGAGCTGTTCTAAAAAATAATCCTTTGTCATCTAAAGTTGTTAGACCAGGAGATGTTGCTGATGGTGAAATCATTACTACACCATTTGGCACAGCAACATTTGATGCGATAGCACCAGTTACACCTGAACAGTCAGCTCCCATAATAGCCGCAACACCTTGCGAAATAACACCTTCAGCTGCTGCAGTTGCTGCCGCTGAGTCAACGCAAGTTGAGTCTGCTCTTATTACTGAAATAGTTTCTCCACCTAATAGTGAACCTGAATCAGAAGCTTCTTTAAATGCAAGTTCTGCAGATGCAGCCATAGCTGGTGTTAGAGATTCAATAGGACCAGTAAATCCTAAAATAATTCCCATCTTAACTTCTGCGAATGTATTCGTTGTAAAAGTTGAAACGAATATAAATGCAGCAATAAATAGTTTTTTCATTATTCCCTCATTGATTGTTAACAATTTATAAAAGATAAATTAAAGCCTATTTGTATAAATATTCAATAAACAAATTATCTTATTTTTTGAGGTAAATAGACTGATCAGGTAACAATTATGCCACCAATTGTCATTAATAATGTCTAAGAGTCAATTATTAACCCATAGTGAATGGATCAGTCATTGGTTTATCCGAAGCATTATACCATGTCGTTTTTATTCTTGTATATTCTTTAATAGATTCTATTCCTGCTTCTTTACCGTAACCACTATCTTTAATTCCACCAAATGGTGCCATAGGTGAAATTAATCTATAAGTATTTACAAAAACTATTCCAGCTCTTACTGCCTTAGAAACTCTCATACCTCTACCAAGATTTGAAGTATAAACTCCAGAAGATAGTCCATATTTATTATCATTCATTTTTTTAATTGCTTCTTCCTCAGTATCAAACTTCATTACAGATAGAACTGGACCAAACAATTCATTTTCTGCAGTAGGTAAGTTGTGATTTTCACACTCAATAATTGTTGCTGGAAAATAATATCCTTTATTAGATATATTGGATCTTTTTCCTCCACATCTAATTTTACCACCTTGCTCAACAGTAGCTTTAATATTTTTTTCTATATTTTCTAATTGTTTAAAACTATTTAAAGGGCCCATTTGAGTATCCTTATCCATTGGTGCACCTAGTTTTATTTTTTCCGCTTTTACCACCAACTTATCTAAAAACTCATCATAAATTTTTGATTGAATATAAAGTCTTGATCCGGCAATGCAGCTTTGTCCGCTGGCTCCAAAAATTCCAGCAGTAATCCCATTAAGGGCATTTTCTTGTTCAGCATCATTAAATACAACAACAGGACTTTTGCCACCAAGTTCTAAACTTACTTGAGATAAATTTTCAGCAGAGTTTTTTACAATATGTTTTGCTGTTTCGGGGCCACCGGTGAATGCGATTCTTTCAACGAGAGCATGAGTGGTTAAGGCTTTGCCACAGGGCTCACCTAAACCTGTAATTACATTAACAACTCCTTTTGGTATTCCGGATTTTTCAACTAGTTTAGCAAATTCTAATAAAGTTACGGGCGCAAGTTCTGATGCTTTGATAACAACCGTATTGCCCATCGCTAAAGCTGGGGCAAGTTTAACTGCAGTTAGTAACATTTGTGAATTCCATGGAATAATTGCAGCAACAACACCAATAGGTATTCTAGTAGTTGTTACCTGCATATCTGGTTTATCTATTGGAACAACAGTACCTTCAACCTTATCTGCAAGACCAGCAAAGTAGTCATAGTATTCTGCTATGTAGTTAGCTTGTGTTTTTGTTTCTCTAAAAAGTTTTCCCGTATCAATCGTTTCAATAGTACCCAGATGTTCCGCATTCTCTCTTAATTGATTTCCGAGTGATATTAGATGTTTAGCTCTTTCTTTTGGATGTAAGTTTGCCCATGAGTTATCAAAAGCTTTTTGTGCAGCTTTAACAGCTTTATCAACATCTTTTTCATTAGCCTCAGGAACAGTTGCCCAAATCTCATTGTTCTCAGGGTTTAAAGTTTCAATTTTTTTATTAGATAAAGAATCTACCCATTCTCCATTTATAAACATTTTAAAATCTTTAATTTTTGTCATTTAATTATTAATAAATTTTTTAAGATTTATATTAACATCATCTGCACATTCTATACTACAAAGATGTTTTCCATTATTTATCTCAATAAAACTTGAATTTACTAAATCATTAGATAATGATTTTGACATAGCGACAGTAGAACCTGGATCTTTTGAACCAGTCATCACAAGTGTTTTTATTTTTATATTTTTTATTATTTCAATATTATCCTCATGGTGAGCAAATAATTTATATGCTTTTAGGAAATTTAAATGATTCTCAGGTTTTTTATTTAAAATTTTTATAAATTGATTATAAATTTCTGGATGCTTGTTTAAGTATTCATCACTAAACCATCTTTTTAATGCTTGTTTTGAAATAGGGTTGTTAAGTTTTGCTTGATTAAATCGATCGATAACTTGAGTTCTTTGTTCATTGGTTCTTTTGTAAGTAGTCCCAATCACAGTAAGACTATTTAGTTTATCTTGGAACTTTGAAGCAAAGTTTAACGCAATTAAAGACCCCAAAGAAAAACCCACAAGGTTAATTTTTTTTATTTTTAAAAACTTTAATAGTGAGAAGAGTTGATTTGAAAAATCATCTAATGTGATTTCTTCTTTATTATAAGGAGTTTTGCCATGTCCTAATAAATCATAAACAATTGTAGAACAATAATTTAAAAAACTAATTTGAGGATGCCACATTTGGTGATCAAGTCCAACACCATGAATAAATACTACTGGAACTGTATTGTTATCATTAAATGAATAATAATTTTGATTTGGATCAAAATTTTGAGACATTAATTTATTTAGGATCAAGTCCCATTTCTTTCATATCTTGATAACGATCTCCAGTTCTGGCATGAGCTCTTCCACTAGAAGCTCCACCGATTGCTATAACTATTTCATCTTCAAAAGGAGCGTCATGAATAGTGAATTCATGAGTTAAGTAATAAGGTCTTAATCCAGAATCTGTTTTATGCATCATAGGGATTGATATTTTAGATCCAGCAGGTCCTCTAGTATTGGTAAAACTTAAATAAGAAGTACCACCAACCGCATCTCTAAATTTATTTCCGAATCTTAAGGTATGAATAAATGCTGAAGCATGTTCTATTTCCCCATTTAACCCAACTGTACCAGCTTTCCCATAAGCCAAAATCTTTTCAGGTGAACCAATTTCTTTTATTAATTCTGGAACAAGGATATCACCTAATTTTGGCGCCAAGTCTAATATGATTGGTTTCAGATCTTCAACAAAACCTTTTCCATTCCATGGATTTTTAAAAACTGCAGCAACCGAAACTAACAACACTGGTTCTTTAGCTTCTTTACCGCCTTCAATAAAAGTTTTGTCTACAAACTTTGTAAATTTCCTAAGTTCAAGTTTCATTAACTAGCTTTTTCTATATTTGAGTTATCTAAATTTATCTTTGGAATAACTTCATCATTAAACAATTTTATACTTCTCATGCAAGCTTTATGATCGATACCTGGAAAATTAGACCAAACTTGTAAATTTTGTAGATTTAATTCTGATTTTAATTCATTTATTTTATTAACCACATATTCTGGCGTTCCAAATAATAAATTTCTTTTATGTAAAAAGTCATAATTAAGTAAGTCCAATTTATGTTTTGTTTCTGGAAGTTCTTCATCTGGATCCATGTGATTTCCCAAACCTCTCCAGTGACAAACCCATTTCATATAATTAACAATATGTTGACCGGCTAATTTTTCTGCTTCTTCCATAGTTTCTGCAATAAACATATCTCGAACTAATGATATGCCCTCACCCAATGGAACATCTCTATCTTCTGCTTTAGATTTAGCATCTCTATAAATTTCAAATCTTTTTTTTAATGCTTTTACAGTAGGTATCCACATTATTGTATTCAATCCATTCTGTGCAGCCCATTCAATTGATCTTGCGCCATCAACAACTTGCCATATTGGAGGGTGAGGTTGCTGATGAGGTTTTGGAACAATGCTAATTTTTTTAATTTCGTTTGTTTTGATATCTAAAAATTCTTCACTAGGTGGACTCATATCATGTTGCCAAGTAAAATTTGGAGTAGGGTAGGTATAAAATTCTCCTTTGTGACTAAAAAATTTTTCTGTCCA
Organism: Candidatus Pelagibacter sp.; assembly: GCA_029941985.1. Classification (GTDB taxonomy): domain Bacteria; phylum Pseudomonadota; class Alphaproteobacteria; order Pelagibacterales; family Pelagibacteraceae; genus Pelagibacter. Next base: position 3,037 of record JAPYTV010000041.1, on the reverse strand, counting down.
AGCTTTTTTCATTATTGTTAATGTTTCTTCAAATAATCTAAAATTTTTTGCCTGATCTTTTAAATCTGCTTCTTTATTCATGTTGATGGCTTCTCTTCCATATATTCCTCTACCAATACCAACCTCAACCCTTCCATTTGATAATTGATCTAATAAGGCTATATCTTCAGCAAGTCTAATAGGATTATGAAATGTAATTACATTGCAAGCTTGTCCTATTCTAATATTTTTTGTTCGTGCGGCAGCATCCACACCCATCATTAATGGGTTTGTAATAGATTCCATTCCTTCATGGTTAAAATGATGCTCTGTGTACCAGATAGAATTCCATTTACTTTGATCACAATACTCTGTGATCTCTCTAGTTTCATCTAATAGTTTATCGTAAGGTTTGTGTGTCCAGTTAGTAGTATTACAAAAATATCCAAATTTCATTAATGCCTCCTTTAAATAATTATTTAAAAAAGACGACCTGATCCCACTTTCGTATTGGAAATAACGACGAGTTATGTATCGCTTTATTGTTAAGCTAATATAGCACTACTGAAAATCACTGGAAAGACAATTCTTATGCTTTAATTTAGCATTAGATAAACTTTTTAATTATATCTTATAAATTTTAAGGTTGATTTAATGGACTCGTTAATTTTAATATAAAAAAAATTAATGTTTTTGGTGAATAGGCCAAATATAAAAAAATTTTCTTAAAACATAACATTGAAACAATCGACTTAAATATAAACTTGTACTCATTTTAGGTTTTTAGATAGTTAATTAGCCTTACAAAACGGGGCTTATTTTTCGAAGTATTATTAATGTTACTTTATTGTTTACACTTTTACTAAATTGTTTACACTTTTACTGAGTATAATAATATTACATTAAAAGTTTCCGTAACTTATTATAGCTATTTAAAATTAACAAAAAAATATAAAGGGGGATAATTATGGGTAGATCGTCAAAACTCTACAATTCTGATTTAGCTCCAACTCCAAAAAATAAAAAAAATTGGGGATGGTTCGAAATCTTTAACGTCTGGGCCAATGATGTTCAAAGTTTATTTGGTTATACTTTGGCAGCATCTTTGTTTTTAGCGTCAGGTTTAAATGGATGGGCTGTATTTTTAGCATTAATTCTTGCTGGCTTTTTCATTATGTGGCTAGTTAATCTTTCAGGAAAACCAAGTGTAAAACATGGAATTCCATATCCAGTATTTGCCCGTGTAAGCATGGGTGTATTTGGAGCAAACTTTCCAGCAATGGCCAGAGGTCTTGTTGCAATGTTTTGGTATGGAGCACAAACTTATGCTGCATCAACTGCTGTAGCACTTCTTATTACTGGAATTACAGGAAATGAAGGTGAAGTTATGCTTCTTGGTATGACAGGTGTAATGTGGGTATCATTTATATTTGTATCAGCATTTCAAGTATATCTATTTTGGCAAGGTATTGATCTTATTAGAAAGTTTTTGAACTTTGCAGGACCAGCAGTTTATGCAGTTATGATTCTTTTAATGATTGTAATTTGGTTTAAAGCAGGTGGAGGACTTTTATCAGAAGTTGGAAATGTATTTTCAGGAGGAACTCGTACAGGTGGTTTTGAAGGACTAGGATCATTTGGAGCATTCTTGGCTGTATTTTCAATAATGGTTGGGTATTTTGCTGCGGTTGTGATTAACTTCGGTGACTTTGCTAGATTTGTTAAAAATGAAAATGAAATGAAAAAAGGAAACCTATGGGGATTAGTAGGAAACGTAATTTTATTTTCTTTCATTACTTTGATGATTACTGGTGGAACAATTGCTATTTTTGGTGAATACGTAGCAAGCCCTACTGACATGGTAGCTAAAGTAGACAACTTATTTTTAACTATTATTGCAGCATTTGCATTCTTCGCTGCGACAGTTGGTATTAATATGGTTGCAAACTTTATACCTCCAGCTTACGATTTAGCTAATTTAATGCCTAAAAAAATTAATTTTAGAATGGGTGGATTAATTACAGCTGGTTGTGGTTTTGTTATAGGTGGAATGTGGGTTGCTGTTATTACTCAAATGGGATTATTTCCATTTGTTAATACTCTAGGAGCAATTCTTGCACCTGTATTTGGTATAATGATAGTAGATTATTACATTATAAAAAAAGAAAAAATCAATGTAGATGCATTGTTTGATGCTAGCCCAAAAGGTAAGTATTATTACAATGATGGTTTTAACCACAAAGGAATGTTAGCTTGGGTTCTTTCGGGATACATAGCCGTAGGTACTGTTTGGCCAAATATTCTTATCTTCGGTTTAGATGATTTCTTCGCTAACTTAGGTGGTGGTGGAGGATATGCCTGGATAATTGGAGCATCACTTGGTGCCGTAATTCATTTAGCTATATCTAAAAAATAATAAGAAAACTATATAGTTTAAAAAAACCCGCCGCATTTTGCGGCGGGTTTTAATATTTTAGGATTACTTCTTCTTTATCTAAATTTTCAATAACAAGATTATCTCCAGAACCTTTCCTGTCTACTACTAAAAAATTCATATCTTCTGTAGATATTAAAGGAAAGTGCCAGGTGCCAGGATTATAATTAACTCCAATTCCAGGAGGAACAACAAATGATTCAACTTTATTAAGATCAGGTTTGTTGCCATCTGGTGCAACAAAAACTAAAAAAGTTGTTTCTTTCATAGGTATAAAAGCCTGACTTCCTAAAGGATGTTTTTCCATCATATTAATTTTCATAGGAAAAGTTCTCTTTAAAGCAGAAAAAATACAGATGGTAGTTTCACCATTATCTTTAGAAGTATTTAAATTTGCTATTCCATCAAATCTTTTGGCATAACCATTGTTAATTTCAATTGGTTTAATATCATTTGTTGTAATCATATCTCCAAACTTAGAGAAATTTTCTTTTGTAATGAGCTTAGGGTTAAATATAATTTCCATTAAATTGATTTACCAAAAATTTTAAATCTAGAAATACCACCATCTGGAAAAATATTTATTTTTATAAAATTAATTTTATTATTTTTCATTAATTTATT
>JAPYTV010000040.1 GCA_029941985.1 Candidatus Pelagibacter sp. | reverse complement strand
ACCGGTGAAAAGAAAACCATTTAAAAAAAAAATCTTTAGTACTATTAAAAAAAAAAGGTTAAAAAAAGTTTTTAAAATTGAAGCAGAGAAAAAAGGAAATTTAATTTTAAAAATTATTAAACTTCAATATTTATTAAAACCAGAGTTTAAAATTAAAATAAATTTTAGTTTAGAAAAATATATCCAAGCCTTTTTTAATAAAATTGCAAGCTTAATCTCAGAATACAAAGTATTAAAAGTAGATGAAAAAAGAAAAAGACAATTGGCAAAAATTGAAAAAAAAGAAAAGGAAAAAATATTTATACAAAAACAAAAACAAGAAGAAGAAGAATTAAAAACTAAGCTTAAAGAGAAAGCTTTAAAAGAAGAAGTTAAATTAGAAAAAGAACGTGCAAAAGATATTAAACTATTTTTACGTAAGGAGCAGGCTATAATTCGAATAGAACAAGCCGAAAGACAAAAACAATTTTTAAGACAGTTACAACTAGAAAAACAAATTGAAAAATTTAGAATAAGAGAAGTCAAAGAACTTGAAAAAGTTGAAAGAATTTCATTAAAGGAAAAGAGAAATGACTATTCTGGCCTTCAAGAAAGAATAGAGAAATTAAAAGATAAATATAGAGTTATAAGAGATCAAAAAATTAGAGAAAGGGTTGAAGCTTTAGGAATTAAAATTGATGGTGATGAAGATAGAGAAACTTTATTTAAAAAAGAAAAAGAATATACAATTGCTAGACAAAAAATTGAATTATCACTTGAAAGCTTTTACAGAAGTGCGAGTAGCTTAGTTTTTCAACTTAATAAACGCCATATAACAAGACACATGTCTATTTTTAGATGTATTGATAGAAGATTTGAAACAGGTGAAATATTTATTAAATGGGATGAATCACCAGATGAAGAGTGGTTGCTTTTAATTTATATAAAGAATAATTTACCAGACGAAGGTATTTTGATTGAAGATAAGACAAACCCTGAAAAAAATACTTCACATGAATTTAAAGCTAATGAAATTTTTAAAGCTTCTGACTTAATGGTAGATTCACTAACTCAGTTAATAGCAAGTAAAAGAACAAAAAAAGATTAATTTAGATACTTTGTTTTTTTATTAGTTTTTTCAGGTTTGGAATAAGCTTATTACCTCTAATAACAGGGTAAATTTTACTAGCTTTTTTTAGACTATCTAAAGCTTTTTCATATTCCTCAAGCTCAATATATATTTGTGCTTGTCCAGACAAAGCTCCAAAATGTCTTGGTTCAATTCTTAAAACAATTTTAATATCATCTAAAGATTTATTAAAATCTTTCATAAAAAATAATAATGTAGCTCTTTTATTCCAAGCCTCTGACCACTCAGAATCAGTTCTGATTATATTATTAAAAACTTTAAGAGCATAATTATAACTGCCTTCATACATAAGTTCAGTACCAAATTCTAATTTTTCAGTTAATTCTTTATTTTTAGGATGTTCATTCCAAACTGCCCATATTTTTTTTTCTAATAAATCTGCATCTTTATAATTATCAGTTATACCAAGTTTCTTAAAAAGTTGATTAAGTATAGTTTCTTGGGATGACTGTGCGGGTAAAAAAAAAGCAAATATTAAAAAGAAAGATGTTATAATTTTATGGTTCTTCATAATAAAAATATAATTTAATTATGAAACATTCTCAATAATAAATTTTTTTATTTTAAAATAATAAAAATCTATTAGTTTGTATATGTGCCAAATACAACAATTGATAAAACTCATAAATAACGTAAATAAAGAGTATGACAGACTTTTTTAACAAAACAGATTTAAGTAGAAAAGATGCTGAGAATATTGTGTCTAATACTTTAAACAATTGTGATGATGGTGAATTATATTTAGAAAATTCAAAGAGTGAATCTATTATATTGGATGATGATAGGATAAAAAGTTCCAGTTATCGTTCAGATCTAGGGTATGGATTAAGAGCCATTACAGGAGAGGTTGTTGCATATTCTCATTCAAATGAAATTTCAAAAAATTCACTTAAGCAGTCAGCTGATAATTTAAAATCAACATTAAAGTCTAAAAAAGGAACTTATAATAACTCTATATCTAAAACGAACGAAAAATTTTATAACAATATAAACCCAATTGAAAAAAAATCATTAAATTCAAAGTTAGAACTTCTTAAAGAAGTTAATAACTATGTAAGGTCAAAAGGTGCAATTGTGCAGCAAGTTACAGCTAGTTTTGCTGGTGAACATAAGGCTATCGAAATAATTAGATCTGGTGGTGAAGTGTTAACAGATGCTCGTCCTTTAATTAGATTTAACGTTTCAGTAATGCTTGAAAAAAATGGAAAAAAAGAAACAGGTGTTTATGGAATTGGTGGAAGACAATCTTACGATGAGTATTTAAAAAATGATAATTGGAAAAAAGTTTGTGATGAAGCATTTAGAATAGCCTCTGTTAACCTAGATAGTAAACCAGCACCTGCAGGAGAAATGAAGGTGGTCTTGGGACCTGGCTGGCCAGCCATTTTAATTCATGAAGCTATAGGTCATGGGTTAGAGGGAGACTTTAATAGGAAAAAAACTTCAGCATTTCATAATTTAATGGGTCAAAAAGTTGCTAGTGAAGGAGTAACAATTGTAGATGATGGAACTCTTCATCAAAGAAGAGGCAGCCTTACAATAGATGACGAAGGTACTCCAACCGAAAAAACAATTCTAATCGAAAATGGAATTTTAAAAAATTTTATGCAAGACCGTTTAAATGCAAGATTAATGAATACTAGATCTACAGGAAGTGGTAGAAGAGAAAGTTATAAACATGTAGTTCTCCCTAGAATGAGGAATACCATGATGTTAAACGGAAAATATTCTCAGGAAGAAATGATTAGGTCAGTAGACAAAGGAATATTTGCTGTAAGTTTTGGTGGAGGACAAGTTGATATTACATCTGGAAAATTTGTTTTTAATTGTACGGAAGCTTATGAGATTATTAATGGTAAAATAGGATCTTCAATTAAAGGTGCAACTTTAATTGGTGATGGTCCTTCAATTTTAAAAGAAGTATCATTAGTTGGAAATAATATGATGCTTGATCCTGGCATTGGAACATGTGGAAAAGCTGGACAAGGAATACCAGTTGGTGTGGCCCAGCCTTCAATTTTAATTGATAAAATGACCGTTGGTGGAACTCAACTTTAAATCATATGGTTAAAGATAAAGATTACTTAAAAAAAACAGCATCATTCTGCATAGATTTAGCTAAAAAATTAGGAGCAACAAGTTCTAGCGCTGCTGTAATGCATTCAATTTCTGAAACAGTTAATTTTAGAAATAAAAAATTAGATGAGTCTGATAGGTCAGATAATTTAGGGGTTACCTTAACAACTTATATAGGTAAGAAAAAATCTAGTATTTCTTCATCAAATCTTTCTGAAGATAATATTAAAGATTTAATAGAAAGATGTATCGAAACAACAAAAATTACTCCTGAAGATGAATTTAATTCTTTACCCGACAAAGATTTGCTAGGAATAGAGACCAAAAATTTAAACTTGTATGATGATGATCATATTAGCAATGATGAAAAAATTGAATATTTGAAAGAGGTAGAGGAATCTGCTTTTAAAAAAGGAATAATAAATACTGAAAGTGGCTTTTCAGAAACAAAATCAAATTTTATACTAGCCAATAGTGATGGTTTTTTGAATGGCTACAAATCTTCTTCATTTTCAGCATCTTGTGTTGCAGTTGCAAAAAGTAATGAAAACATGGAAAGAGATTATGAATTTACCAACACGTGTCATTTACATGATATGGCAAAACCCGATCAGATAGGATCCTTAGCAGCAAAAAAAACAATCCAAAAATTAAATCCTCAAAAAATAGAAAGTGAGAAAATTAGCATTATATTTGATAGAAGAATTTCTAAAGGAATATTAAGTAGTTTAGCAGCTGCAATATCTGCATCATCAATTGCAAGAGGTACTTCATTTTTAAAAGATAAAATTAACGAGAAAATATTTTCAAACACAATAAATGTTTATGATAAGCCAGATATCATTAGAGGATTAGGATCTAGCTATTTTGACACTGAGGGAGTTAAAGCTGAAGAACTTAAATTAGTTGATCAGGGAATATTAAAACACTATTTAGTAGACACATATAATGGAAAAAAATTAAACATGCAGTCCAATGGAAGAAGTGGAGGAACTAGCAACTTATTTTTTGAAAAAGGATCTATTTCATACAAAGATCTTTTAAAATTAAATCATAGAACTTTATATATTACAGAAACAATTGGACATGGAAGTAATTTTGTTACAGGAGATTATTCAGTAGGTGCCACAGGATTTATGGTTGAAAATGGTGTATTCAAATATCCTGTAAGTGAAATCACTATTGCTGGAAATTTTAAAGATATATTTAAAAATATAACATTAGCAGATGATCTTGAATTTAAATATGCAACTAACGCACCTACCATGTTAATTGAAGGAATGGTGGTAGCAGGAAAATAAATTTTTTACTCATATTTTTTTAATCTATATTCCCAATCACCCATGCTTGAATATTTTACTTTTAAGATTAAACCTGTTTTTTTATCAAGCCATATATCAAAATTTAATTTCTTATTATCAGGAAGATCCATATTTTTAGATGTAAGTTTAAAATGTTCTGTTTCAAAATTTTTTCCATAAAGTTCAATCTGTTCTTTTGCAATAAATGTTATGACTTGTTCTTTTATGCTGCCTGATACTGGGCTAATTTGACTTTTAGCCTGAAGTAACTTGTGATACCACCAATTACCAACAACATTACTCGTCTCAGCTTTACCTGTATAAGAGGAACCTTTGATTATAAATTTATTATTTTTTTTATCTAATTTTAGATTAACAAATTTTTCTTTCTTATTTTGTTTTGTTTTTGAATTAAAAGAAATTAGCTTTTCCTTATCATATTTTTCTTCTCCATAACCCTCAATATCAAAAATAGTAGTACCTAGTAATTTTATAGTAAATTTAATTTGATTTGTTATTTTAGTTATATCTTTGTCTCTTGTAAAAAAATAATAATTATATCCAATTAATTCATTATTGCGAAAAATTTCCATTTCAATTTTTTTAAAATTTTTATAGTGTAAAATATGAGCATTTAAATTTGATGTAATAAAAAATAATATAATAATGTTGAAAAAAATTTTTTTCATAAAAAGTTAGAATAATAGACTTTCTTTTTTTGTGAAAGCGTATAATGAGAGAACATATGTTTTTGTCTATAAAAAATGTTCCTAAAGTTTCATGGAGTTCAAATAAGCCTTTAAACTTAAAACCTAAAATTTCTACATTTTTTTTTTTATGTTTTGGCTTAGCATTATTTGGATTAGGTGAAGGACTATTAATAGTTTCAGCTTCAGGAGCTTCGCCGTGGAGTGTTTTAGCTCAAGGTATTTCATTAAATATAGATTTTTCAATTGGGGTAATTACTTTATTTGTCAGTATTGGAGTTTTACTTTTTTGGATACCATTAAATCAAAAACCTGGAATTGGAACAATTCTTAATGCTTTAATTATTGCTTTAATGATAGATATTTGTATTAAGTTTGTGCCAACACCAGACAACTATATATCACAATTAATTTTAGCTATAGTGGCTGTACTCACAGTTGGATTGGGTGGCGGAATTTATTTAGTTGCAAATTTAGGGCCCGGCCCAAGAGATGGTTTGATGGTAGGCCTTCAAAAGAAAACAAATTTACCAATCGCAGGTGTTAGAGCATTTCTTGAAATTACGGTAGTTGCAGTTGGTTGGTATTTAGGGGGAACAGTTGGTGTGGGCACACTATTATTTGCTTTTGGAATAGGCCCTGCTGTTGCTTTAGGATTGTTTATTGTAGGAAAAACTTTTAATTAAAGGGGTGTTCCAGACTTTTCATTTTTTTTTCTTTCATTAGGGTTAAGAATAGCCTTCCTTAATCTAAGAGATTTAGGAGTAATTTCTAGAGCTTCGTCAGTATTTAATATACTTAATTGTTCAGCAATTGACATTTTTCGAACTGGAGTAAGCACTACGTTTTCATCAGTTCCTTGAGTTCTCATATTGGTTAATTGTTTACCCTTCATAACATTGATAATCATATCACCAGGTTTTGGAGTTAATCCAACAATCATTCCCTCATAAACAGGGTCATTATGAGTAACAAACATTTCACCTCTTGCCTGTAAATTAAATATTGCAAACGCTACTGCTTTTCCAGTAGCCATGGAAATCAAAGCACCATTTTTTCTTCCATCCATCTCACCTTCGAATTTTCCATAACCATGAAATATTCTATTAATTACACCGGTACCTTTTGTTAGAGTAAGAAATCTACTTGTATAACCCATTAAACCTCTTGTTGGTGCATGAAAGATTAGTCGTTTTTTATCTTTTCCAGTATCTTTAAGGTCAATTAATTTACCTTTTTTTCTATTCATTGAATCAATTATTTTTGATGAGTATTCTTCATCTAGATCAACAGTGATTTCTTCAATAGGTTCAAGCTTATTTCCATTTTCATCTTGTTGGTATAAAACTTTTGGAGGGCTTACTGTCATTTCAAAACCCTCACGTCTCATCTGTGTGAGTAATATTTCAAGCATTAATTCTCCACGACCACTAATTACAAAAGAATCTACATTAGCATTTTGAGAAAAAGAAATTCCAACATTGTTTTGTGCCTCAGTAATTAATCTATCTCTAATTTGAGTGCTTGTTAATTTTTTCCCTTCAGTTCCAGCAAGTGGAGAACTATTAACGCTGATTGTAATAGACATAGTGGGCGGATCTATTGGTGTTGCGGGAATTGGTTCATTTACTTCAGGATCACAAATAGTGTCGGCTACGTTAGCTTTTTCTAATCCAGCAATTACAACAATATCTCCAGCTTCACCAACTTCGATGGGTACTTTTTTTGTTCCTTCGTATCTAAAAATTTTAGTTAATTTACCTTCATCTATTTTTTCACCTTTAAGATTTATCGCCTTAATTGGTTGATTAGCTTTTGCTGTTCCTTGAGATATTTTTCCAACTAAGCTTCTACCTAAAAAATTATCTGCATACAAAAGTGTAGATAACATCGCAAAAGGTTTGCTAGTATCAAGCTCTGCAGGCTTAACATGTTCTATGATTAAATCTAATAATGGATGAAGATTTTCTCTTGGACCATCGACTTCTTTACTAGCCCATCCAGACCTTCCGCTAGCATATAAAACTGGAAAATCTAATTGCTCATCATTTGCATCTAGGCTTACAAATAAATCAAATGTTTCATCTAATACTTCATTGGCTCTTTGGTCAGCCTTATCTAGTTTATTTATTATAACAATTGGTTTTAATCCTTGTTTAAGAGCTTTAGCCAATACAAATTTTGTTTGAGGCATTACACCTTCAGCAGAATCAATAAGCAATAATGCTCCATCTGCCATACTTAAGACTCGCTCTACTTCTGCAGCAAAGTCTCTGTGTCCAGGTGTATCTATAATATTAATTCTTGTGTCTTGCCAATTAATTGAAGCAGGCTTAGCTAAAATAGTGATACCTCTTTCTTTTTCTAATTCACCAGAATCCATTAATCTTTCATCAACAACTTCATTGTCTCTAAATGAACCACTTTGTTTCATAAGATTATCAATCATGGTTGTCTTACCATGGTCAACGTGAGCAATGATTGTGATGTTTCTAATATTATTAGGCATAATTTGAGGCTCTTATACATTAATTGCTTAATTTGAAAACTTAAAAAAACTATTATTTGCTTATGGTTCATCTTTTCAAAAAAAATTCACTTCTTGTGATTATTCAAAAAACCTATAGATATCCCTATATAAATTAGACGTATTAAAGGATTAAGAGCATATCTCCTTAAATTTTAAAAAATCTAAATATCTAAATGGAAAATTTTAAATCATTAAAAATAGAAGATTTGTTAAAGCATTCATTGGAAAAAATGAATTTTAAGAAGCCAACGCCAATTCAAGGCATGGCAATACCGGTTGCTTTAGAGGGAAAAGATGTTTTAGGAACTGCACAAACGGGAACGGGAAAAACCTTGGCTTTCAGCATTCCTTTAATTAATAAACTAATATTAGATAAAAATGCATTTGCATTAGTTATGTGTCCGACTAGAGAATTAGCAACCCAAGTAATGACGGCTATCAAAAGTATTATTGGTGATAAAATTAATATTAAAACTGCACTGCTTATAGGTGGAGAGGCTATGCAAAAACAACTTAGACAATTAGGTAATAGGTCTAGAATAATTGTTGGTACACCAGGCAGAATTAATGATCACCTAAAAAGGAAAAGCTTAAATTTATCAGCTACAAAATACTTGGTATTAGATGAAACAGATCGAATGTTAGATATGGGTTTTACTCCACAAATAGAAATGATTTTAAAATTTGTTCCAAAAGACCACCAAACATTATTATTTTCTGCAACATTGCCACAAAATATTCTTAGAATTTCAGAAAGATATTTAAATAAACCTGAAAGAATTTCTGCAGGATCAACTTCAGTTCCTATTGCTAAAATTAAACAAGAAACGCTTCAAGTTTATAAAGAAAATAAATATGATGAATTAATTGATCAGTTCTTAGCAAGAAAAGGATCAATCCTAGTTTTCGTTAAAACAAAACGTAGTGCTGACAAAATGGTTAAGCGTCTTAAAGAAGAAGGTCATTCAGCTGATGCAATTCATGGAGATCTTCGTCAAAGTAAAAGAAATCGTGTAATTAATTCATTTAGAAAAGGTCTTAAAAAAATATTAATCGCAACTGATGTTGCGGCAAGAGGATTGGACATTCCCTTAATTCAACATGTAATAAATTATGATTTACCTCAAGTTCCGGAAGATTATATTCATAGAATTGGAAGAACTGCTAGAGCAGGATCGGAAGGTTCTGCCTTAACTTTTCTTACACCAGATGATAGATTGATGTGGAATTCAATTAGTAAATTAATTGATCCAAACTTTAAACCTGCGCCAGGTGGGTTAAGAAAAAATTCGAGAGGAAACAAGAGGGGTAAGGCTCCATATAATAAAAAAAGAAAATTCAGAGATGAAAAAAAATCTAGATTTGGTGATAAACCAAAATCATTTGTAAGAGGAAGAGCAGATAGACCATCAAGAGATGGAGAGAAAAAAAGTTTTGGTTTTAAAGGAAAAAAAAGCTTCTTCAAAAAAGACGATTCA
>JAPYTV010000039.1:8015-9574 GCA_029941985.1 Candidatus Pelagibacter sp. | reverse complement strand
TAAGCGCCTTTTAATAATTAAAGATGACTTTAACTAATTTTTTTTAGTAGGAACTTTTTCCTCTTTGACTTCTTCTTTTGGATCCTCTATTTGATCTTTTGCAGCTTTATCTGGATCAAGTGGATTCCCTTCAATTTTCTTTGCTATAACTCCAGCTTTTTCTCTTATTGCCATTTCAATTTCTGCGGCAATATTTGGATTTTGCTCTAGATACGTTTTGGCGTTCTCTCTTCCTTGACCAATCTTTTCACCTTTATAAGCATACCAAGCACCAGATTTTTCAACTATTTCAGCTTTGGCACCTAGGTCTACTAACTCACCTACTTTACTAATTCCTTTTCCATACATTAAGTCAAACTCCACTACTTTAAATGGGGGGGCAACTTTGTTTTTAACAACCTTAACCCTTGTAGAATTACCAATAATTTCATCTCCATTTTTAATGGCACCAATTCTTCTGATATCCATTCTTACTGATGCATAAAACTTAAGTGCATTCCCACCAGAGGTAGTTTCTGGACTTCCAAACATAACACCAATTTTCATTCTTATCTGATTAATAAAAATCATCATGGTATTTGTACTTGAAATTGAACTTGTTAATTTTCTTAAAGCTTGACTCATAAGTCTTGATTGAAGTCCCACATGATGGTCTCCCATCTCTCCTTCAATTTCTGCTCTAGGAGTTAATGCTGCTACTGAATCTACAACTATTACAGAAATAGATCCTGACTTAATTAATGTATCAGCAATTTCTAAAGCTTGTTCACCAGCGTCTGGTTGTGAAATTAATAATTCTTCTGTATTTACACCAATTTTTTTTGCATAAACTGGATCTAACGCATGTTCTGCGTCTATAAATGCGCATATTCCACCTGCTTTTTGAGCTTCAGCAACAACTTGTAATGCTAGTGTAGTTTTGCCAGATGATTCTGGACCATATACTTCAACAACTCTTCCTTTTGGTAAGCCACCTATTCCAAGGGCTAAATCTAAACTTAAAGATCCTGTTGATATAGACTCAATATCCATTGCTCTACGTTGACCGAGCTTCATTACTGAGCCTTTTCCAAAATTATCTGTAATTTGGCTAATTGCCGCTTCTAATGCTTTATTTTTTTCTTTACTATCTGCTTCATGATCTTTTGTAGATTTAACTACTTTTAGGTTATTTTTAGTCATTTTTTGCCCTTTTATTTAAAATAATTAGTATTCGAATCATGATACAAATGTACACATTTTGTTCTTATTTTCAATAGTTAAAATTTTATTAAAAAAGGGGTCTATTATTGAAGTTTTAAGTAATTATTATTTAAAAGCCCTACTGACTGCAAAAGCTTAAATCGAGATAGAAAATAATTTCTCTCAGCTTCTGCAAAGCTTACATTTGAACTAAGTAAAATAGAGTTAGACTGTATTACATCCAATGTAGATCTTCCAAGCCCAGATTCATATTCGGCTGTAATTCCTTCATTGGCAATTTCTGCTGCTTTAACTTGTAGTTTAACTGAATTTAACAAACTTTTTGAAGCCTGTAAACTAGACCATGCACTTGCAAC
>JAPYTV010000039.1:0-7915 GCA_029941985.1 Candidatus Pelagibacter sp. | reverse complement strand
TAACTGAATTTAACAAACTTTTTGAAGCCTGTAAACTAGACCATGCACTTGCAACATTAGTATCATTAGTTTTGATAACATTATCTAATAATAGTTTTTTTCTATTTTTTAAATTTCTATTTTTACTTAAAGAAGCTCTATTTTTTCCTCCAGAATATATTGGCCATGAAACTATTGCTTTTAGAACGCTTTTATTGCGCTCATCGTATGTAGAGCTAAAATCTTTAGATCTAGAATTTTCATATGAAAGTTTAGCTGAGGGAGATAAGCTAGATCTTGCTATTGCAACATCTTTATCAGATTGTTCATATTCTAATTTTGCAATAATCAAATCAGGATTATTTTTTTTTGAAATTTCAATTGCATTACTTAGGGTTTGTGGAGATATAAAATTAATATCAAAATTTTTTTCTAAAGAATTAGGATCTGAAATTGGTCCAATTATATTTTCATAATTTAACTTATTGGTTGTAATTTCATTTTTAGATTTAATTAATTTTGTTTGTGCCCCAGCAAGAGAGGCTTCTGATTGTGCTAAGTCTGCTAAAGTAATTTGATCACGTTCTAGTTTTGCACGATCAGTTTCAACTTGTCTATCTAACAAACTTAAGTTGTTCTCATTAATTTTAAATTTTTGATTAGCTAATATTAAGCCTGAATAAGCTTCAATTGCTTTTAATAAAATTTCTTGTTCTTTTTTTAACAATTTTACTTTCGCAAGATCAATTCCAATTTTATTTTTTTGTATATTTGCATTTTTTTCTAAATCTAATAATGTTTGTTCAATTGTTAATGTTTGAGTTAAAGGGTCGACATCTTTAACTGATACATTTGCTCCTGATCTATTAGTTAATTTATCTGTATCTTCCTTGCTTTTACTTCCAGAAATTGTGACAGATGGTAAATATCCACTTTTTGAAATTTTTAAATCTTCTTGTGATACACTAATATTTTGTCTTTCAGCATTCAATTCAGTATTATTATTAAAAGCCTCCAATAGTGCTTCAGATAAAGTTACTGCAAAAGCTTGTTGATTGAACAAAGTTATGGATAACAATATTAAAAATATTTTTTTCATTATTTTTTAATTTTTATCGTTTCAATTTGATGGTTACTATTTAAATTCATTATTACTGATGAGCTTTTTAACGCATCTTTAAACATTTGTTGAGTAATTCTTTGATAAGTTTGCATAAAGTTTATTATATCACCGCTACTCATAATCTTTAAATTTTTCTTATTTTTTGTCTGTATCCAAAGTTTTCTCTCTTGTTTTAATCTCCATGCTCTTAATAATTTAAAATTTTTAGCTTTTAAATACAGCAATCCATCTAACTGTTTAAATAATGTTTTATATTTTGTTTTCAATTGATTATTAACATGAGACCTCCATTTAGCACCCTGGTCATAAACTTTTTCAAGTGAATTAATTGGTTTTTTAAGCTGAATATTTGTTTGAGCTCTAGCTCCGACGCACCAACCTTCAAAGATTACCACATCAGGCTTTGATTTTATTTTATACCATAAACTTTTTGGGCAACGGTCATCTATTGCTTTGTTAAATTTAGGGACTTGTATGTTTTTAAATTTTTTAGTTTTAACTTTTTTGAAAAAACTTAACATTAAATCTATGTCATGAGTTCCAGGAACTCCTCTTGTCATTAATAAAGGGTGCTTTTTTTTGGATAACAACTTTCTATCTTTTCTTGTTTTATAAAAATCATCAATTGAAACTATAAATACTTTTAATTTAAAATATTTTTGTAAAATTAAACTTAAAATTGATGAAATGGTAGTTTTACCTGAACCTTGCCCTCCTGCCAAACCTATCATTAGTGGTTTTTCTTTGTTAGCTCTTTTTGATATCCAAAAGCTTAAAGGAATTAAAAAAGATTTAATCATCTTATCTTTATTCTTGAATTTATCTTTCTTTGTTTCTTGAGATGAAATAAACTTAAAACAATCTTTTTTTACCTTACTAAAGCAATCGTTAATTTGTTGCATAAAAAATTATTTTTTTTGATCAAGAGGATGATTATGACCATCATTCACACCAACATTTTCTAATTCAAAAGGATTGATACCTTCAACACATGCAATATTTATTCCATATATTTTCGGATTACTTCTTGGTTTATTGTGAGTATGGATTCCACACTTTGAACAAAAATAATGTTCAGCTACTTTTGTGTGATATTGATATAGTGTTAAAAGATCTTGTCCTTTTGTAATTTTTAAATCATCACCTCCTACCATTGTCATGATATAACCTTTTCTTTTACAAATTGAACAATTACATCTCAAAACTTTTTCTAATTTTTCAGGTAAATTTACTTCCGCTTCTACACCTCCACAATGACATGTCAGTTTTTTCATTTATACTTCTCCTTTTTCATTTTTTTATTATTTAAATTTTAATTTCTTTAATTGTTTATAATCCTTATCAAAGTTTAATGGATTTAAAAATTTTTGATATTCTTTTTTAATCTTCTTCCATTCCTTATCTATTACGGCAAACCAGGCTGTGTCTCTATTTCTTTTTTTATATATTGTTGCTTGTCTGAATACACCCTCATATTTGAATCCTAGTCTTAGTGCTGATTTCTTTGATCTTTTATTTAAATTGTCACATTTCCATTCATATCTTCTATAGCCCAACTCATCGAAAGCATTTTTCATCATTAAATACATTGCCTCTGTAGCTTCAACTGTTCTTTGTAAATTAGGTGCATAACTTATCCAGCCAACTTCAATTGTACCTACCTGTTGTTTAATTCTTAAATAACTTGCTAGTCCACAATAAGTTTTAAGCCTTTTGGAATAAATGCTATAAAAGAATGGATTGCCTGTAAGATCTTTGGCTTTCAGATATCTTCTAAGAGATGCTTCACTTTTATATGGGCCTGTCGGCATATAAGTCCAATCAACACCTTTTTTATCTAACGAAAAATTTTTAAATAAATCCTTAGAATGTTTCTTGCTATTTCTAGGTTCTAAAAAACAATATTTGCCAATTAATTTATTTTTTGATGGTAATTTTGCTTTCTTAAATTTTATTGGAAAGCTAGTTTTTAGCTTATTCATAGATTTCAAATCTATCCTTGGTTGAAGTTATCCACAAGAGCACAAAATGTAGTTTGGATGTTCACGTTTTGATTCACTTTTGATTCAGTTATAGACTCAAAATACAACCTATTGACTGTATTGTATAACTGGGTTAATAATAAGAACAAAGCAAGAACATGAAATTAACTATTCCCTTTTATCTACATAAAGCAGGCGCTGGCTTTCCCTCTCCTGCAACAGATTATATTGAAGAAGATGTGGATCTTAATGTTCATCTAATCAAAAATGTTCCAGCAACTTTTATCATTAGAGTTCAAGGAAAATCGATGACTGACGTTGGTATTTATGATGGTGACTTGCTAGTTATTGATAGAAGTTTAAAACCCAAAAATTTTTCAACAGTAGTTGCAAATGTTCATGATGAGTTAGTTATTAAAAGTTTTGTTAAATCTAAAGACGGTCAATTTTTAACATCAGGCTCAAAAAATATTGAAGACAAAATAATGATTAATGATGAATCTGAAGTATTCATCTGGGGAGTTGTGACTTATGTCATCCATTCAACGTACTAAAAAAATAGCACTTGTTGATTGCAATTCATTCTATGTTTCTTGTGAGAGATTATTTAATCCTAAAATTAGAAATAAACCTGTGGTCGTTTTATCTAATAATGATGGATGCATTATTGCAAGATCAAATGAAGCCAAAACTTTCGGTATTAAAATGGGAGAACCTTACTTTAAAGCTAAAGATATAATACTTAGAAATAATGTTTATGTTTTTTCTTCAAATTATTCTTTGTATGGAGATTTGTCTAGAAGAGTAATGAGAACTTTGAAAAGATTTAATCCTGAATTAGAAATATATTCTGTTGATGAAGCATTTTTAGATTTAAGTAACTTTCCTGATGATGAGGTGGAAGATGTTGGAAAAGAAATTAGAAGCATTGTTTTACAATGGACAGGTATACCTACAAGTATTGGTATTGCAAAAACAAAAACCTTAAGCAAGGTTGCAAATCATATAGCTAAGAAAAAACAATCAGGAGTCACTAACTTAATAGGTATAGAAAATATTGATCCACTATTAGAAAAAATAGATATCAATGATGTCTGGGGAGTTGGTAAACAACTAACTAAATTTTACCACCAAAATGGAATTTACAATGCTAAACAATTAAAAAATATGTCAAACACTTGGATTAAAAAAAGTTCTAATGTTTTAAGTTCTAGAACTGCATTAGAGCTTAGAGGTATTTCCTGTATACCTTTAGATTTAAAAAGTTCAAAAAGAAAAAGCTGTGTAGTATCGAGATCTTTTGGTACAAGGGTTGAAAAATTTCAAGAGTTGCAAGAAGCTGTAGCAAAATATTGTTTAAATGCTTCTGAAAAAATTAGATCAGAGTCTTTAATTGCAAAATCAATAACTGTCTCTGTAAGAACAAGCCCTTTTCAAAATAAAGGAGTTTATTATTCAAATTCTAAAACAATAGATTTTCCAATCGCTACCAATAATAGTATTGAAATAGTTAAAACAGCTTTGGTTATATTAAATGAAATTTTTATAAATGGATATAGATATCAAAAAGCAGGAATAACATTGACTGGCTTAGTTAGCTCAGATGGTAGCAAAAACTTATTTTCCTCTGAAAAAGATGAAAAAATTAACACTCTCATGCGATCTATTGATAATACAAACTATAGATATGGCCGATCAACACTGAGTTTAGCTAGTGCTGGAGTAAATAAGAGATGGAATATGAGGAAAGATCACTCTTCAAAGATAGATACGGCTGACTTTCACTCACTACCAATAATAAAAGCTATTTAAGATTTTCAATATTATACATATTTGCTAGGGAGCAGTTAAACTCTGAAATATTTTCTCTTCTTGATAATATAATTACAGAAATCACCATAAAAATAACTGCTACGACTGGTATTAAAGTAATAACTGATATCTTTCCTGCAACCAAAAATATGTAAGCAATTAAAAACAATAAAGATCTAATAAATAATGTTGTTTTAAAAACAGCAATAATACAAAGAGAGTGTTTTAATAAATTAACAAAACTCATTTTAGATGGTCCAAAATATCTTGTTCCTCTTATGGATGAAATGGATTTTCTATCTTTGACTGTTTTTGCTAATGATCCTGAAAAACTACTCCATGTAGCCGATTCATTAACCATTTTATTAACTTCAAATTTAGGTAGACAGACATAATTACCAAATTTAATTGTTTGGCCTGTAAAAACAAAAGTTAAACACTTATGGACTAAATAGCAAAATTTAAAAATAAAGCCTTCAGATCTTTTAACTCTATCAGCTGTAATAACTTTATCTGAATAATTTTTTATTTTTTCAATAAATAAGCTTAATTCTTCAGGTCTATCTTCTCCATCCCCATCCATCGGAATTACATAATCGAAATCTACTTTTTCATTAATATACTTCAATCCAACAGCATTACATCTTGCATGTCCTCTATTTTCTTTCATATTAATAACTTGAACTGATTTTAAATTTTCTAAATTAGCTAGAAATTCTGGTCTATTTTCAGTAGATGCATCATTAATTATTACTACTGAAAATTCATGATTTAAAGTAGATACTTCTGAATTAATATTTTCTAAGAGTTTAAAGACTGACTGCCAATCATTATAAATAGGTATTAATATCTTTATTTTTTTCATTTAACTCCTACACAAACATTATCAATACATGTAAATTTAGATAAAGAATTTAATTTATCTTTTGTCACAAAACCTTCCCAGGAAGGTCTTGATTTTAGATGATATGATAAATTACCAGCTTTCCATTCATTGCCAAGCACAACGTTAATATTTTCTTTATGATCTTTGTTCCATTCTTTCTGAATTTTTTCTGCAATTATTTTTCCCTTATAGTCTGTTCGCTTTTCTATCTCTGTAAGTGAAATGTATCCATAAAGAAATGGCGAAAAAAGAAATAGAATTAAAAATGATAACATAAAATTATTTAATTTTTTTAAATTTATTTGTGTTTGAAAAATATAAACAATTAACACTCCTATAAATAAATAAAATGGTGTCATCCACATTGTTTTTATTTTTGATCCAGTCAATATAGAAGTAAGTAACATTAATCCTATTGGAATCAAGTTAACAAAAATTAGAAATAATAATTTTTTGTCTTTTAAAGATATTTTAAATTTAAATTTTTTTATTAAAAAAAATAACATAATAAAAAATGGTATTAATATTCCAATTTGTTTACCTAAAAAAATTAATGGATGAATGATATGATCTAATATATTTGAGTTCTCTAATCCTGTTCTAGCTAATCCATAAGTAATGGTTATATAGTCATTATTTATTAACCAAATTAAATGTGGAACTAACAAAACAATAAAAACTTCTAAAGATATTAAATACTTAAAATTAAATTTTTTATATTTTTTTATAAAAATTGTATAAAAAAATAATAAATCTATTGATATTAAAAGATAAATAAAAAGATATTTTGATAAAAAACCTATGGCTGCGAATACTCCTAGCCAAAAACAATCTTTAAATTTTATTTTTTGGTTATTAAATAATTTCCAAGAATAATAAACACATAGTGCCCAAAAAGGTAATTGGCAAACATTTACGTTAAATTCTGGAGTTGTAAAATTATAAAAATAAATACCCTCTAGTAAAAAAACAGATATTAAGCTTAAAGTTTTATCTTTAAATAGTTCTTCTGCAAACTTAAATACAACAAAAAAAGTTATTACTATAAATATTTGACTTAATAAATAATAAGCCCAATCTTGCGCACCAAAAATTTGATAAAAAATTTCTGAAAAAAAAGCACTTACTGGGGGATGTTTGTTAAAGCCCCAATCTAAATTACTACCCCATGCTAAAGCCTCTATTGTGTCAAGTGGTAAATTATTATTTGTTAATGACGGAACTAATGTCCATAAAATTAAATGAGCTGTAATAAAAATATAAAATAATTTATTTATGTTTGTTTTATTTAAGTTCATTATGGGTCTTATATTATATTTTATTTTTAAATTTATATGAATTTACCATACTTGACACCCATTAATTGCTGAATATACTCCTGCAATTCAAATTTAAAAACATGACAAAAATCTCAAAATCTTCTACAAAAAAAACAAATACAGCTTTACTGAAAAAAAAATCACCTATTAAAATATCAAAAAATTATATTCCAAAAAATACTGAAAAATACATGTGTGAAAAACATCGTGCTTATTTTAAATCAAAACTTCAGGAGTGGAAAAAAGAAATAGTAAAAACAAATAATGAAGCACTTTATAATGGTTCAATTGATGACAGTAGTGTTTCAGCAGATATTGTAGATCAGGCAAATTCATACACTGATAAAACTGTTGAAATGAAAGCCATAAACAGACAAATAAAATTAATTTCTAAAATTGACAAAGCGTTAATAAGAATTAAGGATAATATATATGGTTTTTGTACTGAAACAGCTGAACCAATTGGTCTAAAAAGACTGATGGCAAGACCAATTGCAGAGCTTTGTATAGCAGCTCAAGAAAAGCATGAAAAAGAAGAAAAAGTTTACGCAGACGACTAAGGTTTTGGTATTTCAGAACCAATTTTTAAAAGATCATAACCTTTAATTACGGCTTCTCTACTGGCTATATTCAAATACCATCTAGTTAAATTTTTAAAATTTTTAAGACCAATATCATGCCAATCATGTCTTGCAATCCAAGGAAAAGTTGCAATGTCCGCAATTGAGTAATTTTCTCCAGCAAGATTTTTTGATTGAGCTAATCTTTCATCTAAATCGCCATATATAGTTTTGGTTATTTTAAAGTATCTTTC
>JAPYTV010000038.1 GCA_029941985.1 Candidatus Pelagibacter sp. | reverse complement strand
AAAAAATATTTTCGAAAAACTTGTCCTAAACAAAAAGGTATTGGAGAACTATTTTTAAGTGAAATAGCATCCAAAAAACTAAAAACTTTTTTAGAAGTAGGTGTATTCCATGGCGTAACAGCAAGAAATGTTTGTGAGTTATTATATTCAATTCACCAAAACGATTTTAATTATATAGGACCAGATTTATTTAATGTAAGTGATGAAAATCAACATGAAAAAATACCGAGTACAAATTTTTTAAATCCATTTAAAAATATTTATTTTAAAATAATTAAAAGACAAGACCCTTATAGTATTAAAGCAGTTGAAGAGCTATTAGGAAAATTTAAAGAGAACGTTCATCTAATTCAAGGAAACTCAAATAGTGTTTTAAAAAAAATAGATATGACTAAAATTGATTATGTTTTTTTAGATGGAGGTCATCACTATAAAACAGTCACAAATGATTTGAGTAACTGTATTGAAGTTTTAGAAAATAATGGAACTATTTTGTGTGATGATTATAGCTTACCGTATACTCCGGGTGTAAAACAGGCTGTTGATGAATTTGTTAATAAAAATAATTTTAAATGTGAAATTCTATTCAATTATAGATTTGCTAAAATTGAAAAAAAATAGAGTTTATCTATGATTTAACTGCATTACTTTTCTATGCTTACTGCCCTTATAGCTAGCTAAAGGTCTAATTAGTTTATTGGCAGCATGTTGCTCCATAATATGTGCTGACCATCCAGTAATTCTAGATATTACAAATATTGGTGTAAAAAAATCAGTATCAAATCCCATTAAATGATAAGTGGGTCCAGTAGGGTAGTCAACATTTGGATGAATATTTTTTCTTTTAATCATAACTTTTTCAACAATTTCATATATTTTTTCAAATACTTTATCTTTCTTAATTTTAGAAACTTTACCAAAGTATTCTCTCATTGTCGGAACTCTAGAGTCTCCACTTTTATAAACTCTATGGCCAAATCCCATAATAACATCTTTATTATCAAGAGCTTTGTTAATCCATTTTAATGCATTTTCAGGTTTTTTAATTTTTTTCATCATGTGCATCACTTCCTCATTTGCACCACCATGCAATGGACCTTTTAAACTTGCTATAGCACCAGTAATTGCACCGTGAATGTCTGATAAGCTACTTGTTATAGTTCTTGCAGTAAAAGTTGAAACATTAAAACTATGCTCAGCATACAAGATTAAGGAAACATCAAAGGCTTTAACAATTTCCTTATTAGGCACTTTCCCAAAACACATATGAAAAAAATTTTCAGCAAAAGTTAATTTTTTCTTTGAAGGTATTATTTTTTTACCTTTTCTAAGTCTGTAGAAAGCTGCTAAAGCAACAGGAGTTTTGGCAAATATTCTCATTGCTTTTCTAAGGTTTGCCTCAGAAGAGTTATCTTTTGTTTCTTTATCTTCAAGACCCATAACACTTACGACAGTTCTTGCAACATCCATAGGGTGAGATTTTTTTGGCATTTGCTTCAAAACATTGATTAGAGTTTTAGATAAAACCCTTTCTTTAGTCTCTTCTTTCTCAAATTGTTTAAGCTGTTTTTTGTTTGGTAATTCTTTATTTAAAATTAAATAAGCAACTTCTTCAAATTTGCATCTTGCACATAAATCTTGAGCAGCATAACCTCTATATGTAAGTGAGTTAATCTCAGGCATTACTTTTGAAATCTCAGTTTCATCAACTACAATACCTAATAAACCTTTTTTTATATCATCACTCATTATTCATGTCCCTCAGTACTAAAATTATAAATTTTTTCATCTAAGGAGTTATATTTTTCATACTCAACTAACTCATAAAGTCTTTTTCTTGTTTGCATTTTATCAATGATATTGTTTTGATGTCCATTAGCATAAATGTCCCGTAAGCCATCTTCGACGTTTTTCATAGCTAACCTTTGAGTGGTAACTGGATATATCACAATATTATAACCAAAATTTTCTAGCTCTTTGTAATTGAATAATTTTGATTTTCCAAATTCTGTCATATTAGCTAGCAAATAACATGAAAGTTCTTTTCTAACTTTTTCAAAATCTTTTTCATCATGGAGAGCTTCGGGGAAAATAATTTCAGCCCCAGCATCAATATATGCCTTACATCTGTCAATCATTTTATCTATACTCTCAACATCTTTCGCATCAGATCTAGCTATAATCTTAAAATTTTCATCTTTTTTTGCCGCAACACATTCTTTAATTTTTTTAACCATTTCATTCGTTGAAATTAATTCTTTATTATCTAGGTGACCACATCTTTTTCGCTGAACTTGATCTTCTAAATGAACAGCAGTAATTCCAAAATCTTCAAATGTTTTAATTGTTTCATCGCAAGATTTAAAACCAGTATCTATATCAACTACAGTCGGCAGACTTGTTACTCTTGATATTAAATAAGATCTTGTGCTTACATCTTGTAGAGTTGTTAAACCTATATCTGGAAAACCTAAGTCATTAGCCATAACTCCACCTGACACATAAACAGCATCATAGCCAATTTCTTCAATTAATTTTGCTGTTAAAGGATTGTATGCCCCAGGAACTCTTAGAATTTTATTTGTTTTTAATTTTCTTACAAAGTCAGCTCTTTTTTGACTGGGTTCTTTATCTATAAAGTGCACTAAAAAATTCCCTTTTTTTTGTTTTTCTTTATTTGACTTCTTTTTACCTGGATATTCAATTTATTTAAATCACCAGATTTCAAATTTTTTAAATTTTGAACAGTTTTTAGAAATCTCAAGCTTTCTTTCTTATCTAAAATATCATTTGTAAGCGTTAAAAACTTTTGAATATAGTCCTGTCTTTTAAATGGACGATTTCCATAAGGGTGGGCATCTGCCCTATCAAGCTGTTCTACTATTTTGTTGCCATTGTTCATTGTAACAATAACTTTGGCACCAAAAGATTTATTTTTTGGATTAGGGTCGTGATACTTTTTAGTCCATTTTTTGTCTTCATGAGTTACAATTGATCTCCAGATCTTAATAGTGCTTTTTTTATTAGCCCTTTGTTTAGTATAAGACTTAACATGATGCCAATCAGCATCTTCTAAAGCCACTGCAAAAATATACATAATTGAGTG
This sequence comes from Candidatus Pelagibacter sp., assembly GCA_029941985.1. Classification (GTDB taxonomy): domain Bacteria; phylum Pseudomonadota; class Alphaproteobacteria; order Pelagibacterales; family Pelagibacteraceae; genus Pelagibacter. Next base: position 6,545 of record JAPYTV010000038.1, on the reverse strand, counting down.
ATCCAAAGTTTCTCTACTTGCTTTTGGATCCATTTTTTGTGGATCATTTGCACCAGTTCCAATTACATAATGCGTATGATGACTTGTGTACAAATCAATTTTTTTAATTTGGTTAAGATTAGATATTTTTTTATTTAATTTTTTTGCAATATCTATAAGTGCCTGGGCTTGGTATTCAGCTGAATATTCTTTAGTATAAGTTTCTAGAATAGCTTTCTTGTATTCCCCTTTTTTTGGTAAGGGAATATTATACAAAGCTTTTTTTCCATCTAATATTCTTGAAATTATACTATCTTCACCTTCGTAAATTGGGCTAGGCGCTCCTTCACCACGCATTGCTCTGTCGACAGCTTCAATTGCAAGTTTACCTGCATGGGCTGGAGCAAAAGCTTTCCAACTAGAAATTTCTCCTTTTCTAGACTGTCTTGTTGATATTGTTGTGTGTAAAGCTTGTTGCACAGCTTGATAGATTGTTTCAGTATTTAATTTTAACATTGTTCCTAGTCCCGAAGCAACACTTGGACCTAAATGTGCTATATGGTCAATTCTATGTTTGTGAAGACAAATACCTTTTACTAAATTTACTTGAACTTCATAAGCTGTAATGATTCCTCTTAAAAGATCTAAACCACTTTTTTTATTTTGTTGAGCAACACTTAAAAGAGGCGGGATGTTATCACCTGGATGACTGTAGTCAGCAGCTAAAAAAGTATCATGAAAATCAAGCTCTCTAACAGCTGTTCCATTTGACCATGCAGCCCACTCACAATCAAATTTTAGTTTTGAGTTTATACCAAATAAAGTTGCACCATTTTTTTTAGGATGTTTTAAAGCCATCTCTCTTGAAGAAATAACCGCTCTTCTATTAAGTGAAGCTATAGCAACTGAAGCATTATCAATTATTCTATTAATAACCATTTCAATAGCATCTTTATCTAACCTAGCATTATCTGATGCAATTTCTGCAATTTTCCAAGCTAACTGATTTTTTTTAGGTAGGTGAATACTGGAAGGGTAAACTTTTACTTTATGTGAAATCAAAACGTCTCCTTAATTTTTAAGGGTTTAGTAATAATAACAAAAAAAATTAAATCAATCTTTTAAATAAGTAGAAACGATTTTTTCAACCCCAATGAAGTCTTTTATTAAATGATTGTGGTAAATTTCATTAGTATTTTTTTCCGTATAGCCATTTTCTAATAAAATTAGAGGTATAGATGCCGCTTTAGCAGCATTTGCATCATTTTCACTATCACCAATCATTAATGATTTTTTTAAATCACCACTAAGAATTTCTATTATACTTGTAAGATGTCTAGGATCTGGTTTACAATAATCAAAAGTATTAGATCCAGCAACATATTCAAAGTAATCATAAATTTCTATTTTTTTTAAAAGATCAATAGCAAGATGTTCTTGTTTATTAGTGCATACGGCCATTGAAATATTTTTTTCTTTGCACCATTTTAAAAATTCTTTAACACCGTTAATAAGAGTACTTTCTTTAATTATATTTTTTCCATAAAAATTAATAAAGTCTTTAGACATTTTATCTTTTATTTTTTTATCATCCACACTGTGAAATTCTTTTTTTGCCTGACCCCAGATTGATCTTCCAATTAATGCACTAGCACCTTGACCAACTAAGCCTCTTATCTCTTCTGTTGATTTAGTAGGGTAGCCATATTTTTTCATTACATGGTTATGAGCATTCATCAAATCTGGCGCTGTATCAACTAATGTTCCATCTAGATCAAATAAAATTGTATATTTTTGAGTCATTTATAAAGTATTTTTAAGAAACAATTTGTGAATTAAGATAACTTTATACTTACTATAAAGATTTTTCTATATGAAACAAATAAATTCACAAAAAATTCAAAACCAACTTAGAAATAAATTTATAAAATCTGGTGTTAAAATGATTGGCCCAGAAACAATTTTTTTTTCAGAAGATACTAAGATTGGAAAGAATGTTATTATTGAACCCTATGTTGTTATTGGGCCTAAGGTTAAAATAGGTAATAACGTTAAGATCAATTCATTTTGTCATATAGAAAATTGTGAGATTGAAAGTAAAGTGGATATAGGACCTTATGCAAGAATTAGACCTGGTACAGTTTTAAAAGAAGGTTCTAGAGTTGGCAATTTTGTAGAAATTAAAAAAAGCATTATCGGAAAAAAATCAAAAGTGAATCATTTGTCTTATATTGGAGATAGTGATCTTGGGAGATCAGTTAATATAGGTGCTGGCACAATAACTTGTAATTATGATGGCGTTAAAAAAAGCAAAACTAAAATTAAGAATAATGTTTTTATAGGATCAAATTCATCTTTAGTAGCTCCAGTTACAATAAATGAAAATAGTTTAGTAGGAGCGGGCTCGGTAATAACTAAAAATGTTAAAAAAAAATCTTTAGCATTAACAAGATCTTTACAAACTGAAATCCAAAATTACAAAAGAAAAAAAAGATAAATTATGTGTGGAATTATAGGAATTACTAGTAATAAACCAGTTTCTTCAACTATAATTAATTCTTTAAGAAAATTAGAATATAGAGGTTATGATTCAGCTGGTATAGCAACTTTGTCTGATGGGTTTATCAATGAAGTAAAGTCTGAAGGTAGAGTTGATAGGTTAGAAAAAAATTTAGCTATCAAAAAAATGATCGGCTCTGTAGGAATTGGCCATGTTAGATGGGCAACACATGGTATACCCAATACTATAAATGCACATCCTCATTCATCAGAAACAGTTTCTGTTGTTCATAATGGAATTATAGAAAACTCAACTATTCTTAAAAAATACTTAATTAGCAAAGGTCATAAATTTAAATCACAAACAGATACTGAAGTAATTGTACATTTAATTACTGAATACTTAAAAGAAAATGATTTGCAAAATTCAATATTGAAAGTGCTTAAACAGCTTCAAGGAAGTTTTGCTTTAGGTATAATTTTTAAAGATCATCCAGATTTAATTGTTGGTGCAAGGAGAGGCTCACCACTTGCAGTTGGCTATGGACCTAATGAAAATTATTTAGGATCAGATTCATATGCATTAAAGTCAATGACAAACAAGATATCATATTTAAATGATGGAGAATTTTGTGTTATTAAAAAAAATCAAGTAGAGTTTTTTGATGAAACTGGAAACAAAGTAAATAAAAAAGTTTTAGAGCTGTCTTCAAAAGAAGAAAATTATGACAAAGGTGACTTTAAACATTTTATGGCCAAAGAAATTGAAGAACAGCCCATAACTCTAAAAAATTGTGTTAAAGAATATATTGATAATATTAACAATGATATCAATATTTACAATTTTCCATGGAAATTAAACGAAATTAATTCTGTAACACTTATAGGCTGTGGAACAGCTTATAATGCTTGTTTAACAGCAAAATATTGGTTTGAAGAACTAACAACTTTAGATGTAAGTGTTGATGTAGCATCAGAGTTTAGATATCGAAAAAATAAATTTAAAAAAGATACTTTATGTATCTTTGTTTCACAGTCTGGAGAAACAGCTGATACTTATGCTGCTTTAGATTTATGTAATAAGAATAAGATGAAAACTGCATGTATTGTTAATGTAATTGAAAGTTCCATTGCAAGGGACTCAAATTTTATTTTGCCAATTCATTGTGGACCTGAAATAGGAGTTGCATCAACAAAGACCTTTCTTGGACAATTGTTTGTACTATATATAATGGCATTAAAACTATCCTGTTTAAAAAAAAATATAACAAAGGATAGGTATATTCAAAAAATTAAAGATCTAAAACAACTCCCCAAACTTGTCGAGGAAACATTATTAAGTGAAAATAAAATTCAATCTGCTGCAAATACATTTGCTGAAGCAAAAGGTTCAATGTTTCTTGGTAGAGGCATGTCATATCCAATTGCTTTAGAAGGCGCTTTAAAACTTAAAGAACTTTCTTATACTCATGCTGAAGGGTATCCAGCAGGAGAGATGAAACATGGTCCTTTAGCTCTAATAGAAAATGGAATGCCCGTTGTTGTTTTAGCTCCAAGAGATAATTATTATTCAAAAATAATTTCTAATATGCAGGAAGTAATAGCTAGAGGTGCTAAGGTTTTATTAATTACTAATAAAAGTAAAGAAGAAGTTATTTCTGAAAATATTTGGGAAACCATTGAAGTGGAAAATATTAATGATGATCTACTTCCATTTTTATTAACGATCCCTATGCAAAAATTAGCTTACTACACAGCTTTAAAAAAAGGGCATGACATAGATAAGCCAAGAAATTTGGCTAAATCTGTTACTGTTGAATAATTACCAAACTCTGGTAGAACACTTCTAGGTTGAATATGAAAAATTGGAAAATAAATAGTTGGAAAAATTATCCTGTAAAACACATCCCGGAATATCCGGATAAGAAAGAATTAGACTTTGTTCTTGGAAAAATTAAAAATTTTCCACCATTAGTTTTTGCTGGTGAAACTAGACATCTAAAAAATCAATTGGCTGATGTAGTAGATGGAAAAGCTTTTTTACTTCAAGGTGGAGATTGTGCGGAGAGTTTTGCAGAGTTTCATCCTGATAATATTAGAGATACTTTTAAACTAATCCTACAAATGTCTTTAGTATTAACTTATTCAGCTTCTTTACCCGTAATTAAACTAGGAAGAATAGCAGGACAATTTTCTAAACCAAGAAGTGCACCAACTGAAAAACAAGGTAATATAGAACTCCCTAGTTATTTGGGTGATAATATTAATGGGATAGAATTTAATGAAAAATCAAGAATTCCTGACCCTAAAAGATTATTTAAAGCTTATTCACAATCAGCATCAACTCTTAATCTTATAAGAGCTTTTTCTCATGGAGGTTTTGCTGATTTAAAAATGGTTCATACATGGAATTTAGGTTTTATTAAAAAAAGCCCTGAAGCTAAAAAGTTTAAAGAACTTGAAGATAAAATTGCAGATGCATTAGCTTTTATGGAAGCATGTGGAATTAATTCTGATTTTAACAGAAGATTAAAAACAGTAAATTTTTGGACTTCTCACGAGGCATTATTATTGCCATTTGAACAATCAATGACAAGAGTAGATTCTACGACTGGTGAATATCATGATACATCTGCACATTTTGTTTGGATAGGTGATAGAACGAGACAATTAGATGGTGGTCATGTTGAATTTTGTAGAGGAATTAAGAATCCAGTAGGCATTAAATGTGGACCAACACTAAAATCAGAAAATTTAATTAACTTGTGCAACAAGATTAACCCACAAAATGAAAAAGGTAAAATCACTTTAATTTCTAGATTTGGGCACGATAATGTGAATAAATTTTTACCTAAATTAATTAGAGCAATTAAAAAGGAAGGGCTAAATGTAATTTGGTCATGTGATCCAATGCATGGTAATACAATAAAATCTACATCAGGATATAAAACTCGTCCCTTCAACAATGTTGTTAAAGAAGTAAAAAATGTTTTTGCTTGTCACCAAAGCGAAGGAAGTTATGCAGGTGGTTTACACATAGAAATGACAGGGCAAAATGTTACTGAATGTACAGGAGGAGCACAAAAAATATCAGATCAAGATTTATCTCATAGGTACCATACACACTGTGATCCAAGACTTAATGCTAATCAAGCATTAGAGCTAGCATTTTTGATTTCAGATGAAATTAAAAAAAATGCCACATATTCAAAAAATAATATTAAAGCGGCATCTTAAACGATTGTATTAAATACAATTTCGTTTAAATTTTACAATTATGAAACCTTCAGAAAAAGCAATATTTATAAGCAATTGGATAAAAGATTATGTTGAAGTGATGCCAAGCAAAGCACAATCTTTGGTTATAGGTATTTCCGGTGGAATCGACTCTTCGGTTTCAAGTACTTTAAGCGCAATGACTGGCTTAAAAACAATTGTACTGTCAATGCCGATTAAACAAAATTCTTTACAACACGATTTAAGTATTAAACATCAATCTTGGTTAGTTAAAAATTTTAAAAATGTTGAAGCACATACAATAAATTTAGATAAATTGTTTGAAACTTTTGTAACGAGTTTATCAAGTTTTGAAAATGATCTTGGTATGGCTAATTCTAGAGCAAGACTTCGAATGACAACTCTTTACCAAGTTGCAGCAGCAAATAAAGGTATTGTAGTTGGAACTGGCAATAAAGTTGAAGATTTCGGTGTTGGTTTTTACACTAAGTATGGTGATGGTGGAGTTGATATATCTCCAATTGCTGACTGTAATAAATCAGAAGTTTGGGAGCTGGGTAAAGAGCTAAAAATACATAAAGAAATTATAGATGTTCCGCCAACTGATGGGTTATGGGATGATGGAAGAACTGACGAAGGACAACTAGGATTAAAATATGCAGAATTGGAAGAAGCAATGAACAATTCTAACTCTCCAAATCGTGAAAAATATGAAAAAATAAGAAAATTAAATTTGCATAAAATGGAGCCTATTCCAGTATGCAAGATTCCAAAGTAATCAAATAGATTCACAAATCTATAATTAAAGTATATTTCTAGAACAATGAATA